>CAVJSA010000022.1:0-36654 GCA_963651875.1 Lachnospiraceae bacterium | reverse complement strand
AATGGGAGTATCACGACAAACTAAAAAGATTGTCGGGTCAAGCCCGACAATGACACCCTTACTGTCATTCCCCGGCTTGACCGGGGAATCTGCTTTATGGGGATAGATTGTCGGGGCAAGCCCGACAATGACATGAGAGGGACGCGACAATGACAGGGCTTGTTTTTTTCTGTCATTCCAGCATCTTGTTTTTTTTGTCACTCCCGCACTTGATTCCATTGTCATTCCCCGGCTTGACCGGGGAATCTGCTTTATGGGGATAGATTGTCGGGGATTGTCGGGTCAAGCCCGACAATGACATGGGACGCCCGACAATGACATGCGCGGGGGCGTTCGTTTTATTAGTAGTCCATTCCGCCCATTCCTGGCTGAGCTGCTGCGGCTGGAGCCGGTGGTTCTGGAATGTCTGTAATTGCACATTCTGTTGTCAAAAGCATTCCTGCTACAGATGCTGCGTTCTGCAATGCTGAGCGGGTTACCTTTGCAGGGTCAATGATTCCGTCTTCCATCATGTCTACCCATTTTCCTGTGCGGGCATTGTAGCCTACGCCCTTCTTTTCGTTCTTTGCTTTTTCTGCAACAACTGCGCCGTCAATTCCTGCATTTTCTGCAATCTGGCGGATTGGTTCTTCGAGTGCGCGGCGAACAATCTTAAATCCGACTTTTTCTTCGTCAGAAAGACCGTCAGAAGCTTCGTCTGTAAGAGCCTGTGCTGCTTCGATCAATGCAACTCCACCACCTGGAACGATTCCTTCTTCGAGGGCTGCGCGTGTAGCGGCAAGTGTATCTTCTACACGGAACTTCTTTTCTTTCATTTCTGTTTCTGTGATTGCGCCGATATTGATTACGGCAACTCCGCCAGAAAGTTTTGCAAGACGTTCCTTGAGCTTTTCTTTGTCATAGTCAGAAGTTGATTTTTCAACCTGAGCCTTGATTTCTGCAACGCGGTCTGCAATTGCTTTTTTGTCTCCTGCTCCGTCAACGAGAACTGTGTTGTCCTTGTCGATTTTTACAGATTTTACGTGGCCAAGCTGTTCGAGCTCAGTCTGTTCAAGCTTGAGCCCAAGTTCTTCTGAAATTACAGTTCCGCCTGTCAAAATAGCGATGTCCTGGAGCATATCCTTTCTTCTGTCGCCAAAGCCTGGAGCTTTTACTGCAACGCATTTGAGTGTTCCGCGGATAGAGTTCAAAACCAAAGTTGCAAGAGCTTCTCCGTCCATATCTTCGCAGATAATTACGAGTGGTTTTCCTGTCTGAGCAACTTTTTCGAGCAATGGAAGAAGGTCTTTCATTGAAGAAATCTTTTTGTCGTGGATCAAAACATAAGCATCGCTGTAGTTGATTTCCATTCTTTCGCGGTCTGTTACAAAGTAAGAAGAAATGTAACCGCGGTCAAACTGCATGCCTTCTACAGTTTTTACTGTTGTGTCCATGTTTTTAGATTCTTCAACAGTGATTACGCCGTCTTTTCCAACCTTTTCGATTGCGTCAGCAAGGATTTTACCGATTTCCGGGTCGTTGTTTGCAGAAACTGTAGCAACGTGAGTAATGTCTTCTGAGCCTTTTACTGCGCGGCTGTTCTTTTTGATTTCTTCAACAGCAACTGCAACAGCCTTGTCGATTCCGCGTTTTACTTCGATTGGAGTAATTCCAGCGGCAACAGACTTTAAGCCTTCTTTTACGATTGCATAAGCTAAAACTGTAGCAGTAGTTGTACCGTCGCCGGCAACATCGTTTGTTTTAGAAGCAACTTCTTTTACAAGCTGAGCGCCCATGTTTTCGAAAGGGTCTTTGAGTTCAACTTCTTTTGCAACGCTTACGCCGTCTTTTGTAATAGTTGGTGCGCCGAATTTTTTATCGAGCATAACAAGACGACCGCAAGGTCCGAGGGTAACTTTTACAGCACGCGCAATCTGTTCAACGCCAGAAAGCATCTTTTTGCGTGCATCTTCATTAAAAATCAACTGTTTAGCCATTCTACTATATCTCCTATAAAATTTTTGCAAAGGAAAACCACAGAACTGATAGTTCTTAACTCGTGGTTCTACAAATAAAAATATAAAAACCGCATAAAAACGGCAAGAAAAATAATAAAAAAATTGACTGGCTTTTGGACAGGGCGCAGTAGGGATTGCAGCCGCGAAAGCGGTTCGGACACGCAAAGCGTGGCTGAACGGAAAAGGGGTTGTCTGAGGGAGTATATTACAGGCATTTAGAGATTCCCTGGTCAAGCCAGGGAATGACATATACGTCAAGATGTGAAAATGACATAAAAATCAAGTGTGAGAATGACATATACGTCAAGATTTGGGAATGAAATAAAAATCAAGTACGACAATGACATTTTAAACTTTTTAGGCAACCCCTTTATAACGCAAAAGCCCGACGGCACAGGCGTAAGCTTGTGCCGGACTGCCCGAATGGTTTTGCTTTTTACGACTAACTATATTTATAGTGCCTGTAAAATTTTCTCTGTAGAGAAAAAAATATTTTTTTTTACCGATTTTTTTCTCTGGGGAGAAAAAAGTTGACAAGTTTAACTGATTTTCTTACTATAAAAAGCATGAATGACCACGAAAAAATAGAAGTTTTAGAAAATCCTGTTTTTTATCGTAGCGAATATATAAAGCATCTTGAAAAATGGCGGGAAAAACATGTCATAAAAGTTGTAACAGGAATTCGCAGAGCCGGAAAATCTTCTCTTTTTGCAATGTTTATTGAACACTTAAAAAAAGAAGGTGTGAGCGAAAATCAGATTATTTTCCTGAATCTTGAAGATATGGAAAACAGTTCTTTTCTTGAGCCGTTAAAACTTTACGAAAAAATTTCTTCTCTGCTTGTTCCGAATAAGTTTACGTACATTTTTATTGATGAAGTTCAAAATTGCCCTGGCTTTGAAAAAGTTGTAAATAGCCTGCAATTAAAAAATCAGGTTGATATTTACATAACAGGAAGCAATGCGTATTTTCTTTCTGGGGAATTGGCAACGCTTCTTTCGGGCCGCTACGTTACGATAGAAGTTCTGCCGCTTTCGTTTAAGGAATATCTGCAGTTTAAGCAAAATGCAAAGTCAGAAAATAAAAATGAATTTTCCAGGGAAGAATTAAAAGCTCATTTTCAAAAATATTTAAGTTGCGGGCAGTTTCCATATCTTTCTTTTATAAATGATGATTTTCAGCTTTTAAAAGATTATCTTGAAGGAATTTTTAACACAATAATTATAAAAGACATTGCTGTCCGAGAAAAAATAAATGATATTCTGCTTTTAAAAAAGATAATTGAATGTATGTGCGGTGCTCTTGGCAGTCCTCTGTCTGTAAAAAAAATAACGGATACGCTTATTTCTAACGGGCGGAAAATTTCTGTAAACACGGTTGAACAATATGTCCGCGCGCTTTGCGATGCTTATATTTTTTTTCAGGTTCCGCGCTATGACATTAAGGGCAGGCAGGTTTTAAAAACGCTGGAAAAATATTACATTGCAGATACGGGGCTTCGTTCTATAATTTCGACTTCGCGGTCAAATGATTTTGGTCATGTCTTAGAAAACATTGTTTATCTTGAACTTCGACGGCGCTATTCAAAAGTGATGATTGGAAAATCTGACAAAGACGAAGTTGATTTTGTTGTCGAAAATTCTGATTTAGAAGGCAACAGTTATATTTATGTTCAGGTTTCTGCTACGGTTCTTGATCCTGCCACTCTTGAACGTGAACTTAAGCCTTTTAAGGGTATTCATGACAATTACCCAAAATTGCTTCTTACTCTGGATGATTTTTTTGTAAATTCAAACTACGAAGGAATTATCCACAAAAATATTATTGACTGGCTTTTGGACAGGGCGCAGTAGGGATTGCAGCCGCGAAAGCGGTTCGGACACGCAAAGCGTGGCTGAACGGAAAAGGGGTTGTCTGAGGGAGTATATTACAGGCATTTAGAGATTCCCTGGTCAAGCCAGGGAATGACATATACGTCAAGATGCGAAAATGACATAAAAGTCAAGTGTGAGAATGACATATACGTCAAGATTTGGGAATAACATAAAAATCAAGTACGACAATGACATTTTAAACTTTTTAGGCAACCCCTTTATACCGCAAAAGCCCGACGGCACAGGCGTAAGCTTGTGCCGGACTGCCCGAATAGTTACCGCTTTTCTTCTTTTTACTTCGCATAAAAATCAAAATATGGTAAATTTCTTATCATGCAACAAAAACAAAGGGCCGGCAAAAACAGAACGCTCACTTTACAGCCGGACGAAACAGAACACTTAAAATCAAAATTACTTACCGCAAAAAACATTACCCCACAAACGGACATTGTCAATAAAACGCTCAACGGCGACATTTTGCAGATGCTTAAATTTGTTCCTGACGAATTTGCTGATTTAATCATTATTGACCCTCCGTACAATCTTACAAAAAATTTTAACGGCCTGCAGTTTAATTCACGCTCGGAGTCCAGCTACGACGAATATCTTGAAAGCTGGTTCCCTCTTGTCTGCAAAAAATTAAAGGCTTCTGGCTCGCTTTACATCTGCGGCGACTGGAAATGCACTTCTTCCTTGCAGAGGGCGGTCGAAAAACAGCTTACGATTCTTAACAGGATTACCTGGCAGAGGGAAAAAGGGCGCGGGGCAAAGGCAAACTGGAAAAACGGAATGGAAGACATCTGGTTTGCAGTAAAGGACCCGGACAATTATTATTTTAATGTCGAAGCCGTAAAAATAAAGCGTAAAGTGATTGCCCCGTACAAAGCCGACGGAAAAGCAAAAGACTGGAGCGAAACTGACGGAGAAAAAGTCCGCCTGACTTATCCTTCTAACTTTTGGGACGATATTTCGATTCCTTTCTGGTCCATGCCTGAAAACACCGACCATCCGACTCAAAAAAGCGAAAAACTCTATGCAAAGCTGATTTTGGCTTCTTCTAAAGAAGGCGACATTGTTTTTGACCCTTTTTTGGGTAGCGGAACTGCAAGCGTTACGGCAAAAAAACTCAACAGAAAATACTGCGGAATCGAATTAAACGAAGAATACTGCCTCCTTGCAGAAAAACGCCTTGAACTTGCAGAAAAGGACAAGACAATCCAGGGCTACTTTGACGGAGTTTTCTGGGAACGGAATTCACTAAACGTTCAGCGCAAGGTGCAAAAATCCGTGTTATAATAAACCCACTTTTGGTGGCGGATCGGCAATCCTGCTAAGCCTGTCATTGTCGGGCATCGCCCCGGCAATTTTGCCAGGTCTGACATTGTTGTGTCCCTCCCTTGTCATTGTTGTGCACTCACCCCGGCAAACTTGCTAAGCCTGTCGTTGCCGTGTCCCTCCCTTGTCATTGTCGGGCTTGACCCGACAATCTGTTGCACGAAGAGATTCCCTGGTCAAGATGAGGGAATGACACATGCGGTAATGGATTCCCTGGTCAAGATGAGGAAATGACATGTGTGGTAGCCGGGGAATGACATTGTTTTTTGGGCAGCCTTCTTAAACTTGGAGTTCGATGGTATTTTATGAAAGTTTTTCAGCTTGAATATTTTTGTGCGACGGCGCGGTTACATTCAACTACAAAGGCGGCCGCAGAACTTTTTGTTACTCAGCCGGCGATTTCTAATTCAATCAGAGAACTCGAAAAGGAATTTTCAATAACGCTTTTTAACCGCAACAAAACTCCGCTTTCGCTCACAAAAGAAGGCGAGCTTTTTTATCAGAAGGCGATTCACCTTGTTAACGAGTACAACCAGACCGTAAAGCAGTTTTCTGACATTTCCAATACACTTTCCACCGTAAAAATCGGAATTCCTCCTCTTTTAAGCACGATTTTTTTTCCGGAACTTTTTACTTCATTTAAAAAACAATATCCCGACATTCCGGTTGAACTTTTTGAATACGGCTCAATCCGGGCTGCCAAAATGGTTCGCGACGGTTTTTTAGACATTGCCCTCGTAAACATGCATTTTTACGATATAGACAAACTTAATTCCTTTGTTTTGAGCGAAGAAAACCTTGTTTTTTGTGTTTCAGAAAATCATCCTCTTGCGCTCAAAAAACATATCACTGTCGAAGATATAAAAACTGAACCGATTATCATGTACAACACGGATTCAGTTCAGAACAGCACGCTTGCTTCGGTTTTTAAAAGTACAGATGTCAGCCCGAACGTTATTTTGCATGCAAGCCAGCTTTTTACGATTCAAAAATTTATTTCAGGCGGACTTGGCGGGGCTTTTTTGTATGAGTCTCTCCTTAAAAATATGAACGGTGTAAAAGGAATTCCTGTTGTGCCGTCGCTTACACAGAACATTGGACTTGTCTGGCGAAAAGGAAGTTACACGACAAGCTGCACAGAAAAGTTCATTGATTTTGTGACTAAGAATAAGTAGGGCGTACCCTTGCGTCATTCTGCCGCAAGGTCAGGCTATCCGCCATTCCGCTTATCGCTCCAGCCGCTTCCTTCGCTGCGCTCACTCCAGTGGCCGCTTCGCGTGGCTCCTATCCTTTACGCGTTTTTCTATTAAATTATACTATACAGCTTTTATTTAGTATAGTATAATTTATGTATGAAAGTTTATGGATATGTTCGTGTAAGTACGGATAAACAGACTGTCGAAAATCAGCGGTTCGAAATCCTCAAATTCTGCAATGCAAATTCTCTTAAAATTGATTCCTGGATCGAAGAAACAATCAGTGGAACTTTAATTCCCGAAAAAAGAGAACTTGGGACACTTCTTTCAATTATCGAAAGCGGCGATCTTATAATCTGCAGTGAGCTTTCGCGTCTTGGCAGAAATCTTTTTATGATTATGTCAATTTTAAACATCATTATGGAAAAAAATGCCAAAATCTGGACGATCAAAGACAATTACCGGCTGGGACAGGACATTCAATCTAAGGTGCTTGCTTTTGCCTTTGCCTTAAGTGCAGAAATTGAACGCAATCTTATCAGCCAGCGCACAAAGGAAGCGCTTGCCTTAAAACGTAAAAATAATGTTGTGCTTGGAAGGCCAAAAGGTTCTAAAAAAAGTTATCCGCTTCTGGCTGGAGCCGAAAAACAGGTAAAAACCATGCACGAGTGGGGCATGAGTATAAATCGCATTGCAAAGTTTATCGGTGTTTCGCGCAATACTGTCAGGAGTTGTCTGTAAAAAGCTCTGCCAAAGCTCATTTTTGGCTATGCTTTAAATTCAATATAAATTGTGGAATAATTGGGCTATGTTAAAGTTAAAAAAAATTGCACTTTCGTGTGCAGCTGTTTTACTGACGACAGTTTTTAGTAGCTGTGGAAATCTTGGATATTCCTTAGTGTTGTGGAATAACCCGGAAGCACAGGTTTGCGAAGGTCAGATTGTAAAGGTTTATGTAAAATCAAATATTTCGCAGTCATACATTATTATGGCTTTGGATTCTAAACATAAGGTCGAAATTCCTCTCTGGCAGATTTCTGAACCGCAAAGCAAAAAAAAGACAGAAAAGCTTGCTTCAACGTATGCGGAATTTGAACATACTTATGCAAGTGTAAAACTTGACGGTTTGCCGATCCGTGCAGAAGCCGTAAACACATCTAAACAGGTTTATCGTTTAAGAAAAGACGAAGTTATCCGTGTTCTTTATAAAGGAAAGGGCCAGGCTGTTACAAACGGAAAAGGCAATTTAAGTGGCGAATGGCTGCGTGTTTTAACAGAAACCGGAACTTTTGGATGGTGTTTTTCGTATAATCTCAATCTTTTTGAACGCACAGACGACACACTTGCCCTTAAGAGCGAAGTTAAGACAGAAGAAATCGACGAAGAACTTATTGCCGCTGTAGAAAAAAAGTGGTACCCGGAAGAATTTGGCGACATGATAAAAAGTGGGCGCTATGATTTAACTCGTATGAATGCTGACTTTGGCTTTGATTTTGGTCAGGTTGACTGGGTCCCGGAAGAAAACGAAACCGTCGAAGCAGAAACAGAGCAGTTGCAGCCAGTTCAAAGAGAAGTAAAGCTTATTCCGGTTTTAAAAACTTCTAAAAATGGCGAAGAAATTCAATTTACTGCTCGCTTAAGAACTTCTGATATGGATAAAAGCTGGACGTACACAAAAACTTCAAAAAATCAGGACGGAGCATATAAACTTGGAGACAACGGAATTTACGTTACTTTAAGAGGAAAAAATACGATTGCGGTTCAGTATATGGACAGTGACGGCAAACTTAAAAACGAAAACTTTGTTGCAATCTCTGACAGTATTCAGGAAAAAATAAATGACGAAATAGAAAGACGCAACGCTGTAATAAACAGTTTTGTTGAAGAAGGTCCTTCTTATAGCAGTTCAAACTATGGAACAATTACATTTGCACAGGACAACAGTGCAACCTGGAAAGATTTTAAACTTTTAGTTCCTGGCGTTGTTTCTGCTTCTGCAAAAGGAGAAATAAAAGTTTCTGCAGAGATTTATCTGTCAAATCAGTTAAAAAATGAATTTGACGGAATTATTACATTCAAGTTTGAAGGTATGGATTCTCCTGTTAATTTCTTCTACAAAAAAGACAGTGGCGGTCTGCGCCTGGAAGATGCCAGCGGTGCTACTATAAAAGGCAATTTAGCAACAGCCCGTGGTTCTTCTCCAATGGTAATGTATTTTAGTAAATAGACTTTTTGTATAATTGGTAAAAAAATGGCATTTGTTCAGTTTTCGCAGGTTTCCCTTGCATTTGGAGACCGGGATATATTAAAAAATGTTTCTGTAAATTTGCAGGCGGGCTCAAAAGTTGCCCTGACTGGAACTAACGGAAGCGGAAAATCAACTTTAATAAAAGTAATGGCAGGACTTGTTCAGCCGGATGGCGGGCAGCGTGTTGTTCAAAAAGATGCAAGAATTGCTTATCTGCCACAAAGCGGACTTACTCATCATGGCTGTACTTTGCGCGAAGAAGCCGACAAAGCTTTTGAATTTGGCTACGAATTGCAGGCAGAAATGGAAAAAATCGGCGACAGATTAAAGGCCGGCGAAGGAAACGAAAAACAGCTACTCGAACGGCATGATGCAATTTTAAATGAGCTTGAAGACAGCGGCTGGAACCGTCGCCATGTTATGGCAGAACAGATTTTAATGGGACTTGGTTTTAGCCGTGAAGATTTAGATAAAATGTGCGAAGAATTTTCCGGTGGCTGGCAGATGCGCATTGCCCTCGGAAAAGCACTTATGGTAAATCCAGACATTCTTCTTCTCGACGAACCTACAAACTATCTTGATATTGAAGCCCGCGGCTGGCTCGAAAAATTTCTTGATAATTATACAGGCGGATTTTTGCTTGTAAGTCACGACCGTTATTTTCTCGATCATACGGTAAACGAAGTTTACGAACTTTTTAACGGAGAACTCCGTCGTTATCCTGGCAATTATTCGCATTATGAAAAAGTTCGCGAAGTTGAACTTGAAACCCTTATTCACGAATACGAAAAACAGCAGTCAGAAATTGCTCATTTGCAGGAATTTATAAATCGTTTTGGAGCAAAGGCAACAAAGGCGGCTCAGGCTCAGGAACGCCAGAAAATGCTGGATAAAATCTTAGAAAAACAGATTGTAATTCCAGAAAGCTTAAAGAAAATTCATTTTAAGTTTCCGCCTGCTCCTCATTCAGGGCGTCTTGTTGCAACATTAAACGGAATTACAAAAACATACGACGGAAAAACTAAGGTTCTCGACAATCTTGAACTTGTTGTAGAAAACGGTGAGCGGCTTGTTGTTGCAGGTCATAACGGAGCCGGAAAATCAACACTTTTGCGTATTATTGCTGGCGTTGATTCCGATTTTACAGGAACTGTAAAGTTAGGCAGTGGAGTTCAAATCGGATATTTTAGTCAGGATAATGCAGAAACCTTAAAAGGTAGCTCTACCGTTCTTGAAACAATCGAAAGCGAAGCGCCTCTTGAATTGATCCCAAAAGTGCGCGACATGCTGGGTGATTTTTTGTTCCGTGGGGACGATGTTCATAAAAGTCTTGATGTCCTTTCCGGGGGCGAAAAAGCAAGGGTTGCACTTTTAAAACTTTTGTTAAAGCCTGTAAACTTTTTGATTCTCGATGAACCTACAAACCACCTGGACATGCATTCAAAAGATGTTCTTCTGGACGCATTAAAGGATTTTGGCGGAACTGTAATTTTTGTAAGCCATGACCGAGGTTTTATCGAAAGTTTGAGTACACGCGTACTTGAATTAAAACCTGGAAAATTCAGAACATTCCCTGGCGATTATAAATATTACATGGAACGCCTGGAAGCAGAAGAAAAGGGTGAAGCCGGCAATGTAGAGCAGAATTCACCTTGCACAGAACAAAAAGAAAAAACTCAGACAAAGCTTTCGTGGGAAGAACAGAAAAAAATCGAAGCAGAAAAACGAAAGGCACAAAAAAACGTACAAACCCTGGAAGAATCGATTTTAAAGCTTGAAGAAGAAAAGTCGGGCTATGAAAAACAAATGGCAGATCCAGAAGTTTATACAAACGGCGAAAAAGCTAAAACTGTTCAAAAAAAGATAGACGATCTTGCACAAAAGTTAGAAGAATTGAATCTTGAGTGGATGGAAGCTGCGGAAGTTCTCGAAAAATTCGATTGAACTTGACAGCGTATTTATTGTAACTATACTGATTTTTTGTTGGCGCTAACGCCAGGAGGAATTAAAAATATGAAAGTTTTGGTAATTGGTGGAGCTGGATATATCGGTTCACATGTTGTAAAAGAATTGATGAAAAACGGCCATGAAGTTACTGTTTTTGACAATCTTTCTTCTGGTTTAAGACAAAATCTTTATAAAGAAAACGGTTTTATTTACGGAAATATTCTGATTGAACGCGACCTTGACCAGGCTTTTTCAAAAGGATTTGACGCTTTTATTCATCTTGCGGCTTTTAAAGCTGCCGGAGAATCTATGGTTGAACCTGAAAAATATTCAATCAACAATTTAAATGGCACAATCAATATTTTAAATGCAGCAACAAAACATGGCTGTAAATATATGGTTTTTTCTTCGAGTGCTGCTGTGTTTGGAGAGCCACAGTATCTTCCAATTGACGAAAAACATCCAAAAAATCCTGAAAATTACTATGGATTTACAAAACTCAATATTGAACAGATTATGGCCTGGTACGACAAACTCCGCGGATTAAAATTTGCTGCCTTAAGATATTTTAATGCTGCCGGATATGACGTTGAAGGCTTCCCTTGCGGGCTTGAACAGAATCCTGTAAATCTTTTGCCGGTAATTATGGAAACTGCCTGCGGAATGCGTCCAAAAATGAAGGTTTTTGGAACAGACTACGATACACGCGACGGAACATGTATTCGTGATTATGTTCATGTTACAGACCTTGCATCGGCTCATGTTAAGGCATTGGAGTATATTGCAAAAAACAATGAAAGTTTAATCTGCAATCTTGGAAGCGAAACCGGAGTTTCTGTAAAAGAAATGCTTGAAGAAGCAAGAAAAATTACAGGAAAAGAAATTCCTGCTGATTTTGTTGAGCGCCGCCCTGGCGACCCTGCAGAACTTGTTGCAACTTCTGCCTACGCAAGAGAAAAACTTGGCTGGACACCAAAATATTCTGATGTTCACACCTTGCTTGAGTCAACCTGGAAAGCATATCTTGCAAATGGAAAATTAAAATAAACTAAAATTTAGACTTATGTCTTAAAAAACATAAAAGACGGTGGTTGCGGTGAGTTGGTAAAAGACGCGTACGTGGCCACCGTTTTTTTTTATTGAAAAAAAACTAAAAAAAATCTCTTTTTTTTTTGCAACTTTTTGCAACCTTTTTTTAAACCTTGTGTCTAATTAAATATACTTCGCTTTTTGCGTTTTTTTACAGAAGGAAATTATGGCACGAACTTACGACGACTCAATGTTTATTGACACTTTTGAACACGAATATACCTGGCTTAATGGATTTATGCGCAACGTTCACAGGTTTTCAAAACGCCCTGCAATTATTGACCCTGACACAAACCGTTCCTGGACTTACGCTCAGTTGAATGAAGAGGCAAACCGCCTTGCAAACGCCCTCAAAAAAATCGGAATTAAAAAAGATGATGTTGTAATGGGCGCTCTTCGGAATTCTCCAGAATTCGCCTTTATGTACACAGGCCCACGCAAAGCTGGCGCAATCTTTCTTGCAGCAAATTACAACCTTGCAAGTGGCGAAATGGCACTTTTAATAAATCACAACAAACCAAAAGTCGTTGTGTATTCTGCAAATGTTGCCCAGATGATGGCAGAAGCTGCAAAAATCTGTCTGTGGAAACCTTCACTTTTTGTAATGGCAGATAATCTCGAAAAAGTTGAATTACCAAAAGGTCACGTTTCGTACGAAGATTTTATAAAAAATGCAGAAATTACAGAGCCCGTAAACGATTTTAGACCTCATATTTACGATGAAGTGCTCCGTCTTTGCACAAGCGGAACTACAAGCATGCCAAAGTGCGTTCCGGTAAATGACATTAACGAAGTTCTTTCTGCTCATGACGTTATAATGCATTATCCAATGACACCTCGGGACATTACACTCAACATGACACCGTGGTTTCATCGTGGTGGCTGTCATTCTGGTGGAGTTTGTCCTGTTTTTTATGCAGGAGCTGCAGTTGTTGTAATGCGTTCGTTTAGACCGCAGACTTCGCTTGACTGGTGCGCAAAATATGGAATTACATTTATGATGGGAGCTCCGGCAAACCTTGAAATGCTTGCCCGTGCCCAGGAAAAAAATCCGCGCGATATAAAATCCTTGCGAGGTCTTGTTACAATGGGCGCTCCGCTCAGTCAAAGCGATTGCATCCGTTTTGGCGAAGTTCTTACAAAAAATATCTTTAACGGATACGGAACAACAGAAACTTTCTGGAATTCATTCTTAAGACCTTACAATCTTCCGGAAGGTGCCGGCTCAGTTGGCTGTAGTTGTACAGATGACGAAGTTCGTGTTGTCCGCTTAACAGAAGACGGATCTAAGGCAGAACCAGAAGCCCTTGTTCCGACAGACAGCAAAACTGAAGGCGAAATAATTATCCGTTCTCCTGCAAAGTCAACTTATTCATACTTCCATAACGAAGAAATGACCCGCGAAAAATTCTATAAAGGCTGGATGTATACCGGCGACACTGGAGTCTGGAACGATGACTGGATTGTAACCGTAAAAGGTCGCAAAGACGATATGATGGTTGTTTCGGGCGAAAATATTTATCCGGCTCAGATTGAAGAAGCTGTAATGCAAAATGCAAAAGTCAGAGATTGTATTGTTACAGCTGTTCCGGACAAAGTTCGTGGCCAGGCTGTGTGCGCATACGTAATTGCCGAAGATCCTTCGCTTACCTTAAAAGAATTGAATGATTTTTGTGCAGAAAGTAAAATGCTCAGTAAATACAAGCGTCCTCGTTATTTTGCAATTGTTGACAGTATTCCGCTTACAGCAACCGGCAAAAAACAGCACGCAAAAATAAAAAAACAGGCCATAGAAGACCTTAAAAACGGAATTTTAGTTAGAATTTAAGTTCTGGCGCAGAGGAAAAAAAATGGAAGAAAAAGTCATAAGTTCAGCAGCTCAGGTAATTATTGCACTTACTCCAATTATTGGAATTGCGATCGGTGGCGTTGTCGTGTTTTTTTCTTTACTCTGGCATCATCTTGAAGTTCGCAGACAGATTTTAACTGGAACATATCATCGTGAAAAATTCAATCTTAAAGCTTATTCGCTTTTAATCGGACTCCTGCTTACCGGAATCGGCCTTATGCTGACAATTGTTTTTGCACTTTTGGACGGAATTACTCCTTCTTTGCTTGGGGGGCTTATTCCTCTTTCTGTAGGAATCTGTGCAATTATTTTTTATAAGGTGAATGACTGGGATTATAATCAAAAAGATTAGAATTCTGGATCACGGATGGCGAATAAAACTTTAACCTCTATAGAAAGATTACTCATAAATAAGCGCGATGAATTTTTAATAAAGGCGTCATTAAACGGAGAAGCAAAGGCTTTTGAATCTTTAATGAAGCTTTATAAAAAGCGTGTTCAGGCTTTGGGAATGAGTTTTTTCAGGAATTGTGACGACACAGACGATTTTGTGCAGGAAGTTTTTGTAAAGGTTTATGTTAATCTGCAGAATTTTAGTTATAAATCGAGCTTTGCAACCTGGATTACAAAAATTGCCTACAATTCCGCAGTAAATTCTGTAAACCGCAGACAGGAATACGTTCCTCTTGCAAATGAAGAATTGATTCTTTCAAAAAATTTAACGCCCGAAGAAGAAGAAATTCAAAAAGTAACGCTGGACACTGTGCGAAAATGTGTTGCGGACCTGCCGGAAAATTACGGGGCTTGCGTTGAAATGTATTTTTTTCATGGACTAAAATACGACGAAATTTCAGAAATTACGGATTTTCCTGTAAATACAATTAAATCTTATATTTTTAGAGCTAAAAAACTTCTTGCAGATAATTTGCGGGGGATTTATGAACAGTAAAAAATGTGAAAATTTTATGAATTCTTTTTTTGAACTCGACAAAGGTGAACGCCTGCCTTTTAAAGTCAGTCTGCACATTCTTTTTTGCAAAGACTGCCGTACAAAGGTTCGTCTGCTTTCTAAAGCTCAGACAATAGCACAGCGCGCTATTAGTCAAAAGTCAGAAATCACCGATCAGAATTTAAGCCAGCTCTTAGAAAACACAAGACCTTCTTGGCTGGAACATTTAAAACCTGTTTCTATGACCCGCTGGGTTTGTGCAGGAATTTTTATGATTCTGCTTTTTGTTTTTTCGGGAATGTTTCTTCAGCGGAGCCAGAATCAAACTTACTTAATGTCGTTTTTTGTAATTGTCGGTGGAGCAGTTACGGCTTATTGCGCAGCTTTTATCGGCGTAAACCTCGACTTTTTTATAAAGAAAATCGACACAAAAAATCTGTCCCTGGACAGTTATTTTTAACTAAGAGATATTTTGAATTATTAAAATAAGAGATTCCCCGGTCAAGCCGGGGAATGACAGAAAAAACAAGCGCTGGAATGACAAGGTAAGTCAAGCAAGGGAATGACAGAAAAACAAGCCCTGTCATTGCCACGTCCCTCCATGTCATTGTCGTGCCCCCACCCATGTCATTGTCGGGCTTGACCCGACAATCTATTGCCAATTGAATCCCAACATTCAACTTGATTATTAAAATTCATTTTTGTGGTAATATCTTTTTACTATGAATAATTTTAATACATTAAAAGAATTTCTTGATCAGACACGACCTCAGATAATCGAATTGCAGACACTTTTGTCTTCAATTCCTGCAATGGCACCAGAAAGTGGTGGAGACGGCGAACTTAAAAAGTGCGAAGCTTTAAAAAAATGGCTTTTGGCTCAAGGCTTTGCAGAATCTCAGTTTGAACGTTTTGATGCAAAGGACAAAAGAGTTTCTTCAGGAATTCGTCCAAACTTACTTCTTACGATTCCTGGAAAAAAAACACAGAGTGTTTGGGTTATGGCTCATATGGATGTTGTTCCTCCTGGAAATCTTGACTCCTGGAACTCTGACCCATGGAAGGTTGTTTACGATAAAGAAAACGACCGTTTAATTGGTCGCGGGGTAGAAGACAATCAGCAGGGACTTGTAAGCGGAGTTCTTTCTGCAATTGCAATGCTAAAAAATAATATTGTTCCAAATTACACAGTAAAACTTTTGTTTATGGCAGATGAAGAATTTGGCTCGGAATATGGAATTAAATATCTTTTGCGTGAACATAAAGAGCTTTTTAAGAATGATGATTTAATTTTAATTCCTGACGGCGGAGATTCTGACGGACAGACAATCGAAGTTGCAGAAAAAAATATTCTCTGGTTAAAAGTTCATACAATCGGTTTGCAGAGCCACGGTTCAATGCCAGAAAAAGGAAAAAATGCACATCTTGCTGCCTGCGACCTGGCACTTCGCTTAAACGATCTTGAAAATTTCTTTGACGCAAAGGATGAACTTTTTAGTCCTTCAACTTCAACATTCCAGCCTACAAAAAAAGAATCAAATGTTGACACTATAAACATTATTCCTGGAGACGACGTATTCTATATGGACTGTAGAATTCTCCCCTGCTATACGCTCGAAACTGTCCGTGCAGAAGTTGACAAGAGAGCGGCTGAAGTTGAAAAAAAATACGGTGTAAAGATTGAAATTTCTGAACCGCAGCACCAGCAGTCGCCGGCAACTCCTGTAAGTGCCGAAGTTGTAGTAAAACTTTCAAAGGCAATTGAAGAAGCTCACGGAAAAAAGGCTCATCCAATAGGAATAGGCGGAGGAACTGTCGGGGCTGAATTACGAAATGAAGGTTTTAACGCTGCAATCTGGTCAACTTTGGACGAAGTTTGCCATCAGCCGAATGAATACAGCTATCTTCAAAATACAATCGATGACGCACAAACCTTGTGTGCACTCTACCTCCAGGACTAAAGACTGCCCTGCAACTTAAAACTATAAATCCTTGTTGTAGAATCGGTCTGTCTGCGCTAAAATAGTGAACTATATGCTTTACTATTTTGGCGGGGTTTTGACCCGATATTTTGGACCTGCACGCTTATTGCAGTCTTATACTGTTCTTATTGTTCTTGCTCTTTATACGGGCTTTCTTGTTGTCCGCTATGCAATGCCTCATTTTTATAAATATATGCCTCATGACCGTGGGCGCGAATTTACTGTCAGCGCAGAGGCTGCAAAAGGTAAACCAACTGGTTCGGGTGTCTTTTTTATTAGTGTTTTTGTTATTTTAAGTGCGCTTTTTGTTCCAATGGACTGGTTTAAAGGCTGTGCACTTGTCTTAACCTGGCTTATGATGCTTACAGGCTTTTTAGATGACCGCAGTGTAAGCAGCTGGGGCGAATACCGCAAGGCCCTCCTTGACCTGGTTATTTCTGTAGTGCTTTCTGTCCTGCTTTCGGTTTATTTAAAGCAGCAGAGTGCAGATGGTGTTATATATTTCTGGCTTCCGTTTTTTACACATAAAATTGCTGTTGCTCAGTGGGTATTTATTATTATTTCGACAGTAATGCTCTGGGCTTCTGTAAATACAACAAACTGTACAGACGGTGTAGACGGCTTAAGTTCAACTCTGGTTTTAATTGCTCTTTTAACGCTCGGCGTTGTTTTTTATTTTATTCTTGGACACAAAGACATTGCTGCCTATCTTCTTGTTCCGCATTTTGCTCAGGGAGCTGGCTGGGCTGTAATGACGTTCTGTCTTGCCGGCGTTTTAATGGGCTATCTCTGGCACAATGCTTTTCCTAGTAAATGTCTTATGGGAGACGCCGGTAGCCGTGCCCTTGGTTTTTACATTGGACTTTGTGTAATGCTCAGCGGAAACCCGTTTATGATATTTGCAACATCTTCCATTATTTTTGTAAACGGTGGAATGGGATTGATGAAGGTCTTTTTAAAAAGATTTTTCCATATTTCAATTTTTTCAAAAATCCGCTTTCCGTTGCATGATCATATGCGTATAAATCATGGTTGGTCGCCTACACAGGTTTTAATAAAATTTATGATGCTCCAGCTTTTAATTACACTCGCCGTTATTGGAATTCTCTTTAAAGTCCGCTAATTTTTGTTGGGAGACAGAAAAATGAACATTACTGCTAGCAATCATTCACTTTCTGGAAATATCACAGTTCCAGGTTCAAAATCGCACACAATTCGTGCCCTGATTCTTGCAACTCTTGCAGATGGAATTTCTGAAATTAAAAATCCTCTGCCAAGCGCCGACTGTCTTTCTACCGCAGCAGCTGTTCCTTTAATCGGCTCTCATGTTGAACTTAACCTTTCTGAAGAAGGCGAACCGGGAACAAGCTGGATTGTAACTGGGGCCGGAAAAAACATTCATCTGCCGTCAGATGTTGTAAATGTAGGCAACTCTGGCTCGCTTTTGTATTTTCTTTCTCCGATTGTTTCTGTTTTTGACGGAATCAGCATTTTTACAGGAGATGATTCAATCCGCCGGCGGCCGGTTTTGCATGTTGCACAGGCCTTAAATCAGCTTGGTGCGCGTGCCGAAACTGCAATCCCCGGGCACAACGGTTGTCCTCTTGTAATAAAAGGACCTGCAAAGTGTGGCGTTGTAAAGACAGAAGGTGAAGTTTCTAGTCAGTATATTTCCGGGCTTATGATGGCAGGAATTTTAATGAACGGAAAACTAAAAATTCAGCTTTCTAATCCTAAAGAAACTCCATATCTTGTAATGACACAGCGCTGGTTTGAAAAAGTTGGAGTGCCGTGTTCAATTTCCAGCGATTTTAAAAATATTGAAGTTGAAGGACCTGCTCACATTAAGGCTTTTGACGTTACGATTCCAAGCGATTGGGAAGGTGTTGCCTTTCCGCTGATTGCAGCCCTTATGACGGATTCTAAAATTGTAATAGAAAATGTTGATTCAAGCGGAACTCAAGGCGATGACGCAATTGTCGAAGTTTTAAAATCTGTTGGCGCAGACATTGAATGGAATAAAAATAAAAATACTTTAACCGTTTGTGGCGGAAAAATGGCACATAACGGGCACGGAAAGTTGAGCACAAAATCTTTGCCAGATGGTGAACTGCACGTAAATATGAATCCGTTTCCGGATGCAGTTTGTGCGCTTGCGGCAATTGCAACACAAATCGAAGGGACTGTTGTTCTTGAAGATGCTGCTGTCTGCCGTCGCAAGGAAACTGACCGCCTGAAGGTCTTAAATATTGAATTAAAAAAACTTGGCGCAGACATTGAAGAAAAGGAAGATTCTTTGATTATTCGCGGTGGAAAAAAACTTAATGGCGCCGTTGTAGAAAGTTACGACGATCACAGAATGGCAATGGCTCTTGCCTGTCTTGGTCTTGCCCTTCCTGTTGGACAGGAAATGACAATAAAGGACGCAGAGTGTTGTTCTGTAAGTTTTCCTCACTTTTTTGAAATAATGAATAATCTTGGTGCCGGATTTATTAAATAAAGCGCACGGCTTAACGCCATCGCGTTAAGAATTTTTGCCTGCCAGCAGGTTGGCAGGCTGCGAGATTTTGTTTCGCAAAAATCGGTTATTAAAACAAAAAAAGGCTGTCAGAGAATGCATTTTGAATCGTAGTTCAATTTTGCTTTCTGACAGCCTTTTTATTTAAGAAACGAAATTAAATTATTTGTTTCCTGGAATTACAACTGTGTTCCAGTTGTTTGGATCTGCAATTAAACCGTACTGACGGCCTTTGAGTTCGTGCTGGAGTTCTTTTGCAACTGGACCAAAACCTTCGCCAAATACTGTTTTTTTGCCGTTAAGGTCGGTAATAGATGACATTGGGCTGATTCCGGCAGCTGTTCCTGTAACGAAACATTCAACTGCTTTTTTCTGTACTTCTTTTACAGAAATTGGGCGTTCTTCTACCTTGTATCCCTTTTCTTTTGCAAGAGCAATTACTGATTTGCGAGTAATTCCCGGGAGAATTGTGTCGCCGAGTTCTGGTGTAACAAGTGTTTTGTCTTTAAAAACAAAGAAAATGTTGCAGCTTGAGCCTTCCTGGAAGTATTTGTGATGAACTGCATCGAGGTAAACACATTCAACGTAGCCTGCTTCTTCTGCTTCTTTTTTTGCAAGGGCAGAAATTACATAGTTTGAAGCACACTTAATGTAACCAGTTCCGTTTGGAGTTGCGCGTACGCGTTTTGTAATTACAGCGCCGTCGAGACCTTTCTTAAAATAAGCAGAAACTGTTGTTGCACAGATAACTACATAAGGCTGTTTTGCACAGCCAACGCCGATTGCTCCTTCTGAGTTCATGAATGGGCGCATGTAAATTGAGTCTGCGTCTGCGTAGTCTGTTTTTTCCCAATCCGGATTGTATTTTGGAACATAGCCTAAGGCTGCATTGCGTTTTACAAATTCAACAGAAGCTTTTACATACTGTTCAACTGGAAAAGCCGGACAGTAAAGACCTTTCATAGAATTGTTAAAGCGTTTTCCGTTTTCTTCCGGGCGGAAAATTGCAACTCCACCGTCTTTTGTTGGAAAACCTTTCATTCCTTCAAAGCAGCTGTAAGCGTACTGAGATGTGTAAGATACTGTTGGAATTCCCATCTGGTTGCGTTTGTCCAAAACTGCCTGACGGTCAGCTTCTGACATAGCCATTAATTCGTCATAAGGGATTTTGTCGCTTTCAAGCCATTCTTCGTCCCATTTTGTGGTTTCTGGATTGTAGCGTGCAATGTAAGTGATTGGATAAAGGTTTAAAGCAAATGCCATTATTTTTTCCTCCGGCAGGTGCGATAAAAGTCGTATCTGCGATTTTTATAATAGAATATTACTTTTTTTATTATATGTAAAGAAATGAAGGCATACTAAAGTTTGTCGGGCGGTCCGGAGGCAAGCCTCCGTCGGGCTTTTCGTGGTTCCGCTGTTCGCTCCATTGCTTCGCAACGCGACTTGGCGCGCCACTACAATCCCTACCGCATTATGTAATTGTGCATTTTTTAAAATAAGAGTAATATTTTTTGTCTAAAATTCGAATTTATAAGGAAATAAAGATGAAATTAACTTGTGGAATCGTTGGTTTGCCAAACGTCGGCAAATCTACAATATTTTCTGCTCTTACAAGAGCTCCTGCAGAAGCAGCAAACTATCCGTTTTGTACAATTGAACCTAACCACGGAGTTGTTGAGCTCCCAGACGAACGCCTGGATTTTATGGCAGGAGTGTTTCAGCCAAAGAAAAAAGTTCCTGCAACTGTTGAATTTGTAGATATTGCAGGTCTTATTAAGGGTGCTTCTAATGGAGAAGGACTTGGAAACCAGTTCCTTGCAAATATCCGCGAAACTTCTGTAATTGCTCACGTTGTCCGCTGTTTTGACGATCCGGATATTCAGCACGTGCGCGAAGATGCAAAGACAGACGCTCCAATTGATCCGGAAAGCGACATTCTTACAATTAATTATGAACTTTGCCAGGCCGACATTGACACAATTACAAAGCGCGAAGACAAAGTTACCCGCCAGATTCGTGCAATGGGTAAGGCTGAAGAAAAAAAGTTTGCCGGCTATCGTAGTGCAGTTGATAAAATCCTGCCACTTTTGCAGCAGGGAAAATGTGCCCGCCAGGCAGAATTGACAGAAGATGAACTTGAAGGTATTTACGACCTTCATCTTTTGACAATAAAGCCGCAGCTTTTTGTCTGCAATATTGACGAAAATACAATCGCCGACGGTACAAACAAATATGTCGAAGCTGTAAAAAAGATTGCCGCAGAAGAAAAAAGCGAAGTAATTGTTATCTGCGGAAAATTTGAAAGCGACCTCGTTGATATCGAAACTCCAGAAGATCGCAAGGAATTTATGGACAGCGTTGGTCTTAAGGAATCTGGTCTTACAGTTTTGGCTCGTGCAGCTTACCATTTAATGGGCTTACGCACGTTCTTTACTGGCGGACCAGATGAATGTCGTGCCTGGACAATTAAAAACGGAGACAAGGCACCTCAGGCTGCCGGCGTAATCCATACAGATTTTGAAAAAGGCTTTATTAAAGCAGAAGTTTACGCTGTTGAAGATTTGCGCAAATATGGAACAGAAGCCGACATTAAAGCTGCCGGAAAATACCGCCAGGAAGGAAAAGATTACGTTGTTCAGGACGGAGACGTAATGTTCTTTAAGTTTAATGTTTAGTTAACTTTGTACGGCGCGGACGGTGCATTTTCCTTTTGTCGGCTAAACTTAGCCCCGATTGAAACAGCGCCGCAGGCGTCGGCAAAGCCGATGAAGCGAAAGCGGAACTGTGGAAAGCGGGACGCGGGCAGCAGATTGTGCTTCTGAAAAAAAATAAAAATTAACCGGAACTTTTTATAATTATTTTATGAACTTAAAATTTATTTCTTGGAATGTGAATGGATTGCGCGCTGTAACTTCTAAAAATTTTTACGAAGATTTTAAGGCACTGGATGCAGATTTTTTTTGTCTGCAGGAAACTAAGCTGCAGAAAGGGCAGATAACAATGGAACTGCCCGGATATTTTGAATATTGGAATTATGCCGTAAAAAAAGGCTATTCTGGAACTGCAATTTTTACAAAACATAAGCCACTCAATGTTTTTTATGGAATGAATATTGAAGAGCACGACAGCGAAGGAAGAATAATCACTCTTGAATATAAAGATTTTTACCTTGTTACAGTTTACACGCCAAATTCTCAGACAGAATTAAAACGTCTCGACTACAGAATGAAGTGGGAAACTGACTTTAAAGCATTTTTGCATAATCTTGCTCAAAAAAAAGGCGTAATTGTCTGTGGCGACTTAAATGTTGCTCATAAAGAAATTGATATAAAAAATCCAGCTTCTAACAGACGTAACGCAGGTTTTACTGACGAAGAACGCCAGAAAATGACGGAACTTTTGGACAGCGGTTTTGTTGATTCTTTCAGATATTTTAATCCTGATACTGCAAATGCTTATTCGTGGTGGTCGTACAGATTCCATGCGCGAGAAAAGAATGCAGGCTGGCGCATAGATTATTTTCTGGTCAGCGAGAATTTAAAAGAAAAAATGACTGGAGCTTTGATTCATTCAGAAATTATGGGCTCGGATCATTGTCCGGTTGAACTAAAACTGGAAGCCCAGGTTTAATTCAACCGTTAGATTATTGCAGATATTACTGGCGCGTAAGAGATCTTGTGTCTACAATGCGCTTCATGTCTACAATGTTGTTTACGATTATATTTGTTTCAAAAACTTCGATTTTTTTAGACATGGCAAAACGGTTGATTTCGTCTGTTGTCTGTTCTATAGGAAGGGCTGCCCAATGCGCAACGTCCTGAACTGTTACGTTAAAGCGGCGCTGTTTGTCATTCGGGTTTATCGGCGGATTCATTTCGTCGAGCATACAGAAAACGTCTGCAATTCTTGCCTGTAAGTCCTGGATTACGAGAATCTTAAAGCGGCGCTTCTGGTCGTAAATTCTTTTGCAGAAGAGTTTTAAGATATTTAATGCAATCTGCGGATTGCCTGTAATTAGAATTTCAAAATTTGCTTTATTGAATTCAAGACAGGTTACATGTCCGGCTGCAAGACAGGTTGCAGAGCGTGGTGAATTGTCTAAGATTGCCATTTCGCCAAAAAATTCTCCAGGCTTTAAAATGTCCAGATTTTTATTCTGTCCGTTTACGCATTTTACTAAGCGTACGTTTCCGCTTTGGATTAAATAAAAACTGTCGCCTGGTTCAAATTCTGTTATGATTACCTGGTTTGGTTCGTATTTTTTTGCAAATCTGCTGAATGCTGGCAGGGCAAAGAGTCTTAATGCCTTGTCTGTTGAATAATCGAGGGCAGAATTGTCAACGCTGGAATCGTCAAACTGACTTTTTGCACGGGCAAAGGAAGTCTTAAACATTTTTACTACTTCTTCTTTGTTGAAAGCTGTCGGATAGAGTTTTAAATAGGTTGCGCAGATGTCGCTGCAGGTTCTCCACTTTTCGTCTTTAAAAAATGCCTGGGCAACGCTGAGCATTCCGTTCTGCTGGTTTACGTCGACTCCTTTGTTTAAGATTTCTTCTGTTTTTTTGTGAATCTGTCTTAACTGATTTGAAAATACGCGGAGCATCTTCATTATCAGATTTTTGTTTGACGAAAATATTGTTTCAAATTCCTGGACTGTAAGTGCAAGACAAACGGAATCCATTAAAACTGTTGCTGTTTCTTCGCGGGGAAAATGTCCCAATGCAGATTTTACACCAAAAAATTCTCCGGTTTTTATCTGTTCTGTTACAGTCTGGTGAGTTTCGACATCGATTGTTGAAATAATTACGCAGCCTTTCTGTAAAATGAAAACCCTTTCGTCGCGGTCTCCTGCAAAATAAATGATTGAGCCTTTATTGTATTGCATTATTTTAGGCATATTGTTCCTCTTGACTGAAAGTTTGCACGATTAAATTTTTACAATGATTACTCTTATTATAATAGAATTTTTAATTTTATTTAATTTGATAAACAAAAAATAACCAAAAATTGAAAACTTTTTTTGTAAAAAATTGTCAAAAAATGCAAAATAGCGCCATTTAATATAGTAGGGCGTTTTTTTTAGAAAAATATCAGTCTTTGTTTTGCTTCTCCAAAAGTAAAAACGTCCATACCTTATCTTTTTATGGAGTTTTTAGAATGAATTTTTTTGAGCCAAAGAAAAAAAGTAAAGTTTACGCGTTTGTATTTTTGTCTGTTTTTTTATTTTTATTCGTGTCGTGCAATAATTCGTGTTCTGTTCAGTCTTCTGCTGCCAGTGGCGAAGATGCGAGTGTTAGCGTAAAAATTTTAAGCTGGAACTTACAGACATTTTTTGATTCAAACTTTGACGGAATTGAATATTCACAATACGCGAGCGCTTCTGGCGGCTGGTCAAAAGAAAAATATGAGCAGCGTTTAGAGCGTCTTGCAGAGGTTGTAAAAGAATGCTCACCTGATATTTTTGTTATGCAGGAATTAGAAAACCAGGATCAGCTTTATGACATTTTTAACAGGCTTTGTTCAAATTTTAACTTTTCTAAAAATTACAGTTACGGTTGTTTTGCAAAAGAAAAAGGTTCAGCCATTGGAATTGGAATTTTAAGTCGTTATCCGCTTATTCAACTTCGCTTGCATTCTTTGGATATTCGCTCGGAAAAAGAAAAAATGCCGTCGGTTCGTCCATTGGTAAAAGTTACTGTAATGGTAAAGGAAAAGCCTCTTCTTTTAATGGCAGGACACTGGAAAAGTAAAAGCGGCGGGGCGGAAAAAAGTGAAGTATGGAGAAATTATCAGGAAAGCGTTCTTGCTAAAGATTTTTTATATGCCCAGAAAAATAAAATTCCTGCAATTGCCTGTGGAGATTTTAACCGGGACATAAGTGAATTTTTAAAAAATGATAGTTTGCAGGAAGTCGCAAATATTAAATTGCGCGGAAGCGAGAACGTAAATGTTTATTCTCCGTGGTTTATAGCAGAAGATGAACTTTACGAGCCGGGAAGTTATTTTTATCGCAATACATGGGAGAGAATTGACCATTTTTTTGCAGGAAAATATTCAAAAATTTCAGATTTTAAAGTTGAAAATAATGCAAAATGGACAAACGAAAATGGCTCTCCGCGCCAGTATTTCTTAAAAAACGGAAGCGGATATTCAGACCATTTTCCAATAAGTTGTACTGTCAGCTGGTAAAGTTATAAAAAGTAATATTTTTATTTATTTCGTTTTCTGTATTTTTATAAAAATTGCTTAATAAATACAAATAATGCTTATTGAATTTTTATTAGCGTGCATTGCGGTATTATTACTAAAAGAAATTATAAAAAGAATTATAAAATATGCTGATTAGTATTGTTTAAACCAAAACGACAACGGAAAAATACAAGAAAAACAAATGGTTATATTACATACTTTGTTTTATAAAAAGTGCTAAAAAAGAGTGCAAGATTTTTTAGTACTTGACCGCGAATCCTCCCCTTAAGATTGGGCGGTCTATACTCCTTAAAGAACCGGCTTTGCAGTTTTCTCCGTTTTGCAGGGCCGGTTTTCCTTTTTTTATAAAAATCGTTCAATTAAAGTGCCGTTTTTGTTAATATCAGTTTTATGAGATTTTTAACGAACTTTATAATTTTTATAAAAAACAAAATTTCTTATACAGTTATTCTCTTTTTGTTTGTGCCACTTTTTGCATTTTCTCAAAATATGGAACAGATTCAACTTGAGCCTTCAATTTTACTTGGCCTTGACCAAAATAATTCTTTTTTAGACGAAAAACTTAGTTCAACCGACATAATTTCTCTTGCGCTCGAATATTCTTTATGCCCCGTGCAAAGCGAAGAAGGGCAGAAATGCTTAAAAAACTACCAGACAATAGAAAATTCTGCAAAAGAACACTTTGCCAGGCTTTCTAAAATGGAAGCTGCCGACAAACTTTTATATTTTATTCATTCTTCAGCCTTAAAAAAATACCGCGAAGGCTGCACAAAGCTAAACGAAACTCTTTTGACAGGCGATTATAATTGCGTTACTGCCAGCGTCCTTTATTTTGCACTTGCCCGTTCACTTGCAATCGACGTTTACGGCCAGGAAACTTCAGTTCATGCGTTCTGCTCGGTCTTAATTGACGGACAAAAAATCGACGTAGAAACGACAAATCCTTACGGTTTTAATCCTGGAGTAAAAAAAGTTGTTGAACAAAACGAAAATTCCAGAAAATTTGCAGTTATTCCCAAAAAATATTATTCTGCCCGACGACAGATAAGCGACAGGGCAATGGCAACTTTAACAGGAAAAAATGTTGCAAGCGAGTTAAACGACAAAAGTGACTACAAAACAGCAATTCCACTGGAAATCAGCCGTCTTGAATTTTTAACGCTTACAAACGACAGCGAACTAAAAACCGCAAAAAACGATCTCGACACTCTTACCTGTAATTATGCGCTCGAACTAAGCAAAAAGAATAAAGAAACACAAGCGCTTGATTTTATCGATCAGGTTTGCCAGAAATACGGAAAAAGTACGTCCCTGCAAAAAATGTATAACAATATTTCGTATAATTTAGTGGCTAATCTTTTAAATAACCGGCAGGAAACCACAGCGCGCAGGTCTTTTGAAGAATACCGTAAAAATATTAGCCCGGCAATGCAAAATACAATCGACACCATGATTACAAAACAGGTTCTGCACACTCACGAAATAACTGTCCACAATCAGATTACTCCAATTTTCAATAATGGTGACTATCAGACAGTCAAAAAACTCCTCGAAGAAGCTCTCATGCAAAATCCGTCAAGTTCTCTTTTAAAAAGGGATCTGCAGCTCGTAAAAAAGGCATTGTCTCAATAAAATTAAAATCTGATTTTCATTAATCTGGGCGTTCCCGCAATTCCGTCTGTCTGTGCCAGTCGGAATTGCGGTCGCTATGTCCATGGTTCGCTACGCTCATTCCTGCGCGTACGCTCCGGAACGCGCCTTCGGCGCGCCATTCCCAGCGCTAACGCAAAAAAAAGCGCCCGTGACAAATGCCACGGGCGCTTTAACTAAGACAGTTTATAAAAACTATGCTTTATTCAAGCGAGCTTCCAAATCGTCGAGGATTGCAAGAAGTTCTTTTGGAAGATGTTTTCCGAATTTTGGATAGTGGTTTTCACGAATATCCTTAACTTCTTTTTTCCATCCTTCAACGTCAACTTTTGTAATCTCTGGAAGAGTTTTCTTGTAGTAGTCTGCAAGACCGTCTGTGTTGATTGCGCCTTCTTTTGGCATGTAGCCGATTGGTGTGTCAACAAAGTTGTCTTTTCCGTCGCAGCGGTCAAAGATCCATTCAAGAACGCGGCTGTTGTCGCCATATCCTGGCCACATGAATCCGCCTGGAAGATCTGCGTTGTTTTCGTCCTTGCGGAACCAGTTAACGTAGAAGATTTTTGGCAGGAGATCTTTGTCTTTTGCAGCATTACCAACGTCGATCCAGTGCTGGAAGTAGTCGCCCATGTTGTATCCGCAGAATGGAATGATTGCGAATGGGTCACGGCGGATTTTTCCAACTTCGTCAGCGTTGATTGTAGAAGCAGCAGTGATTTCTGAACCTACGATAGATCCGAGGAATACACCGTGTTCCCAAGAGCGGCTCTGGTGAACAAGTGGAATTGTTGATGGACGGCGTCCACCGAACAGGATTGCGCTGATTGGTACACCTTCTGGAGATTCCCAGTCAGAAGCGATACATGGACACTGCTGTGCAGGTGCTGTAAAGCGTGCATTTGGGTGAGCCATTTCTTCGCCCTTTGGTGCCTTGTCTTTTGGAAGAGCGTCGCGTGTGTTGCCTTTCCAGTCAACGAGTTTGCCCTTAGCTGGGTAACCGATTCCTTCCCACCAAACGTCTCCGTCTTCTGTAAGAGCGCAGTTTGTAAAGATTGTGTTCTTTGAAGCTGCTTCGAGAGCGTTTTTGTTAGACTGAGCAGATGTTCCTGGAGCAACTCCGAAGAATCCTGCTTCCGGGTTGATAGCATAAAGACGACCGTCTTTGCCGAATTTCATCCATGCAATATCATCGCCGACTGTTTCAACTTTCCAGCCTGGGATTGTAGGAATAAGCATTGCGAGGTTTGTTTTTCCACAAGCTGATGGGAAAGCACCTGTAACGTATTTAACTTCGCCCTTAGGGTTTGTGAGCTTAAGGATGAGCATGTGTTCAGCAAGCCAGCCTTCTTCGCGTGCGATTACAGAAGCGATGCGCAATGCAAAGCATTTTTTTCCGAGAAGAGCGTTTCCGCCGTATCCAGAACCGAAAGACCATACAAGATGTTCTTCTGGGAACTGAGAAATGTATTTCTTTTCAACTGGAGCACAAGCCCAAACGCCGTTGTCTTTTTCGCCGTTGTTGAGTGGCTTACCAACTGAGTGGAGACATGGAACAAAGTTGTCGTCGAGGTATGGCCATACTTTTTCGCCTGCGCGAGTCATAATGTCCATGTTCAATACAACGTATTCTGAGTCTGTAAGTTCAATACCGTATTTAGCGATTGGTGAACCGAGAGGTCCCATGCAGAACGGAATAACGTACATTGTGCGTCCGTGCATACAACCCTTGTAAAGACCTTTCATTGTAGCCTTGAGTTCTTCTGGGTCGATCCAGTTGTTTGTAGGACCGGCATCTTCCTGTTTTTTAGAAGCAATGAATGTTCTTTTTTCAACACGAGCAACGTCAGATGGATCTGAACGGAAAAGGTAGCTGTGTGGTTTTTTAGCCAATGGAGTAGCAAGACCAGCATCTACGCAAACTTTTACGAGACGGTCATACTCTGCTGCAGAACCGTCGCATACAACAACTTGGTCTGGTTCGCACATTTTAACGCATTCTTCAATCCAAGCTTTGATCTTGGCATTTTTAATGTCATTAACTGTCATTTCTTAGAATCTCCTTATATAGAAATCTAGTTTGCACTGATTATATTATTTTTGACATTCGTATTCAATGACACTTTTTGTTATTTTGTCGCTAAAAATTTTTTACAAAAGACAAAAACTGCTGTTATAAAACTCTTTTATTGCCTTTGCCATAAACTCAACGTCGTCTGTGCCGGCAGTTTCATAAGGTGAATGCATTGCCCATTGCGCAAGTCCAATGTCCACGCACGGAACAGAAACCTGAGTCTGGCTTATGTTTCCGAGTGTTGAACCGCCTGCAATGTTTGAATTGTTCGTAAAAATCTGGAACGGAACGCCAGCACGTGCGCAAATATCCTTAAAAAATCCTGCACTTATGGAATCCGAAGTGTATTTTTGAGCCGCGTTGAATTTTATTACAATTCCACCGTTAATTTTCGGGCGGTTTACAGGGTCTGCAAGGTTTGCGTAATTAGGATGAACAGCATGTGCATTGTCGGCGCTTACCATAAAACTTTCTGCAAGGCGAATTTGGTAATCTTCCTGGTCTGAGCCGAGAGCAAAATTTATTCTCGAAAGTGTGTCGCCTAAAAAAGTTGAAGCGGCTCCCTGCCGGCTCTGGCTTCCGACTTCTTCGTTGTCAAAAACGCAGTAAACTTTTATGCTGCTATCATTACAGCGTGCGTCGTAATAATCGCAGTCGTCCTGTTTGCACGAGTCTAAAAATCCTTCGAGAGTAGAATAAGCGCATTCAAGGTCGTCGAGCTTTGCAGACGAAATAAATTCATTTTCTGCGCCCCAGATGCCAGGCTCGCTCCGGTTATATAAAAAAAGGTCAGAAGTTAAAATGTTTTTTTCGTCAACATTTGCCTTTTCTGCAATTATTTGGGCTAGTTTTGTGTTTTCGTTTAGGCTTAAAACCGGGCGCACTTCGCCTTGAACGTCAATTTTGTGTCCGTCGTTTGCTTCGCGGTTCATGTGAATTGCAAGATTTGGAATCATTACTAAATCGCGGTCTACGTCAACTAAAATCTGTTTTAAGCCCCTGTCTGTTTTTGTGATTACGCGGCCTGCAACAGAAAGCGGACGATCAAACCATGGCGCAATCAGCATTCCGCCGTATTTTTCTACATTTAAAACGACGCAGCCTGCACTCGAAAGTTCAGGATTTTCCTTGATTTTAAACGAAGGAGAATCTGAATGGCTTGCACAAATCATAAAAGGCGAATTTTTTTCTTCATTTTCTGGAATCGTAAAAGCAATTACGGAAGAAGAATTTCTTGTTACAAAATACCGGTTCCCCTTTTTTAACTTCCATTTTTGAGATTCCGAAAGTTGTAAAAAGCCGTTTTCTGTTAATTTATCGCAGATATTTTTTACAGCATGAAAGCACGAAGGCGATTTTTTTATAAAGTCCAGCATGTCCTGGGCAATTTTTTTATTTTTGTTCATAGCTCAATGATAGTGAAATTTATCTTGAGCGTTCAACTGATTTTTTTTGAGTGTAGCGACAGTTTTTTGGCGAGAGGCTGTTTTTTACATTTTGAAGAACAAACTTGATAAAAAATTCTGTTCAACCGGTCATTGATAAGGAACGACATGTCAATCTGTTGCGGAACAAGATTTCTCATTCGACTAGAGGAAATGACGACGCTCCGTGTCATTGCCGGACTTGCGCCTGCAATCTGTTGCGAGTGTCATTTTGAATTGCTTTAATTAAAATCCGACATTCGGGCTATATAGTAAGATTTTTGATTTTGCTCTAAACTGTTTTTTGAGGTGATTTTTAATGAAAGTTGCAATATTTTTTGGGTCAAAATCTGACAAAGATACAATGAAAAAAGCTGCCGATGTTTTAAAAGAATTTGGCATTGAATATAAAGCATATATTCTTTCTGCACACAGAGCAGGCGAACTTTTGCACAAAACTGTAAAGCAGGTAGAAGATGACGGCTGTGAAGTTATAATTGCCGGGGCTGGTCTTGCTGCAGCACTCCCTGGAGTAATTGCCGGGGCTACAACCTTACCTGTAATTGGTGTTCCTCTGGAATGTGTAAATCCTGGAGTTTCTAATGGACTTGGCGGAATGGATGCACTTCTTTCTATTGTACAGATGCCTCCACAGATTCCTGTTGCGACAGTTGGAATCAATTCAAGCAAAAATGCTGCGTACTTGGCTGCCGAAATTCTTTCGATAAAATATCCTGAATTAAAAGAAAAACTTGTGGCTTTCCGCAAAAAGCTTGCAGACGACGCAGCAGCAACTGGTCTTGATGTTGCTTTATAATGACACGAGACAAAAAAATTATTATACTTTACGCAAAAATATAGCCCGTGGTGGAGCAGCGGCGTTAGCCGGTCCGAAGGACTGAGGGTTACCGAACTGCGCAAGCGCGGACGCGACTTTTAATTGCGCTCCAAAAAATTGAGGAAAAATTATGGCAACAATCGATTACAAAGATTCTGGTGTTGACGTTGAAGAAGGTTACAACGCTGTAAATGAATATAAGGTTCATGCAAAACGCACCCGCATTCCTGGACTTTTGACAGATCTTGGCAGTTTTAACGGAATGTTTGAAATTCCTGCCGGATTAAAGCATCCGGTTGCTGTTTCTGGAACTGACGGTGTTGGAACAAAACTCGACATTGCTTTTCAATTAAAAAAATATGACACTGTCGGAATTGACTGTGTTGCAATGAGCGTAAACGACATTTTGTGTTCTGGCGTTAAGACTTCGTTCTTCTTGGACTATGTTGCATGCGGTAAACTCGATGCTCATGTTGCAGGTGAACTTGTAAAAGGTGTTGCTGACGGTTGTGTTGATGCCGGTTGTGCCCTTTTAGGCGGCGAAACTGCAGAAATGCCAGGTTTTTACGACGAAGGAAAATACGATTTAGCTGGTTTTGGCGTTGGTTTTGGCGAAAAAGAAAATATGATTACTGGCGACAAAATTGAAGATGGAGATGTTTTAATCGGACTTTCTTCTACTGGCTGCCACTCAAACGGATATTCGCTCGTACGCAAACTTGTAAAGGATTTTAACGAAGACTTTAACGGAAAACCAATTGGAGAAACTCTCCTTACACCAACCCGCATTTATGTTCGCCCGGTTATGGACGCTCTCGAAACTTTTGGAAGTGCAATCCACGGAATGGTTCATATTACTGGCGGTGGATTTTACGAAAATGTTCCTAGAATGTACAAAAAAGGCGCAAACCTTGTAAGTGTAATTAAAAAGGACAGCTGGGAAAAGCCTGCAATTTTTGATGAACTTATTCGCCGAGGTGCTGACGCAGAAGGCATGTGGGGAACTTACAATATGGGAATCGGTCTTGTTCTTGCAGTTAAAAAAGAAGAAGCCGACGCAATTGTTGAGCACTTTAATAAAAATGCATCAAAATTTGCAACAGAAGTTCACAAAAAGCTCGGAATTCCAGACATGAAGGCATATAAAATCGGTTACGTAAAGGCTGCCGGCCATGATCTTGGAAGCGAACTTAAAGGCTCTCACGAAGCAACAATTCTTGAGTAGTTTTTTAGAATTTTAAGTTTAGCGGACTAAAAAAAATATACAAAAAATAAAAGACTGTCTAAAAAGCCCGATTGTCATGGGACTTTTTAGCAGGTTCAAAGTACCATTCCCCGGCCAAACCGGGGATTTTTTTTGCCCGAATGTTGAATTTATTTTGATTTGTTTAAATTTGAATTAGACTTTTGAACTAAATACTTGCGTTTTAGGCAAATAAAACACCATTTGTGGCTTCTGAAAATTGAAAATGTGTTTTGCCTATGTTAAAGTTTAGAAAAAGTGTTTTTAGTGTTTTGCGGAGGATTTTATGACAAAAAGATTTTCCTTCCTTTGTTCGGTATTTCTTTTTAGCTTTTTTATTTTTTCCTGTGCCGAAGTTAGGACTTCGTATGTTTCTGTAAAAATTCCTGAAAGTATTGCTCGTGCTGTAACAGAAGAAAGTTCTAGCGATACGGATTTTTCTATTGTAATAAAAATAAGCGGAGATTATTCTCTCGAAAAATCTTTTAAAATAACAAAATCAGACATTGCTTCTCAAAATGTTTATACAATAGAAGATTTGCCGGTTGGGGCACAGATTAGTCTTGAAGTTTCTCTTTTGTATGGTTCTGTTGCTTATTACAAGACAAATACAGTTACAAATCTTACTCTCGGCGCAGGCGAAAACTCTGCAAATGTTGAACTTGTGCGCCTTGCAGGTGGTGCCTCTGTAAATATTGGTGAATTTGACATTGTTGCAAGATATAGCAGTGGCGGTGCGATTACAGAAAGAAGCAGTATTTCGTTTAATAAAGAAGTTGAATTTGACACATTTACAAATCTTAGTGCAACGACGTATATCTGGAGCTTAAACGGAACAGAAATTTCTGAACAGACAGACAGCAGTTTTAGATGTACATTCAGCGAGTTGGATGCAGCGCTTTTAGGAGAAGAAAATATTATTACCTGTACAGCGATAAACGGTGCAGATTTAACAAAAATTTCAGAATTTAGATTTACATTAGAAGAAAGTTCATCTGCAGATGATTCTGCAGGGGCTGAAGACTAATTTTTTAGTGTTATTTGTAAAAGTATGGAGGAAAGAGGAATATGAAAAAAATAACTTTTTTTTCAATTGCAGTGGTTGCTCTTGCAGGGCTTTTTTACGGGTGTTCTAATATTACAGAACCAAAATCAGCGGTTAACGACAGTGAAAAAATGGTCGTAACTCTTGCCCGGAATGAGGCGAGGGCAATTTATGCGGCAGAGTATAACTTGACTGCAATAAAAGACTGGACTTTAACATTTACGGGAACTTTTCTCGGCAGTGAAAAAACGTATGAGTTTTCTACAACTTCAAGTGACGGAGATTCTCAAGCTACCTGGAATGGTTCTGACACTTTTACAATGAATAAAATTCCTGTTGGAACGTATACTTTAGAAATCGTTGGTACTGTAAGTGATACTGTTAAATTTTGCGGTACAAATAGCAGCTTTACAGTCATTGCATCGGACAGTGAGCAGACTGTAACAAATGATGCGGTAGATGTTCACTTAAAAAGCGAAGATACTGGAAGCCTTAGTTTAACATTGGCTACAACAAGTCTTTCTGATACTGGCAGTCTTACTTCTAACAATATAAGCAGTTTTAAGGCTGTTTTAACTCCTGTAAATGGAATAAATAACGGCGAGAAAATTGAATTAACTTCTTCCGACGGAGTTACGGTTGACGACAGCGGTAATGTAGTTCTTTCTAAAAGCGAAATCCCTTCGGGCTGGTATGTAATTAGTTTTGAATTTAACGATGGAACAAACCAATACAAATATAAAATAAGTGAATATAACGTTCAGATTGCAGACGATATTACTACAACTTCAACACAAACACTTTCGTGCATAACGCAAAAAACTTATTACGCAACAAATTCAAGTTCTACGTATGCTGGTGGAGCAAAAGATTATCCTGCTAACCTTACAACCTTGCTTGGAACAACACTTGCTTCTTCTTTGCCAGATGTTACAGACATTAATATTTATATGACAGACGAAGAAGTGGCAGAAATTGATATTGCAGCTCTTACAAGCCTGCAGTCGGCTCTTAAATCTAAAATTGACGAAAAAGAATATTATTCAATAAATATTTATAATTCTTCTGATACAGAAACTGCTGTGCTTTGTCTTAATAATAACAATCCCGACATTTCTGGAGTAGACACTGTTATAAGCGGTTCTGTTGATGTAAGTGCGACAGACGACAATACAAGTTTGACAGTTTCTTCTGTAATGCCGTCGTTTAGTTCAATTATTGTTACGTTAAAAGATGGAGCAAGCTTAAATACAGACGGTTTAAACTTTGGTAATTCAAGTATTGCATTTAGAACGGTCGATTCTAGTGCAGATGCGGATAACTTTAGTGCTTATGTTTCTTCTCCTTTTGTAACATATACGAGCACAGATGCTTCTGATATAGAAAAATCGCTTTTGTTGTATGCTTATAATGGTACAAGTGCTTTAAGTAGCTGGACCTGTATTTCTATTGAATCTACTGACTCTGATACACAAACGACAACTTACAGCGTTTATGTACTGCCTGCCGCAGAAGCTACTACTAGTATTGTAAACTTAGCAGAAAGTGCTGCAATTACAGCGGTGGACAGTGATTCTGCTTCTTATACAACTGGAAGTAAAATTACTTATGCAGATACTGATTTAACATTTAGTCTTAGCGGACTTGATGGATTCTCAGTTTCTTCTTACTACTGGTTTGTAAATGGAGAACTAACAGGAAACAGCAAAACTCTTGCATTTAACCCGACAGAAGAATTAGCAATTTTACCGGACGAAACAAATATTGTTGCCTGCTACATTGTTGTAAATTCTACTGTTTACCTTGCAGAAATGAGCTTTACTTTTAAGGCTGACTATAACACTAATGCGGTTTACATAGACAGTTCATCTGCACTTATGCAGATTGCCTATGACTCTTCTTCTGCCAACGAAGCAACTGTTATGAAAGATACTTCTACTTCCGTTTATTATGCATTTGATGGCGAAGGAAACATGTATGCTGCAACCTGGGGCAACTGTCTGTCGCTGTACAAATATAAAAAATCGATTACTTCGGGCACTTTTCCTGCTACAGCGACTGTGTCTGCAGAGTTTACAGATATTTCGACACAACCGGCGTATGCAGATATTTGCTATGACATTGTAAACGACCTTGTTTATGTTTTATGGACAATATCAACTATAACTGACAACACACCAACTTATTCTTCGACCGTTTATGCATTTACCTGCTCTGACTCTAGCTTTACTCAGGTTGCCAGCACTACAGTTAGTGTGCCGGCAGCTCTATCTTCAACTATTGCAGGCAAATTTTCGCAGATTGCGGTTAACGGCTCTAATGTTTATCTTGCAGATGCAGATTTAAATGTCTTAAAAGTTGATTTTACCGTAAGCCAGACAGAAGACGGCGTAACTGTAACTCCAGGAACTCCTTCTGCAATCTGTTTAGGAGCAATTGTAAAAACTAAAGTTGGTATAGACACTTCGTTGTACGACACTAATGACTGGGATAGTGTTGAAATAACGGATTTGCTTGTAGGTGACGGCTGTGGCAACGAAACTTCTACTCTGTATGCACTTGTAAGAGAATCGTCTTCGACTATTTATGGTGGTGGCACTGACAATATCTTTAGCCGTGGTGCATTGGTTGCTTTTGACACTTCCGGAAGTACAGACCCTGTTGTAAAAGGCTGGTCAACAACTTCGACAACTTTATCAACCTCAGGAAAGCCTGCACTTTATGCGCCACTCTATACTGAGACAAGTGCATTCTTTGGACCTGTGCATTTTGCCTGTGTAATGCCTAAAAAGCTTGTAATTGCAGACGACGGCTTTGCAACAAAAGATGCTGATAATAATCTGTATAACAAAGACGGCTTCTTTGTATTTGATATAGAAGAGGCTTCTCTTACACAGCAGGAAGCTTCTGTTACAATGAGTACGCCAGAGCAGGGAAATTCTTCTTCTGACTTTACGATTAACTAAAATTGTTTGGGGAATACAAGTAAGTGTCATTTTTTCTGAGCTTTGTTCTCTGACCAAGTGCGGCTGTCTAAGATGTTCACTGTGTCATTCCCTCATCTTGACCAGGGAATCCTATAAAAAAACTGTCATGGGGCTGTCTTGTAAGTTTTAAAACTTTAGACAAGACAGCCTTTTTTCATGTAATTCTGCATATTTTACGATTTTCTGATTCTTCTAATCAGGATTT
>CAVJSA010000021.1:0-36655 GCA_963651875.1 Lachnospiraceae bacterium | reverse complement strand
AAGACTAGCCCGGATTGGAAGGCGCCGCAGGCGTAAAGGGGCTGGTTTGAATGAGACTTCTGCAATAGATTGTCGGGTCAAGCCCGACAATGACAGTCTTACAGGATTGTCGTAGCAAGGTGAGGCGATGACGGTCTGTGTGAGATTGTCGGGTTAAAGGGAGACAATGACAGGCTGTGTGAGATTGTCGGGTTAAAGGGAGACAATGACACGCTGTGTGAGATTGTCGGGTCAAGCCCGACAATGACAGTCTTACAGGATTGTCGTAGCAAGGTGAGGCAATGACATGGGGTCGAGCCCGCAATGACAGGCTTGCACGGTGTATGCAGCCCCTTTATGGAGCGCGTAAGACGCGGAACCTGCAAAGCCGGCAGAGACAAAAAAATGTTATTAAACTAAAAAAGCCACTGCGCAAACTCTGCCTCCTGTTAGTTTGTACTGTGGCTCCTTAAAAAGCTAAAGATCTTTAAAATTTACTATTTTGTGGCCCTGAGACAAAAGGGCACTTATTAAAAGATCTAGTTTTTCGTAAAGATAGTCGCTACGGCTACCAGAAGAAATACCCGTGCTCACCGGAATTACAGAACCGTCAACTGCATTTTGAGCATAAAAAGTTACAAGCTGGGTGCCGGAAAGATAGCCTGGTTTACCCAAAGAAGCCTGTTCGAGCGTAATTGTGTCTAAATTAAACCGCCCTGCTTCTACATAACGGTATCCGCAATTTTCGCCCGCTGTTTTTATTTCTTTTGTTGAATGATAAAAAGGCGCGTGCCACAAAAGACTGAGCTCGCTGCCAGTTGCCTGGAAAAATTCGTCTTCGTTACGAGCTAAACCACGACGTATAAAATCTTCGTCTACGACAAATCCTTTTGCTGTTAAGTCTACAGTCGTAAAAAACATTGAAGCACATTCGTAGCCGCTTTTTGCAATCTGTCTGGACTCTTTCGGGTACCGGCGGATAAATTCTCCATTTAAGAAAAAAGTTGCCGGAACATTGTATTTTTTTAAAACATAAAGAATCTGGCTCAATCCGGAAGAATCGTCGAGGGCGTCAATTGCAAGAACTATTTTTTTTGGCTGTTCAACTTTTTGAGATGTCTGAGCAAAATAAGGTCTAGTTTCTGCCTTGCCGGAAAGTGTGCGGACGTAAAGCGCATTGCTAAAGTTCAGGTTTTCTGCAGTTCCTGTAAAAACCCGGAATCTGCCGTTTTGTACTAAAGGTTTGCTGTCCGGGCGGGTTACTAAGCTTTTTGCCCAGGAAGAAGAAATTTCGTCGTATTCATAAAAAACGCCCTTTTTAATCGGGTCTTCTGCCATTACTGCCGTGTCCGAATACCAGAAAACATTGCTGCCTGCAGACAAAAATAAAATCCGCGTTTTTTCGTCGTTTTTTCCGAGTGTCCATTTTTTTACGGTCGAAACTCCGCCAGCGTAAAGAGAATAATTGTCACACCAGACATAAGAAATTATTTTTTCGCCGTCTAAGCGTTCAATTAAAGTCCAGGTGTCGGCATCGTAGACAAAAAGGCTTGAGCCCTGAGCAAAGCAGAGTTTTCTGCCGTCTGGAGAAGCTGCCGGTTCCCGGGAAGTGTCTGCCGTTGCCAAGAGCTTTATTGAATCCGAAAGGCTGTAGAATGCGGACTTTTGAGCGCCTGTTTCGTAATTTATAAAGTTGACCCACAAAATACAGCGGAAAGCACTCGTCCAGAATATTTTTGAATTTACGATTGTTCCGCCGGCGTCTGTTATTGGTTTAGAAACAACCGGAGCAACGTATTCAAAGCCACTAAAATTCAGGTCAAAAACATTTACGATTTTGTTTGCCTGAATAAAAACCAGAGAACTTGCGTCCTGGTTTACGGCAAAACTGTCGTGTCTTTCGTCAAAAAATACAGGGAGCCTTCCGCAAACTGTTCCTGGTTCAATTACGGAAGAATACAGTCCACGTGTGTAAAGCTCAGACGAACTGATTCTGTAGATAAGGTCGCGGTTTATATAGATTAAGGTTTTTGAATTTGCCCAGAAAACACAGTTTATGCTTCCTTTGCCGATTTTGCGGAATTCTTCGGCAAGTTGAATTTTCTGGAATTCTGCCTTTGGCTCGCAAAAATAGACTGTGTCGTTTTTTTCGTACAAAAGGCTTGAACTGTCCGGATTCCATTCAACCCGAACGCGTTCGCCGTCAATCGTACATTTTTCGACAAGGACGGTTTCCTGGGTTGTAGAAGCATTTTTTAATACTAACTTTCCTTCGGCTGCTCCTGTCTTTTTTACATAACAAATCCATTTGCCGTCCGGGCTTACACTTTGCGGAACCTGTAATTCCCCCGTAACTGGAATCTGCTCTTTTTTTACAACCCACGAAAGGTTTGAGTCTGCCACTGACCAGCGGGCGGTTCCCCAGCGGTTACGGATTTGCAAAACTGCGCCTTTAGATAAAAGTTCAAGTTTTTCAGGATAGCAGGTTAATATTTTGGTTGAAGTAAAATCTCTTGCGTCTCCCATAAAGGCTGTTGAATATGACGGTGCGCCACTTATGTCGTGGTTTACCGAAAAGAGAATTTTGTCCTGAGAATTGAGTTCTGGTTTTTCAAATTGAATTTCTGCAGAAAGAAAAAAAACTGCTGCAAAAAAAACAAAAATTCCGCTGAAAGTATTTTTTTTATTCACTTAGCCATCTCCACACTCAATGCAAGAATCGAAAGTTCGTGTTCCAGGCTGTCGAGTTCCTGCTCAAGTCTTGCAACCTGTCTTGCTTTTTGCGCTGCCTGTTTTTCTTCAAGTTCCTTAAAAACGGCCTGTAAGGCGTCTTTTTTATCGTACATTTTTTCCTGGCCGCACCACGGACAATACAAAAATTCATTATCAATTGTTCTGCCACAACCGCCGCATACACAAACTCTTGTCATTTTTTTCTCCCATAAAAACGCCGCTCAAAATTTACGCTCTCATCCGCCCACAACGTCAGTTTTCGTCAGCGCCCGTTAATCCTTGTTAACGCTTAAAAAGACTGAGTGGATCTACAAGTTTTCCGTTTTTGTAAACTGTAAAATGCAGGTGAGGACCTGTCGAATAACCTGTTGAACCAACAAGCCCGATTCTCGTTCCCTGACTTACATTTTGTCCGGAACGGCAGAGCGTTTTTGACATGTGTCCGTAAAGCGTCTGATAGCCGTTTCCGTGATTTATAATAACGTAATTTCCAAAAATATTGCTCCATCCGACATAAACAACTTTTCCGCTCATTGTTGCATTTACCGGTGTGCCTGTCGGGCAGGCCATGTCGATTCCTGTGTGGTTAGAAGCAACGCCGGTAAAAGGATCTGCACGCCTGCCAAAATAGCTGGAAAGTGTGTAACGCGCAGAAATTGGAGAAATAAAAAGTTCGCCCATTGCTTTTTTTAAGGCAGAAGATTCCATTCTTGCGCCTGGAATAAAAAGTTCTTTGCCAACAGCTAAAACTTCGTCTGTAAGTTCGTTTGCGTCTAAGAGTTCTTCCACACTTACGTGATACTTTACTGAAAGTGAATTAAGGCTGTCACCCTTTACAACTGTGTGAACGATTCCGTCCTGGTTTGGAATACGGATTTTTTGTCCTGCCATTAAGGTGCGCACATTGTCGATTCCATTTACAGAAATCAGCGTAGAAATATTTGTAAGTCCGTATTTTAAGGCAATTGAACTTATTGTCTCGCCGCTCTTTACTTTGTATGTCTGAAAACTTATTGACTTTGTTACGCCGACAGACGATGGCGTTAAAATCTTGCCGTCATCGGAAAGGACGTTTCCATTTTCGTCAAAACTTACGTCGGTCTGTTCCATAGCAAACTGTGCCATTGCAGAATTTAAGTTTTCGATTTCTGTTTCTAAGTCGCTGACCATTTTTACAGGCCCGGTAAAAGAGCCAAAATATTCCCGCAGTTTTACAGTACAAAGGGGAACTGTAAGGCAGACAAGCAGGGCAAGGAAAAACCTCTTTAAGCGTTCCGGCCGGACAAGGGACCAGAAATTCACCTTTGGAAGAATACCAGGCAGAACAGATGGTATAACTGCAAACAGCGATTTTTTTTCTGAGCCAAACTTTCTCCCATTCAATGAAGAATTTGGAAAGCTCGAAAAACGAGGAGATTTTGTCTTTAACTTTAACCAGAAATTTTTTGTCTTGATTCTGCTTCTTTTTTGAGAAGCTCCGCCGACATAACTTATAATCTGCATACGTCTATTATCGGAACTAAAAATACTGTATATTAGTTTTACCTTAAAAAATACGGCTGACAAAAAATGTCTCAATCAAAATTATCTTCAACAAATAAATCTATAATTTTTATTACCTGCTGCGGACTTTTAGCCGGGCTTTTTCTAAAACTTTTTATAATTGACGTTCTCCACGTTTCGGGGCGGTCAATGGAAAGTTCAATCCACGACGGTTCAACTCTTGTAGTAAACAAACTTGCTTATGGACTCGTAATTCCTTTTGGGCAGTCGCTTTTAGTTCAATGGAAGTCGCCGTCCACGAACGACGTTGTTATTTATTTGTATAATAACAAAATAGTAGTAAAACGTTGTGTCGCTGTCGAAGGTCAGTCGCTGGAATATTCAACCGATAAAATATATACTCTCAAGACGGGGGATAAGGACATTCCTTTAACAGAAAGTCAGTATTTGCGTTTTAAAGACATAAAGTGCGTTCCAGAAGGCTATATTCTTGCAATCGGAGACAACTACGAAGAATCAGTTGATTCGCGCGAATACGGTTTTGTAAGTAAAAAGAATGTACTTGGAAAAGTTTTATGCAAATAAACGGATACCTGAGAAAAGGCAGGGTTCTCGGGCTTTGTGGTTTTGTAGCTTTGTTTACAGGACTGATTGCCTATAAATATGCCGTTCTGGCACTAAAAAAAACTCCAGAAACAAAAACATATTCTCCACTCGTGCAGCGTGGCTCAATTTTTGACAAAAACGGAAAAACTCTCGCAGTTTCTACCAATTTTTACCATGTCGGAGTTACGCCGTCTGCAATAAAAGATTTGCCGCAGTTTGTTCATCTTTTTGCGCCGGTTTTAAAAGTTGAAGAAGATGAACTTGCTTTAACAATTACAAAGGCAGCAAATTCTTCGTTTGTTTACATAAAGAAAAAAATTGACCAGAACGATTACGAAATTCTAAAAGAAATTACAGACAAAAACGGTCTTTTTTCGGCAGTCCGCTTTGACAGAATTCCAGGAAGAATTTATCCGGAAAAAGAACTTGCAAGCCAGGTTGTAGGCTACATGGGCAGCGAAGGCACAGGCTTAGCCGGAATTGAATACACTCAGCAAAACCTTTTGTCTCCGCCTGTAAATCCGGCAGCTCCAGTTGACCTTGCAGGAAAAAACATTTATCTGACGCTCGACTCAGGACTTCAGTTTAAGCTCGAAAAAATTGCTGCAGAAACAATGCAAAAAACCCAGGCAGCCAGTTTAATGCTTATTGCAGCCGAGGCAAAAACCGGCGAAATTCTCTCTTATATTTCGCTTCCTTCTACCGACCTTAACGAATACACAAAGGCAAGCCCAGAAGAAATGAAGGATCTGCCGGCAACACAAAGTTATGAGCCGGGCTCTGTTTTTAAGATTTTTTCGATTTCTTCATTTATAGATTCTGGTGCAATCTCAGAAGACGACCTTTTTTTATGCGATGGAATTTATGAACGCAAAACAAAAAGCGGCGAACGAATAAAAATTACCTGCCTTGACCACCACGGATGGGTTACTGCGCGCGAAGCCTTAAAATTTTCGTGCAACGACGCCCTTGCCCAAATGTCAGAAAAAATCGAAAGTGAACAGTTTTTAGCTCGTCTGCGCAGTTTTGGTTTTGGCTCAAAAACAGGCATTGAACTGCCTGGCGAAACTCAAGGCTCTGTAAGAAACACAAGTGACAGATTCTGGTCGGCCCGTTCAAAACCAACAATTGCAATCGGACAGGAAATTTCTGTAAGTGCGTTGCAAATGGTTCAGGCGGCAACTGCAATTGCAAACGGCGGCTATCCGGTTCAACTTACTTTAATAAAAAAAATTACAACCCAGGAAGGCGTAGAAGAATATATTCATGCGCCGTCATATAAAAATCAGATTATAAGCGAAAAAACAGCAAAATATATTTTAAGCTGCATGCAGACCGTTGCCCAGGCAGGAACAGGTTCACGCGCAAACCTGAGCGATATTTCGATTGGCGTAAAAACCGGAACAGCGCAAATGGCAGACCCCGTAAACGGCGGATACTCAAAAACTGATTTTATTTCGAACTGTATTGCAATTTTCCCGATCGAAGATCCAGAAATTATTCTTTACATCGTAGTTGAAAAAGCTAAAGGCGAAACCTATGCCGGAAGAATCGTTGCTCCTGTAATTGCAGAAGCGTCGAGCGCAATCATTGACCACCTTGGAATGAGCCGGGGCGGAGCGGCAAGCCTTGCTCATTCGGGCTTAATAAAAATTCAAAATGACGAGCCGATTCAACTTGGCTCTACAATGCCGGACTTTACAGGAGTGGCAAAACGCAGTCTGCTCCCGCTTTTAAGCCGCAAGGATTTAAAAATCAAGATTAATGGAGACGGCTGGGTTACAGGCCAAAGCCCGCAGGCAGGAACTGCAATTACTCAGGACAGCGAAATTGAACTCTTTTTGGAATAAAAACCTGGAACTGTTCAAAAAACGTTTTGCCCCTCTTTTTGAACAGTTAAAAGAACCTTACAAACTAGACTCCGCCCTTTCCGACATTAAAAACAGTTTTAACTTTTGGGTAATCGAACAGTCAAAATCCGGAGAACTTACAGCAAAAGAAAATTCACTTTATCTTCATTCTGCCTATGCACCGTTGCGGGAAGCACAGTCAATTTTTAAGGCAAACAAAACTCCCAAAACTGAATGCGCGCTTTTTTTGTCGATGGGCTTAGGCTACGCTCCACTTTTCTGGGCACAGAACGCTCCAGATGACACAATCATAATTGTTGAACCAGAACCTCTTTATTTTTTTGCTGCCCTGAACTTTGTGGATTTTTCGAGCCTTTTTAACCACAAAAAACTGATTCTTTTATTGAATGCAGATATTTCTGTTCTGCCTTCGCTGGTAGAAAGCTCTGGAGGATTTTTCCACACTGCCGTTATCGAAAACAAAGCTCAGACAAACCACGCAAAAGAATATTTTTCACTTTTAAATAATTTAATTGAACGCAACCGTCAAAAAGAAAAAATAAACACGGCAACCCTCGAAAAGTTTTCAAAACTGTGGCTAAAAAACAGCTGCCGCAACTTAAAGGCCTTTGCCATGCTAGACGGAGTAAACATTTACAAAGACAAATGCCCGCAAAACCTGCCCTGCCTTTTAGTAAGTGCCGGCCCTAGCCTTTCAGAAATTCTTGCGGTTTTAAGTGAATTAAAAAAAAGGTGCCTCGTTGTTGCAGTAGACACAGTCTTGCGCGCACTTTTAAAAGCCGGAGTTGAACCGGATTTTATAGTTTTAACGGATCCTCAATATTATGCTTTTTGCCACATTGCAGGATTAAAAAGCCCTTCTAGCATTTTAATTACGGAGTCAGCCGCCTGGCCTGCAGTTTACCGTTTTAAATGCAAAAAAATCGTCTTAACTTCTTCACTCTTTCCGCTCGGAAAATATTTTGAAAAACGTCTTGGACAAAAAGGCGAACTTGGAGCTGGTGGCTCGGTTTCTACAACTGCCTGGGATTTTTGCCGCTTAATTGGCACAAAAAAGATTTATTGCGCCGGCCTTGATCTAGGCTACCCGAAATTAGAAAGTCATATCCGCGGCTCTTTATTTGAAGAAAAAGCTCATCGTCAGAGTTTTCGCCTAAAACCGTCTGAGCAGATACTCAGCACTTCACTTTTTCATGCAAACACAACAAAGGCTTTAGACTACGAAGGAAACGAAATTTTTACAGACGACAAAATGAAAATGTTTGCCTGGTGGTTTGAAAGCCAGAACCAAAAATACACGCAGATTGAATCCTTTTCGCTCTGCAAGAAATCACTTGCAATTCCAGGATTTAAGTATAAAAACGTAGAAGAAATTCTTATTGAAGAAGAAAAATTAAAAGAGCGCGAACTTTTCTTTAATTCCCAAAATGCTACAGACAAAGACGCGCAAATTCAAAATATTCAAAATAAAGAAAAAAACTTTGCCCAGACCCTAAATACATTTTTAGGCGGATTAAACTCTTTGGAAGCAAGTGCACAAAACGCTGTCGAAGTCTGCCAGAAAATTCTCCTAACCAAAAATCCACAAAACGAAGAATTAACTAAGGCTGTTTTTATTCTCTCTCAAACCGACAAGGCGTTAAAATCTTCTAGCCTTCTCGAAATTGCAGGGCTTGTTTTTCCTACAGAAGCGCACTTAGAAAAACTCTTTTTGCAACAGGAATCAAAGACAGACAAAAGCTCTTTAGCAGACCAGACAAAAACCATATTTTTGCGTTCAAAAATAATTTACGAAGAACTTTTAAAAGCCGTAAAAATGTACAAAAAATATATAAATAACTCTAAAGAAGCATAAAAATCAAAACGATAATTTAAATGTCTTTGATTAAAAACCAGGGCGTGGAGATTTTACTAAGGCAATGCGAAGCCTTAGGTAAAACTCCGAAACATCCAGACGCCTTGCTAATATAAAAGACAGGCCGAAAGGCTCTCCATGTTAAAAAGAGAAAGAAGGTGAAAGATTCTTTCTCTTTTTTTATTTTAAACTCTGCGGTTAGTTTTTAAGTCCTTTTCGGTTGCGCAATTTCCAGATTGTCGGGTCAAGATGAGACAATGACAGAACGCGACTAGATTGCCACGTCAGGGCACGACAATGACAAAAAAAGAGTCCGGCAATGACATAATAACGGGCCCGCAATGACACAGTAGACACGATTGCCGTGCCGGCAACAATCTGCCCACAACACAAAAACTCCGCGCCCAAAAATTCACTTATAAAATATAAAAAAACTGCCGAAATAAATTTCGGGGGCTTATTAAAATGAATTCTTTTTCCATTGCAGAATTAACAGACAAAACCTTCTTTACAGACGACGTTTTTCTTGACAAGAATTTCCTTCTCCTGAATTCTCTCTGCCCTTTTACCGACAACTTAAAAAAAATACTTACTGAATGGAAATTTACAAACATTTTTACAGACGGAAACAAAGGAGTTGCCATCGCCACAAAAGAAAATGCCCTTCACCATCAAAATGATTCAATTCAATTACCAAAAACAAACAGCGAAGATTTTACAGCAGTTTCTTTTGACGAAGTTGGAGTAAAAGAAGAACCACAAAAAAAAGAATTCAGCGGCGGCGTAAAAAAAGCAATCCAGGAAGCCAACAACAATATTTCCAGCAACGAAAAATCAAGAATGGACATAGTCCGTGACGTTTACAACGAATACATGGACTACATAAAAGCCGTTTACACACACTACGCAACGCACAAAGTCTTAAATTACACGGAATTAAGCGAAAGCGTAAAAGAACTTTGCATCTTTATAAAAGACAACCGCCGCTTTGTTCTGCGCATAACGCCTTCGCAGGACACAATCACAAAAAACTATTTAATCAGCCACAGCATGCGCTCAACCGTAATTGCCCTCGTAATCGGTTTACAGCTTCGCATGACACTGTCTAAACTCGTCGATCTTGGCATATGCTGCATTCTTCACGAAATCGGCCAGATTCGCCTTCCGCCACAACTTTACATGACCGACCGCCGCCTTTCTCCTTCCGAAAGAACAAAACTTGCAACGCACGCCGTTTTAGGCTTTAACATTGTAAAAGAAAACAATTTTCCAAGTCAGATTCAGCTTGGAGTTTTAGAACACCACGAAAGGGAAAACGGAACAGGCTATCCGCGTCGTCTTACAGGCAACCAGATAGACATTTTTGCAAAAATAATCGGCGTTGCCTGCTCATTCGAAGCAATTACAGCACCACGCCACTTTAGACAGGCACGTTCATCTTACGCCGCAATGGTCGAAATCTTAAAAAACGAAGGCAAACAGTTTGACGACACCGTAATCAAGGCACTTTTGTATTCACTTTCGCTCTTTCCGATTGGAGCCTATGTTTATCTTGTTAACGGAAAAATCGCCCAGGTTACAGACGCAAGCCCATCTTCTCCGGGCAACCCGATTGTTTCTTACCTTGGCGAAAAAGATTCTTCCGGTGGACCAGTTACAGTACAGACAGACAACGCACAAAATAAAATCGTCAGGGTTTTAAGCAAACAGGAAGTCAGCGACGTTTTAAAAGCATTAAATCTTAAAGATTAGTTTTTCGGGAATTTCTGGAGCCCATTGGGTTCCACTCCGTCCCGTGTTCCGCAGTTCCGCGTCAAAACGCTCCATTGCCAGCAAAGCTGCCAACGCTACGCGCTGCTACACCCGGGGCTAGCCACTACAGTTCAAAATGGCAATTACATTCTCAACTGTTAATTAAAGAACTGTCGTGTATTTTCCAGTTCCTGCAAAAGCTGTTCGTTTACGTTCGGTGGATTTTCTGTAAAATACAAAAGCTGCTGCAGTTCTTCCCGGCTCTTTGCTCCCCAGACAGGAACAGCATATTCAAACTGACTAAAAAAACCGATTGCTAAAGGAATATCCTGGATTACGCCACCGCACAATGGCTGCATTGCAATAAAACCAATATCGCGTTCGCGGCAGTCAAAAACAAGTTCCTGCACTTCGATCGAACACAAAAGGTTAAACGGATACTGCAAAGTTTCCCACGGCCCGTCCGAATTTATTAAATCGCGTGCAAGTTCAAAACTTTCAGTACACACCCCAATATGATGAATAACACCTTCCTGCTTTAGTTTTAACAGTTTTTCAAAAATTCCGTCACTTCCGCCCTTTTGAGGTAAAAATGCAGGATTGTCGAGCTGGTAAAGATCTATGTAGTCGGTTTTTAAGGCAGTAAGGCTTAAATCAATATCACGCTCAAGTTCGTCGGCGTCGTGGGCGCGCGTCTTTGTTGCAACAAAAATATCTTTGCGGATTGTTCCGTGCAGGGCGTTTCCGAGACGTTTTTCGCTTTCTTCGCTTGAGCGCGCTGTATCAAAAAAATTTATTCCGCCCTCGTATGCACTGCTGATAATCCTGGAAGCTTCTTCTTCATCATCAACATTTGCAAGAGCCATTGCACCTAAAGCAGTACGGCTCACTAAAAGATTTGATTTTCCGAGGGCAATATAATCCATTTTTCTCTCACATAAAAAATCATGGGCTGCCCAAAAGTCAAAAAAAATTAAAACCTTTGAACAGCCCGTAATCAAGTTAATTTTATTTACTTTCTTACAACTGGTTTGTAATTTTTAATTGCATTAAAGAGGAATGCATGCAAATCAGAAAGTTTAACTCTTTCCTGTTCCATTGAATCGCGGAAACGTACAGTTACTGTATCAAAAAGTTCATTTGCAGAACCGTCGTCTTTTTTCTCGCTGATTGTATCGTAGTCAACAGTTACACAGAATGGAGTTCCAACTTCGTCCTGTCTGCGGTAGCGTTTTCCTACAGTTCCGGAAACGTCAAAGTCTGTAACAAAATCTTCCTTTAACAAATGCTGAATTTCCTTTGCCTTTTCTGCAAGTCCGTCTTTTTTCATCAATGGCAGAACTGCAACTGTAATTGGAGCAAGGCGAGGATCCAGGTGAAGAACTGTGCGGTAATCTTCGGCACCGTCTTTACCAACATTTTCTTCTTCGTAAGCTTCGCAAAGGAACATGAGGAAGTTTCTGTTAAGACCGGCAGAAGTTTCAATTACATAAGGAACATATTTTTTGTTTCCGTCTTCCTGGTCAATATAAGACATGTCTTTTTTAGAATATTCAGCGTGCTGGCTCAAGTCAAAGTCTGTTCTTGAGTGAATTCCTTCAACTTCTTCAAAACCAATCGGGAACTTATAAGTAACGTCGTATGCATCTTTTGCGTAATGAGCAAGTTTGTCATGATGATGCCACTTTAAATGATCTTCCTGAATACCGTATTTAAGATAGAATGCCCAGCGTTCTTTTCTCCAGCGGTCAAAAGTTTCGTCTTCAGTTCCCGGTTTGCAGAAATATTCCATTTCCATCTGTTCAAATTCGCAGGTTCTAAAAATAAAATTCTTAAAGATAATTTCGTTGCGGAACGATTTTCCAACCTGAGCAACACCAAAAGGAACTTTCATGCGGTTTGACTGAACAATGTTCTTAAAATCTGTAAAAATTCCCTGGCATGTTTCTGGACGCAGATAGATAAGATGGCTTTCGTCTGCGATTGGTCCCTGGTAAGTTTTAAACATAAGGTTAAATTCGCGGACAGCTGTATATTTGCGTTCTTTTGAATGACATGTCGGACAGTCAATATTGGCGTCGATATAAGCCTTCATTTCTTCGTGAGTCATTGTATCAACTGGTTTTCCTGGATCTTTGTCCGGATTTGCAGCAACAAAGTCTTCAATCAATTTATCTGCACGATGACGAGCCTGGCATTCAAGACAGTCAACCATTGGGTCAGAAAAATGATCTACGTGACCAGAAGCCTTCCATGTTGTGTGATGCTGGAAAATTGCAGAATCAAGTCCAACAACGTCGTCGTGGAGCTGTGTCATTTCCTTCCACCATGCATTCTGAATGTTTCTCTTAAAATCTACACCAAGCGGACCGTAATCCCAGGCACCAGCCTGTCCACCATAAATTTCAGAAGCCTGATATACAAAACCACGTCTTTTACAAAGCGAAATGATTTTGTCCAAAGTACATGCGTGTGGATCAGCCACAACTTTTTCATTTTTTGCCATATAACACCCCTTATAAAACTCCGCGTTAGCGGCGAGCCCCGGATGGCGAGAATCGCAGTTTGAGAAAGCAACGCTTGAGCAAACTGTAATGATAAAAATTACATGGATGTAATTTTTATCACACATCCTTATCTGCCACTGGCTTGTGACAGTTATAAAAAAAGCAGAAACGATTGTAGCATAATTTTTATTGAGTGAAAATAATAGCAAAGTTTTAAATACCGTTGCCGTGCAAGTTCGTCATTCAGGCTAATTAACATTTTTTTTCAAAGACACAAAATGATGCTCTTATTATAATTAAGCCTGTATGGAGGCTTAGCAAAATGAAGAAAATTCTTACAGTTTTTTCAGCTTTAGTTATTGGAGGTGCTGCCCTTTCGGCACAGGTTTTGGACAAAGCTCAGATTAAAAACACAACCTGGACAGGTTTTGGCGCACCAGTTGACGGAAACGCAATGTACTACGGTTTTACAGACACATTACAGTGCAGATTCGACAAAAAAAAGTTCACCCTTGAAGGCATGCTCAACTGGGGATTTTTAGCAAATTACGACAACGACGGCGATGTAGACAATTTTGTACTCGGAACTTCTAACTTAAATCCACTTTCCTTAAAATACGGAACAAGAAGATCTTCCGGCACAATTACTTCTTACGCAGGAGACAACACAATCTCTACAACAAAAACCACTGAAGTTGCATCAAAAACAGGTGTTACTCTCAACAACCAGGCAAACGTTTCTAACACAATTCAGGATTCGTACTATGTAAACTTTTTATGGCATCCGGCAAACAATTTCGACGTTGGATTTGGAACAAAACTCAACTGGCAGGTTGGCCCGGCTCCACGCTACGGCAACTGGCTCTGGGAACCAGACGCTCATATCCGTCAGGGCGGATTTTCTACAGCATACGACGACCGCGCCGGAACAGTAATCCAGACATCTTCTGAATACGCAGGCTCTTATAAATTCAATGTAGACAAACCTGGTAGTGCTGATGTTGTAGGCTTTATTCCTTATGCAAATAAATATGCAAAACGCGCAATCGGCGTCCGCTATAACGATTCAAAACTCCAGATTGGTGCTGCCCTTCCAAACGGATTTAACACAGACGATCCAGCCGTAAACCTTGGATTTAAGTTTGCTCCAGTTGACTGGCTCAGCGTTTCTGCAGCCCTCGAAGGAGCATTTGAAGAAAAAGCAAACTTCTACACAGGAGCAACCCTCGGCCGCGCTAATTTTATTTTAGACATGTACTTTGCAGCAGATTCTCTTTTTTCTGACGACGACGATGACGAAGCTTACGGAACAGGAGCTGCAATCAGCTTTACAATTCCAAACACAAAGATTAACCTTCGCCCGGAACTCGGCTTAAACTTTTTTGAAAATTCCCACTACGATTTTGCATGGTACACAGGAGCATCTCTTTCTTTTGCAATCAGCAAAACACTCGGATTTAATGTCTGGGGTTCTTTTGCACAGGGCTCTAAAGATGACAGATGGGACGACTACGATGTTTCTAAAGACTGGAACGGCGGACATATCGTAAACATTCGCCCACAACTTTCGATTGAATACTCAAAGACAACAAGTTTTGCAGTATATGCCGACTTTGAACAGCGCACCGCCTTTGACGGCGAAAACAGAAAATGCTGGTCTAGCGGTGTATTTATGACAACTTATTTTTAATCGTTTAAGTTAAAACCGTTAGATTAAGTTTCCCGGTCAACTCCAAGTCCAAAAAGCGCATAATCGGCACGGACAGGATCGCCGGGGAAAAACTCATTCATTTTATGGGTTAATTCCACAGCAGTTTTTAAGTTTGCTGCTGGAATTTTCCCGTTTGCACTCTTTTCCAAAAATCCAAATTTTACACTTTCCTGCATAACGTGGGTGTCTAAGGGCATTAAAAGTTTTGCTCTGTCGTACCAGGTCCATAAACCAAGGTCAACAGGAGAGTTAGTGCGAACCATCCACCTTAAAAACATGTTCAGTTTTTTGGCAGCCCCGTTTTTAGAACTGCTTATAAGTGCACATTTTTGCTTAAAACAACCGGCAATTACAGAATGCAGATAAACAGTTTGCCCGGTCAACCTGCACTCTTGTTCGTATTTTTCCTTAAAGAATTCTCCGAGCGTGTTTTTTTCGCTCAAAAAGTCTTTTATACCGTTAAAAAATATCCGCATATCAGAAAAACTGTACATTCTGTAAAAAGACTTCTGGCTTTCCTTAAAAAAATTTTCATACTTGTCGTCTAAAATCCATTGAGAAGGCGTTTTGTTCGATTTTTGAATTTCGTTAAGAATAAGTTGAATATGCGATAAAATCTGTTCACGTCTGCCAAAGGCAAGATTTGACGAAATAAAAGCTACAACTTCGGCATCTTTTATGCTTCCGCCGTTTTGGGGCAAAAAAGCATGCATAAACTTTGAAGGATCGTTTTTTATAAAATCAGGAGTTTCGTATTTGTCTGCAAGAAAGACAAGTTTTTCTTTTAAAGATTGTGTCATTTTTATTGTTTTTGTACGCTGTGTGTGCAATATGCGCACGGCCTTGCGCTTCGCGCAAGGGATATTGCGTATCGCTCTAACGACCGCTACGCTGCGAGTTTGCTTTCGCAAACTCGTTATTTTACATGTGCGCAATATGCGCAAGGGATAGTAGGGGCGCGCTGGGCGCGTTCCGTAGCGTAAGCGCAGGAATAAAGGCGCGTAAGACGCCGGAACCCCGGATAGCCCGGTTTTGCCGGTTTACCGGCAAAATGCGCCCAGCAACAGCTTTTTATCTGTTTTTATAAAACAAAGTCAAACTTATTTATTCAAAATAAATTCAACACGGCGGTTTTTCCACCAGTTGTCTTTATCGCTTCTTGCAACTACCGGCTGGCTTCCACCACGACCAACAGCTGTCAGACGCGCTGAATCAACACCGTTCTTTTTAAGCTGTTCTTTTACAAACTCTGCACGTTCCTGAGAAAGCGGCTTTAATGCCTTTCCGTACAAAGTTGTGTCTTCATTTTCTTCGGTTTCGGTTCCAGAAACGTTATTTGCGTGTCCTTCAATCGTAACTGTGTAATTGTTGAATTTATTCAAAATTGCAGCAATTCTCTTAAGAACGCGCTCGTTGTTTGCCTTTTGTTCAGCAGTAATTCCACCCTTAGCTTCGTCTTGTGTCTTAAAGTCTGCGGCATCCGAACGGAAGATAATCGAAGGAACTGCCATTTTAAGAACGTCGCCTGCACGGATTACAAGAACGTCAACACTTATTTTACCTTCGACAGTGCTTGTCATGCCGAGAGTGTCAGTTGCAGTAAATACATAAGGATAGTCCATTGCCGACTGAACAAGTTCACCATTGTTACCGCGTCCGTCCCAGACAATTCTTTCTGTAATTATAGACTTTCCGTTAATGTTCCAGAACTGTTTGCCGTTTTCCGGATCTTTTACAGTAAATGACCAGTTCTTCAAAGGAACAGTGCTGCTTCCCTTAAGCTGAATATAAAGGTCATCGTCTTCGCCGTCGTTATCTGGAGAGAAGTAGCGAGGAGCTGTTTTTACTGTAAGTTTTGGAGGAGTTACAGTGCAGATAAATGCGGAAGAAACAGCATTTACAACGTTTCCTTTTTCGTAGTTAACGTTCAGTTTTCCGGTAAATGCGCCTTCTGCAACTTTCTGCTGTCCGTCCAGACCGTCCCAGTTAATTACAGCCGGCAAGTCTTTTGAATCTGCATTTGTCCATTCGCGTACGACAGTTCCTTCTGCGCTTACAATTGCAAACGACCAGCTTTCAATTCCGTCAGCAACGCTTGTTCTGATTGCAAATTTCTGAACATCTGCAATTCCGTCTCCATTTGGAGCAAAGTATTCAAGATCGGCAGTTACATAAGCCTTTGTTTCTCTCTTGTCTACCTTTATGCCGGCAATTTCGGCATTTGCCTTGTTTCCAGCCCGGTCAACACTTGCAAAAGCAATTCTGTAAGTTCCGTCTGCAACAGTGTTTCCGCTGTCGTCTGTTCCGTCCCATTCAAAATCAGGAACCTTTCCTTTCCAGGAATAAGATTTTACTGCTGCATTTTTAGAATCAAGAACTTTTGCAGTCCATTTTTCTTCTTCCGAAGAACTTACCTTTACAGGCAAACTATCCTTTTTGCCGTCGCCGTCCGGAGAGAATACAACATAAGGAGCCGAAACTTCGATCGAAGGAGCAACAGAGTCAATCGTAAACGGCTGAGTTACAGTTTCTGCCTTTGAACCGTTTGTCGATTCTGCAGAAAGTTTTGCTGTGTAAACTCCGTCTGCGCTGCGGCTACCGTTTGCAGCAAGACCATTCCATAAAATAGAAGCCGGAAGTGCTTTTTCTGCGCTCTGAGACCAGACAGTGTTTCCGTCAGAGTCTTTAACTTCGAGAACATAACTCTTTACAGTGCTTCCGGTTTTTACAACTGGAGTAAATTTTACATTTGAATTTGCAGGATTGAATGCAGCCGGGCTTGCAGTAAGGATAAGCTCGGTCTTGCTTGTATCAAGTGCAAACTGAACAGCTTCAATCTTTGCAGAGTTTCCGGCAGCATCGCTTGCAGTAAGAACGTATTTGTAATTTCCGTCATGCGAAAGATTGTTTGAACTGTCCAGACCATTCCAGGAAACACTTTCCGGCAGGTAAGAACCAAAATCAAAAGTCTTTACAGCCGTTCCCTCTGAATCAAATACAGTTCCTTCCCAGTTTTCGACAGGAGAGCCAAAATCGCTGATTGTTGCATGCGAAATTTCCAGAACATCGAGGCTTCCGTCACCGTCAGGAGAGAAAGTCGTATTTTTTAACGTAACCTTTGCAGAAGGAGCAGAACGGTCAAGCATAAACAAAGGAGACTTTAATGGCAGGGTTTCCCAACCGTTAAGGTATTTTGCAGTAACCTTTGCATAGTAAGAACCTTCCGGAGCAATTGAACCGTCGTCAGTTTTTCCGTCAAAAACAACTTTTTCCGGAGGATTGTCAGTTCCGCTGTAATTGCGGACAGGTTTTCCGTCTTTGTTTTCGATTGTAACAGCCCATTCAACAAGCTGGTTTCCAGTCTTTGCCTTGTCTGGTGCAGGAATTTTTAAATCAAAGTGAACGCTGTCAAAAACAGAATCTGTCTGCGGAGAAAAATATCTGTTTCCGTTTAACACAATGTTTGTTGCAGGTTTTTCAGCAGAATAAATAATGTTAGAAATCGAAGCCGGAGCAGAAACGTTTCCTGCGCGGTCAGTTGCAGTTACTTTATACGAATAAACACCGTCTTTTACAAAACTTCCGTCGTCGGCAGTTCCGGCCCAGTCAAACTTTAATGGTTCACTTTCTGTCCATTTTAATACGCGGACAGGATTTCCAACAGAATCAAAGAAAGTTCCAGTCCACAAATCTTCAACAGAACCGCTCTGTTTAATAGAAAGAACCATCTTTGAACCTTCACCAAAGATTTTGGCATCCGAAGAAGGCTGTTTTAATTCAACTTCCGGAGGAGTGTTATCAACAATAACAACCAGCTGACTCGTAGAAGCAGAATTTCCGTTATCGTCGGTTGCCGTCAAAGAATAATAGTAAGTTCCGTCTGGGGCAGTTTCGCCGTTATCCATAATTCCATTCCAGACAACGGTTTCTGGAATTACAACGCCGGCTTTTGGAGTAACAAGCTGCTTAAAGAAATTCTTAAAACCAAGACGTTCCGGGCGTTTTTCTTTATTGCCAATAGTTCTGACAACTTCGCCCTTTTCGTTTCTGATTATAAAACTCCATTCACTTACATAACGTTTTTCTTTAATCTGAACAGGAACTTCAAGAATATCCTGAACACCGTCGTTATTTGGAGAAATATAAACCGGCTCCTTTTGTGCAAACGCAGAAGAAGCCAAAACAAGTAATGCTGCTGTAAAAAGATTAGTTTTTTTCATCATTATTTATCTCCCCAAAGAATAATTTCTGGAGCCTGAGTGTCTTTTAAGCCAAGATTTACTTTTGCGCCCGCACTTACAGCATTCACATTTTTGTACATCTGCTTCCAGGCACCGCTCACAGTCATTTCACTCTGCTCCCAACCCTTATTTGCAAGAATTGAACCGTCTTTTGAATTAAACTTAAACTGAACGCTTACACCTAAAGAAGGCATAATATTTTTTGCTCCTTCAGAAAATTCCCTTGCATCATATTCCCAGCTCGAACTAACCTTTACCAAATCCAAAATCAGGATTTGAACTCCGGCATCAAAAACAAAATTCTGGAACGATGGAAAAGCAAAATCTACACTTGCTCCAATGTCAAAATTGTCTTTATCGAGCAGGGCTGCAGCAATGCCGGTTTTAGGAGTTGCAACAGCAGGCCAGGCAGAAGCTTCGTCACCGGTAATTCCAACAACAGTTGTGTTAGAAAGAGGTTTTCCAAGATTTTCAAGAACAGCCCCAAAACGAAGGTTCTTTAAGAATGCAAGTTCACCAAAGTTATAAAAAGCTCCAAGATTAACTCCACCCATCCAGTCAGAATTGTGTCCATAAAAAACACCGAGCTGTAAATTCATTCCGACAGAAAGTTTTTCAGTAACATCTTTTGCAACATTGCCGGTAAACGTAAAAGAGTTTCCAAGATGCATGTCATAAAATGGAACAAACACGCCCTGAACAAGGAACGAAGAAACACACCACTTTGAAGGCATTAAAATTCCAGCTTCAAAAGCACCGCCTACAGATTTGTCAGATTCGTCCTTGCTGTCAAAAAGCAGGGTTCCCGAAAGATTGAGCGATGTTCTCTGTTCAAAAGCCGTAAGAGCCGGATTGTTCAACACAGAATCAGCATCAACAGTAAAAAACGAACCACCAGCCGAAGAAGCCGCATCCGTCAACAACTGTGGAGAAGAAATCCTCAAAAGATTTTGTCCGCCAGCTGGAGGATTGTACGCGAATAACGAAGCACCAGCACAAAAAAGGGCCGATGCAATTACTTTTTTCAACATAATAAACCTCTTTTTTTTCCTTTTTAGTTTTTTTTCGGGCGCATGGAACGCAAAGCGTTCCACCGGGCTTTACAGGATTCCGTGTCGGGGCGCTCCATTGTTAAATGACAGGTTGCGCCAGCGCAACCTGTCATTTAACAACGCCTTCGGCGTCCTTCCAATCCCTTGCGCTCACATAAAGCAAATAAAAGTGCTTTTCAAAAAAACATTATAATCATTTTTATAAAAAAATTCTTTACAACACAAAAAATAAACATACAAACCTGCAAAGGGCAAAAAAAAGTCCCTACAAATGCAGGGACTTTTTTACGGTCAAACTATAAAACACACTTTACAAAAATTTGACCAAAACTCCAAACTTCTCTACCGAAGTTTTAACTCCTCCAAAGCAAAGCTTGCCACAAGAAAATAAAGTATTAACTGTCAACAAGTGTAGCATTAAAACAGTCTGTTTAAAAGTTCAAAAATCGCCGTTTTTTGCGATTTATCCAAAGACTTTTTAAATTATCCAAAGATATTTTTATATATTTAACTATTTGTTATTTTTAAGCATATGCATTATACTTTTGTCCATGGCATCTTATACAAAAAAAGATTTAAAACCTTATAAAATTCTTGACATTTTAGGACTAATCTTTGCCGCTGTAGCTACTTTTAACAATTTTGCTAACGGGGTTGACCACGAACCTTTTACTCAGTCAATTTTGTATCCATATACAAACATTCTTGTTCCAGCCGCAAATCTTTTTACACTTATAGCAACCATCGTATATCTTTTTATTCCAAAACAAATCTGGCTTTTATTCTTTTTATATCTGCTGGAAACAGTCAATTTAATGCTTACAGGTTTTCCGCGAATTGGAATTACACTTTATGTAAATTTCTTTGCCTTTTTCTGTGCAGGCGGATTTGCAAAGCGTTATTTTAAAACAAAGGCTGCAATCGCAGGCACTTTTTTACTTTTTCTTATTCTTGCAAATTACAAATCAGAAACAATTTACGACTTAATCTTTCAAATTGCTTTTGCCGCTTTTGAAATGGGTTGTTATATTCTTCTATATTTTATCTTGCAGGAACGCTTAAGTTTTCTTTTTACAGAAGTCGAAGTTCCTGGAATAAAACCTGCAGTAAAATTGCCCCCACGCGGAAGTTCACTCGACTTGCAGGAACTCGGTTTAACAGAGCGCCAGATTTCGTGCATAAAATATACACTCAATACAAACTACAATTATAAAAAAATTGCCGAAGAACTTATAACCAGCGAATCCACCGTAAAAAAAGACATGCAGGATCTCTATAAACTCTTTGGCGTAAAAAACCGTGAACTTTTGCGCCTGCTTTTAATTCAATACACACTTGTCTAAAATTTGCAAAATCATATTAGACTTCTATATTAACTGTCTTAACTTGACATATAATCTGGAATTATTCATATTTAAACTATGTCAAAATCAACAGAACCGTCTTTTTTTCAAAAATTTTTTGCTTCAATCTTTGGTAGCAATGACCCGGAAGCAGAAAAAAGACGCCAGCTAAAAAATATTGCAAAAAGCCTTTCGCGCACAGGTTATAAATTTTACAAGCCGGGAACAGACCAGGTTTTGCCTGCCTTTGCAAAATTTTTCTACGATGTTTATAAAATAATTTCTTCAATTCAACTGTTTTTTCAGGGACAGCCTAATCCAAACTTTTACAAAAATATGGTTATGGAATATTCCCTTTCTGAAAATCAAAAAAAGCTCTACGAAAATTTTACGGAAGAATCCATTTCAACTTTTTCAAAAACAACGCCTTTTAACAAACTGAAAATTCAACTAAAGCAGGACATGGAAACTTTTCTTGGAGAATTTGACGCAGACAAAATCAACAAAATTGACACACTTTATACAAAGCTCATCGCTTTTAAAACTTTCTGTCTTTACGATTTTTACTTTTTATTAAAAAAGTTTGACAAAACACTCCGCGAAGGCGAATTTAACCGTTCTCCAAAACTCGACGCAATCGAAGGTGCTTATATTGCAGAAGATTTAAAAAATTTTGCAGAAATTCTTTATTCTCTGCCATTAAACGAAAACTGGAACGATGTTTTTCAGATGTTTAAAGCAACTCGTGGAAGCGAACCCGTAAAGGGCGGACAGTGGAATAAAATCGTACAGCGTTTAAGACAGCTGCGCGACACAAGAGTTTTTGACATGATGATTCAGCTTGCAACAAAAGATCCTTCGTATGCAACCGATGTTTCCGAAAAAAAAGAACATATTGTTGAAAGTTATATCGAAACAACAAAAAAACAGATTGAAAATTCAATTAAAAAACTCGAAAACGAACAGAAAAATTCAAAAATCGACAGTCTTTTAGTTCAGATTTTTAATACAAACACTGTAAATTCACTAAAAAATTACACGGAAGAACGCAGTGCCGTTTTTGAAAGAAAAAATTTAGGAAGTTTTGAATATTCAAAACCTTTAAACTATTTAAAAGCTTTTCTTGTAGAATTTGTAAAACGCGATGTCCGCGAATATGCTGACCTTATTTTAATCCGCGGAAAATGGACAGTTTTGCAGCTTTCAAATGATATGAGCAGTCATTTTCATGCATTAATGGAATCAAGCGATGTAATTTCTGCATTTGATACAAAATTAAGCGAAGAAGCCGAGATTGGAAAAAAGATTAAAACACTCTTGCCACGTGCAGACAGAGACCGCGAAGCAAACAATATAATAAAAACAACCCTGCGCGATGTAAACGGTGTTGCCCGCGACTACCTTGTAACAACGACAAAGGAAATGGTTGGTTTTGCAAAAATCTTAAAAACAGTAATAGAAGACCACAAAAAAGGAAAAGGCGACATTATAATGAACTGGAAGGAGCTCGAACGCTTTGCAGAGCACGAAGTTGACCAGTTAGGTATCGAAGTTTACAAAAAAATGTACCTTTTTGTGCAGTTAATGCAAAGCGAATTACAGTAATATCTTGCCGTGTTGTGGCACGGCAAGCACTGTAAATAAAAAAAACTGATTATCTTTTCTTTAATATTTTTTCTGCAAGTTTAGTTCCTACAAATTGAATCAATGCAACCATTAAAATAATTACAACAACCGAAGCAAGCATAATGTCTGTACGGAATCTCTGATAACCGTAGCGGATTGCAAGGTCTCCAAGTCCACCGCCACCTAAGGTTCCTGCCATTGCAGAATAAGAAATTAAATTAATAATTGTTAATGTAATTCCACTGACAACAGAAGGTAAAACTTCCGGCACAAGAACTTTTCTGATTATCTGCCAGTTTGTTGAACCCATTGCACGTGCCGCTGTAATTACGCCAGGATCTATTTCGATAAGTGCAGTTTCGATTACGCGTGCAACAAATGGAGCGGCAGCAAGACTTAAAGGAATAATCGTTGCCGTAGTTCCAATCGCTGTATGCAGGATAAAGCGCGTAAAAGGAAGAAGTACAATCATTAAAATTACAAACGGAAAAGAACGCAAAACGTCAATTATCCGGCTTAAAACCATGTTAAAAACAGGCTTTGGCGTAATTCCGTTTGCTCCGGTTATAAAAAGAAGAATTCCAAGAGGGAAGCCAATAATTACAGCAAATATCGTAGAAAAGAAAACCATTTCTAAAGTTTGCAGTGTAGAAATTCCTACAAGGTTAAATATCTGAGCCATCTTTTTCTACCTCCACTCCAATCTGTTTTAAATATTCAAGTGCATTTGTAATCTGTTCGTCGCTACCGGCAAAATCTACGTTCATTTTTCCAATTTTCTGTCCCTGAACAATCTGCACTCCACCGGCACAAACATTTACGTCAAGATCGAATTTTTTAACAATCTGAGAAATTACAGGTTCGTCTGTTTTTTCGTTAATAAATTTTAAGCTGTAACGACCGGCAACCGAACTCCAGCGGATAAAATCGTCACTTTGCTGTGTCTGATTGCTTGTAATGCGCTGCAAAAAGTCTTTTGTAACGCTAGTTTTTGGATTAAGAAAGATATTCTGAACAGTATCAAGTTCTACGATCTGTCCATTATTTACAACGGCAACCTGAGAGCAGACATCGCGGACAACTTCCATCTGGTGTGTAATCATAACAACAGTAAGGTTCATGTTTTTTTGAATTTCACGGATTAAATCAAGAATCTGATGTGTTGTCTGAGGATCAAGGGCGGAAGTTGCTTCGTCGCAAAAAAGAATGTCCGGATTATTTGCAAGGGCTCTGGCAATTGCAATTCTCTGTTTTTGTCCGCCAGAAAGATTGCTTACAGGAGACTTTGCCCGGTCGGAAAGTCCAACGAGTTCAAGGAGTTCGGCGGTGCGTTTTTTTATCTGTTCTTTTGGAACTCCGCAGATTTCAAGCGGATAGGCAATGTTCTGTTCGGCATTGCGGCTGGAAAAAAGGTTGAAATTCTGAAAAATCATTCCGATTCTGCGTCGGCGGGCAATCATTGCTTTTGGGTCAAGGTTGTCAACGCGTTCATTATCGTACCAGACTTCGCCCGAATCCGGTTTTTCGAGAAGGCTTATAAGGCGGACAAGTGTTGATTTTCCGGCCCCAGATTTTCCGATTATGCCAAAAATCTGATTTGAAGGAATGTGAAGACTTACATTGTTTACGGCATGAACCGGAACAGAAGAATCACTTTTATAATTTTTATCAAGGTTTTTCAGTTCAATAGTCATAATAGTTCCTTAATTTTTGAATGACGGAAGATATTTTAGCGAGTGTTTATAAAAATCACAATCAAAAAAAGCGTAAGGGGCTGTAGTGGTGCGCAAAGCGCAAACAAACGCAAAGCGTTTGGTCGGAGGCGAAAGCCGTAGCCACGAAAGACCCGACGGCGCAAAGCGCCGGTACGCCCATAAACTACTTTAAAACAGATTCAACAAGGTTTTTGAGAGTAGAATCCAATACAAAGTCCGAAGAATCCGGCTCTCCCTGGATATGGAAAGTTCCGTCGGAAGCTTCGACAATTGCTTTTGAATTAAGCGGCACAAGTTCTTCGACATTGTCAGTTTCTGCGCCCAATTTTGCAAACATAAAAGGCTGGGCTGCCAATGGCGTTGAAAGAGTTTCCAGTTCGCTGACAGTTTCGCTCTGTTCCTTAGGGCTGTCTTCAAAAGGCAAATCTTCTTCTAAAACAAGAGACATTTCTTCTTCCGGGTCGCTCTCGACAGGAGAATTCTGTGCGTCCAAAGAAGGATCAAGGGCAGACAATAAATCTACAACAGGCGGAAGATACTCCGGATCAAGTGAAAAATCGTCTGTTGTATTAAGTTTTGTCGGCTGCATTTGTTCTCTTTGTGTTTCTGTTTTATTTTCTGCATTTGCAAAGTCTGCATTATCGGCAGAATCGGCTGTCGTTGCAATATGTGCAACTGGTGCAACGCTTACAGGTTCTGCTGGAGCAATGTCGGCGTCTTCGTCGTCCAAAGTGTCAAGAAAAGAAAAATCGACAGAAGAGACAACAAAATCGTCAGCAGAGTTTTCTGCCAATGGCTCTGCACCTGGTTGCAAAGAAGGTTCAGGAACGCCAAAACCAATTTTTTCTTCAAAATCGCTGTCGTCCGCTTGTGGCTCGCCGGCGGCTACAGAAGATGAGTCCGGCTCAGGGGCTTTTTGTGCCGGAAGAGCGTCGGTTGGCTCGGCGTCGTTGGCTGGGGTGGCGTCGTCTGCGTCTGACAAGTCGTCGGCTGTAGCAGCGTCGTCTAAAAACTCGGATAAATCTACGTCTGTGGTTTCGGTTTTTACGTCGTCTACCGGGGCGGCATCTTCTAGTTCGGCTACAGGGGCAACGTCTTCAACTTCGTCCGTTGGTTCAACTTCGTCAGGCTCTTCCGCTTCTTCGAATTCGTCGGCTGGTTCGAGGTCGCTGGTTGAATTAAGTTCATCGGCTAGTTCGAGTTCTGTTGTTGGTTCGACGTCCGAAATGTCTTCCGCAGGCTCGGCGTCTGCCAAATCTTCTACTGGCTCGGCATCTACAACGTCGTCAATTTCATCCAGTTCTTCTGCAGGTTCAGCATCTGCCAAATCTTCTACCGGTTCGACGTCGTCAAGTGATTCAACTTCTTCAAGGTCATTCACAGGCTCGACGTCTGCAACTTCTTCAAGTTCATCTACTGGCTCGATTTCGTCAAGCTCTTCAACTTCGCCAGGCGCTTCTACTTCTTCTAAGTCGTCTACTGGGTCGGAGTCTTCTAGTTCGTCTACAGGGGCAACGTCCTCAACTTCGTCGGCTGATTCGAGTTCAGCGTCCCCGATTTCTTCAAGTTCATCTACAGGCTCGATTTCGTCCAGCTCTTCCGCTGGTTCGGCGTCTGTTGCTGGCTCGGCTTCTTCAATTTCTTCAAGCTCTTCAACATCGTCCGCAGGCTCGGCGTCTGCCAAATCTTCTACTGGTTCGGCATCTTCAACGTCTTCTACTGGTTCGACGTCGTCAATCTTCTCAACGTCTTCAAGCACTTCAACTTCGTCAGGCTCTTCTGCTTTTTCAACTTTAGCTTCCGCCAGTTTTACCTCGGCTGGTTCGGCCTTTTGTGGCTGTTCTACTGGAGTTAGTTCAACCTTTTCATTAACCTTTTTGCTATTTGGTTCTACTTCTGGTTTTAGATTTTCTGTTACTCCAATTGCAGAAAGTATTTCCTGCCATGATTCTTCTAAAAGTTCGTCAATTTGCTGGCTGTATTTTTTTCCTCGCCGGCCAAGACTCAGTTTTATTTCCTTTTCAAATTCTCCCTTTCGCTTTGTTAATTCTGCAGGAGTTTTCTTTAAATTTTTTCCATTTGATTTTTTATACTTTGCAATAAATGTTGTCGTAAGTTTGCGGATTCTGTTTTTAATTACAACTTCGTCATCGCACTTTAAATTAAAAATAAGGAAAATCACTAAAAATAAGGTTAAACCGCCAAGAGAAAGTAAAAGAACCTTTAACGCTGGCGAAATTTTAAAATCCTGTGCATTGCGAACAATGCTAACAGCTCCAAAAGAATTTTCGCCCAAATCCACGATTTTTGTAAAAAGCACAAAATCATAGGTTGTCTGTTCGGTGTTTTCCTCGCTGGCTTGTAAAGTTGAATATTCTGTCTGTTCAACTTCAATTTTTTCGCTTACAGAATTCTTCGTATCAACAATTAAATCACTGCCTGTAACAGGAATTGTCTCTTCTATGACGGCAGAAAAATTCAACCTGCTTAAATTCGATTTACTGGAATTTTTTTCTTGAATATATGAATTTAGTTTTTCTGTAATTGAATTTTTTAGAACTTCAATGCCATTTTTAGAAAGCAGAATATTTGTCTGATTAAGTCCAAAAACATAACCGCCAGCATTTGAAAGTAGTGCAAAAAAATATTCTGCGTCGTCTTTTTCGGCAAAAGTCAAAAGTTCTTTTGAATATGCAAAATTAAGAAAATCCTGTGTCGAACAATAAAAAAGTGCCGTTGCATCTACACCGTTCTGCTCAGAATCGTCTTTACCAATAATCGGAAACGCAAAAATAATGCGTTTTTTTGATTTATCATTAAAAATCTTAAATTTTTTATCCTGCGGACAGTTTAAAGAGTCAAATTCAGCTTCTTCGTTATTTAACACAAGTTTTGGATAATCTTCATAAATAATTTTGCGATCGTCCTGTTTTTTTTTGTCAGAGTCAAAGGTGCTAAAGTGAATTTTTCTTCCTTTTGAATCCACAATTCTTAAGCCAATCAAAGCCGGAGTTTCCTGTTTTAGCCTTGCCCACTGACTTATTCGCTCGCGCACAACAGCGTCGTCTGCCTTTGATTTTGTAAATGACAAAACTTCATCTTTTGTTAAAAAAGAAGCAAAACGTTCTATGAGAGTCTGATTATATAGTTTTTCGTTTTCTGCAAGTTCTGTAACTTTCTGTTCAACAGGTCGGAGCACCGCCGGCTTATAAAATTCCGCCTCGATATATTCAAACTCAGGCGAGAACATAAGCACGGCAAAAAAAGCAAAAATAACAGAAATAAACAGGGTTACAGAAATTTTTAATCCGGATTTCAAAATTTCACCTGTAAAAAAACTTAATTTATACGACTGCCTTTTTACGTTTTAGACAGTCTGTTCTTTTGAATATCGGCATATAAAATACCGCAATTCACTGTTTTAAGAAAATAAATTATACTCTTTTAAGAAAATTATTTTAGCGAATTTTCTAATTCAAAAATACATATTTTTTTAAGAAAAAACTTTTAGAAATGATAGATATTCAAAAAGAAGAAAATACAAAAATAAAAGCCCTGTTGATTGGCTTGCCTGACGTTTCTCTTACAGAACTTGAAGGTCTTTGCAAAACTCTCGAAATAGAAGTTGTACGCAGCGTAAACCTTGCCCGCATAATGCCATCGCCAGCCTATGGAATCGGCTCAGGAAAAGCTCAGGAATTATCAGCACTTGCAAAGGAATTAAATGCCGACGCAATTATTTTTGACTACATCTTAGAACCGCGTAAACAGCGCAACTGGGAACGACTTTCTAAACTGGCAGTTTTTGACCGACAGGAAGTAATATTGCGCATTTTTTCTGCACGGGCACGCACAAAAGAAGCTGTTCTCCAGGTTCAGCTTGCACGCCTGGAATATTCACTTCCGCGCCTTGCTCACATGTATGGAGATATGGCCCGCCAGCGCGGTGGAAATTACGGTTCAAAAGGAAGCGGCGAAACCCAGCTTGAACTGGATCAGCGCCAGGTTTATGACAAAATTGCATTCGTAAAAAAACAGCTTGCCCAGGTTGTAAAAGACCGTTCAACACAGCAAAAAAAACGTGGCAGAACTTTGTGCCCTTCGTGCGCAATTGTCGGCTACACCAATGCCGGAAAATCAACGCTGCTAAATGCACTAACCGGGGCAGACGTTTTTACGGAAGACAAGCTTTTTGCAACACTCGACCCGACAACCAGACGACTCGACTTAAAAGAAGGCGGTTCAATTTTGCTGACAGACACAGTTGGTTTTATTTCGAATCTGCCACATTCTCTGGTAAACGCTTTTAAATCAACTCTCGAGGAAGCTAAAAATGCAGATTTGCAGCTTTTAGTTCTCGATGCAAGCGATCCGAACGTTTTTGAACAGTACAAAACTGTAATTTCTGTTCTTAAAGAAATAAATGCAGAAAATTCAAAACGGCTGATTGTCTTAAACAAGACAGATTCTTTAGAAACAACAGATCCACATGTTCTGCAGCTTTTTGCAGAATTTCCAGATTCAATAAAAATCAGTGCACAAACTCACGAAGGTTTTTCGATTTTAACTCAAAAAATCTGCACTGCCCTTTTAGGCCCAATATTGAATTTTGTTATTCCAATGGAAAAAAATGCCTTGATTACAGAAATCCGCAAAAATGGAATTTTACTCAGCGAAGAATGGCTCGAAGACGCAATCCACGTAAAAGCAAGGATTGGAGACAAGTATATTATTCAAAAAAACGAAGAATCTTTGCAGCAAGACCAGGCAGAACAGGAAAATACGGAAATTCCTTTTTTTGAAAAGAACAAATTAAAACAGAAAAAAACAGTAAACCGACTTTATTCACTTTTGGAGCCGTATTTAGAACCTTATATCGAAGATTCAAAAAACAGCGGAGAAATTCAAAATGCAGAAAGTGAATAAAATATTAACGCTGATAATATTTTTTTTGATTTTATCAATTATTACGACAGTTTTGATTTTTAATTCAAAAAAAAGCGAAAAACCTGTCTTACAAAACGAAACCCAATTTAAATCAGCCCCAACCACACAGATTAAAAGCCAGGCAGCTTTTACAAATTTAGGCAAACTAAGGGCAACGACAAAGGCAGACAAAAACGGAAAAACCGCAGTTGTAATAATTACGCCTTATATTGAATATCAGGCAAATGACCAGAGTTTTTATGAAGAACTCGACCGCAATACAAAAAAAATTCAAAATCTGATAATTGAATATTTTTCTTTACACACGGCGCAGGAACTAAGCCAAAAAGGTGAAAACACTGTAAATAAAGAATTGCTCGAACAGATTAATTCGATTCTTGTTTTACAGAAAATAAAAAAACTCTACTTTACGGATTATCTGTTTTTGTAAAAACTCTAAAAAATTAAGCGCGAGGCAACTAATTCCATAAATTTTGAGGATTTATCTGCTTGCCGTTTTTAAAAACTGTAAAATGCAAGTGTGGACCAGTGCTCAAACCAGTGCTTCCGACATAGCCGATCACGCTGTTTTGTGTTACGTACTGACCTTTTACGGCAGCAATTGCGCTCATGTGTCCGTAAAGTGTTTTATAGCCTGAATGATGCGTAACAATTACGTAGTTTCCGTAAGTATTGTTGAATCCCGTTGCACTGACTTTTCCGTCCATTGCAGCGTAAATTCTTGTTCCCTGAGAACATGCCATATCAACACCGCCGTGGTAGCTTCTCGCTCCTGTAAACGGCGATTGTCTCCAGCCAAAACTAGAAGACAAATACCATCTTGCGTGGATCGGCTTTTTAAATAAATCTCCGTTAATTTCCTGTCTTGTAACCCAATCTAACTGAGCGTCCGGCAAAAAGAGCATTGTTCCTGCAGTAAGCGAAGTTTCTTGAGTAAGGCTGTTTACATTACAGAGTTTTGCAGTATCGATTTTATATTTTTGTGCAATTGAATCTGCAGTTTCGCCGTCTTTGCGCACTGTGTAAAGGATTCCAGGAATTGAAGGAATTTTTAAATATGTTCCAATCTGCAAAAGTCTTGAAGAACGAATGTTATTTACAGAAATAATCGTGTCTTCCGTAATACCAAAGTTTCCGGCAATTACGCTGATCATGTCGCCTTTGCGTACACGGTAAGAACTGTAAGTAATTTCGCTCAAATTTTCAAAATTTTCTTCTGAAGTTCCGGCAACATCGCTTTCTGTAACAACCGGGCCAACAGGAGTTTCAAAACCGCCCTGTCCGTTTTCGAGCTGTTTCTGAGGTTGAATTACCAGAGAAACAACAAGCACAATAGAACAAAATGCCATTGCAACAGCAAAACATTCTAAGACTTTTATATTGAATATCTTTTTTAATTTTTTATTTTTCATAAAGCTCTCATAATTGTATTTTACAACGTTACAACGCGCTTTTTTTGTTTATGCCGATCAGGTAAGTTTCGAAACTTTCTGCACGGCAGGCAATCGGCTTAAAGCCTTTTGCTGATTCAAAAATTTCGCGCATCATTTTTAATAAAGCCTGCTGGTCTCCATTTTGAAAAACCTTAACAGCAAAGTTTCCGCCCTGACGCAACATTGTCTGAGCATAATAAATTGCCATTTTTACAAGTCCCTGAGAACGCGCAGTGTCAACAATTCTGTTGCCTGTAGTTTTTGGAGCAGCATCGCAGACAACGAGGTCAAAAGGACCTTCGTTTTTAATGCTTTCTCTGATTGCGTTGTCGGTAAGGTCGCCCTGAATAAAAACAAGGTTGTCGCCCTTTACATCTTTTGCAAGCGGATTTAAATCGCAGGAAACGACCTTGCCTTCTGCACTTAAATTGCGAAGCAAAAATGTTGTCCAGCTGCCAGGCGCAGAACCAAGATCCAAGACTGTGCTGCTTTTTTTGAGAAGATGAAACTTTTCGTCAATTTCTTTTAATTTATAAACGGATCGTGCAGGATAGCCTTCAGAAAAAGCTTTTTGCGACCAGAAATCCGGTTTTTCGTAACTGTTAGAAGCCATATCTTTTTAATCGGTTGATTTTAACGTTTTTTTTAACAATTTTACATAAACTTTGTCGTAATATTTTTGGACAATTCTTAAAAATTAGTTTTTAAATTGAATTATTTTTTAGCCCGGATTGTAGTGGCCGCTTTGCGGGTGCACAGCACCGACAGCCACGAAAAGCCGGAAAGTAAAAAGAACGTGCCGAAAGGCTCTGCCGTCTGTGGCTCCACCTTACTCATAGATTACAAAAAGCAGTTTTTAAGTTATACTAAAACTATGAACAGCGAATTTAGCAGACGACTTGAAAAAATAGAACTTGTATTAAAAGAATTCTTACCTGCAAAGGTTGACGAAGCGTGGAAAGAACTTTCTTTTGGAAAAATAGACGCATGCATAAATCAAGGCCACATAGATGTTTTAACTCAGCCTTGTGCACATTTAATTTCGCTTGGTGGAAAGCGCTGGCGCCCTCTGCTTTTAGTTTTGTGTGCAGAAATGGTAAAAGAAGCAAAAAACACAGACGCAGATATTGAAAAAGCCTTTATGCTTACGCCTCTTGTAGAATTTGCCCACACTGCAAGCTTGATTCACGACGACATAGAAGACGGAGCCGACACTCGCCGCGGTAAACCGTGCGCCCACATAACTTACGGAATGGACGTTGCAATCAATGCGGCAAGCTGGCTTTATTTTGAAGCATCAGCGGCAATAAAAAAAATTGACCTCGAAGATTGTGTAAAACTGCGCTTTTATGACCTTTTTTTAACGGAACTGCGTCTTTTGCATCTGGGGCAGGCAATGGACATAAAATGGCACAGAAATCCGGATTTAATTCCGTCGGTGGAAGAATACACGGCAATGGTCAGAAATAAAACAGGAACTTTGGCTCGTCTTGCTGTAAAAACAGGAATTCTTGCTGGTGGCGGAACAGACTCCGAAGTTGAATTGGCAGGCCAGATTGCTCAGGATATTGGGGTTGGATTTCAGATTATTGATGATGTAAAAAACCTTACAACCGGCAACCCTGGAAAAAAACGCGGAGATGACATTGTAGAAGGCAAAAAATCTCTGCCGGTTCTTTTGCATTTGCAGTCCTGCCCTCAGGACGAAAAAGAACTTTCGGCTCTTTTTGTGCAGGCTCGCGCTCAGGGAATCGATAGTCCAGCGGTAGAAAAGGCAATTTCGATTCTGCAGAAAAACGGAGCAATTGCAGAGGCAGAAAAAAAAGGTCGGGAACTTGTCTGCCAAAAGTCAGAAAAACTTGCCGGTCTTTTTGGAAAGCAGACACAAAGCGGAACTTTAATAAAAGAACTTTTTAGCAAAATGCTTTAGCGGGAGGAATTTATGCCGGCACTTATCGAAAACGCATCTCAGTTGAATATGCAGGCAATTCAACTTGCTTCCAACGGAGACTACAAAGAAGCGATCGCCTGTTTTAAAAAGGCTCTTTCTCTTGAAAAAAACAACTATCTCCTGTGGTATAACCTTGGAGTTACTTACCGCGACAGCGGAGATCTTTTAATGGCAAAAGAATCTCTGTCAAAAGCTTTTTCCATTGAAGAAGAAGATGACGAAGTTATAGAATCCTTAGCCCTCATCGACTTTAACATTGGGCTCACTTCAGAAGCTATTGATTTTTGTAAGTTTGGGCTTGAATGTAATTCTAAAAATTCGCATCTGTGGAACACTCTTGGCGTAATTTATTTTAATTTAGAATATTATGCCCTCGCAGCCGAGGCTTTTGAAAACGCAATTTCGATTAATCCGTATTATTACGACGCACTTTTTAACCTGCGCGACACTTATGCAGAATTAGACATTACAGCCGGAGTTGAATCCTGCGAACAGCAGATGGCTGCAATTAAAAATCATGGACAGATAGATGCTTAGTCTGGCTAGGGTTTTGTCAGTTACAGAAAATTCTCAAAAAGTTATTCTGGCGCCTGTTTTTTCGCCGGCGTGTATAAACTGTCCTTCGATTAACAACTGCGGAAAAAACAACAAAACCTTTGTTGGCATAAATTCCAGACATTTTAAGCTTTTAGAAGGAACTGTCGTACGTATTGAATTAAAACCGCCGGTAAAATTTTTATTTGGTTTGTGCGCGCTTTTTTTTCCGATTGTTTTATGTGGTTTGGCAGGATTTTTTTCGATTCAAATTTTAACTGCCGTAAACTTACAGGTAAACGAATATTTAAAGTTTGCGGTATGTTTAGTGGCATTTTTTGCAGGCGAAGGAATAGTTTTTGCTCTAAGCCGCGCACCTTTTATTCCTTCTAAGCCAATAATTAAGCAAACTCTTTAGTTCAAAGCTCTTGCCTACAAAGCGTTGGGCAAAAAATCAGGCATTTTCTTTTGCTAGTTTGCTGATTTCCTTTGCCATGTCTTTCAGGCTGACCTGCTTTTGTACAGCACCGAGTTCCCAGGCAACACGAGGCATTCCGTAAACAATTGCAGATTTTTCGTCCTGCCCCAAAGTCCAGGCACCTTTTTTGCGCATTTCGGCCAGTTCAACAGCGCCGTCTTTGCCCATGCCGGTCATAATAACGCCTAAACTGCGGTTACCAAAAACTTTTGCAACGGATTCAAACAAAACATCGGCAGAAGGTCTGTGTCCGTTGCGAGGCGGTTCCTGGTTTGTTCTTACAAGATATTTGCCCATTGATGTGCGTTCAACCAAAATATGGAAATTACCCGGAGCAATGTAAACATGTCCGCTTTCGAGTATATCGCCGTCTTCTGCTTCTTTTACGCTCAAAGGACAGATTCTGTCCAAACTTGCAGCAAACTCTTTTGTAAAACCAGCTGGCATATGCTGAACAACCATTATCGGCTGCTTTACGTCCGGATCAATCTCGGAAAACATTTCGCGCAGTGCATTTGGTCCGCCAGTAGAAATTCCAATCGCAATCAATTCAATTTTGCCGGAAGGCTGTAAAGGTATAATTGGAGTTATTTCTTTTGGGGCAGCAGCCTGAGCAATGTTTTTCTGCACCGGTTTTGGCTCTTCCGTAACTGGAGCAGGCTTTAAGAACGACATTGTAACGTCTTTTGCCTTGTCGCCAAGCGCAGTCTGCAATTTGCGCTCAATCGCACGCTGAGAATTCAACTTTATGTAATAATCAATGCCATAAACAGTTTTGCCGTTTATTCTTGCCTGAGCCCCGCCATAAGAAGCAATCATTTCGATCAAGCGGTCTGCAACAGAATTAATGTCGGCAGAAATTGAACCATTTGGCTTTGTAATAAAATCGCAGGCACCAAGTTCAAGGGCTTCGACAGTAACGGCAGCACCTTTTTCTGCAATCGAAGAAAGAATTATTACAGGAATATCCGGTCCGTGATCTTTTCTGTAACGAAGGTATTCAATGCCGGTCATTACAGGCATTTCAATGTCCAAAATAATTACATCCGGTTTTGTGTATTCGAGTTTGTTGATTAAAAACTGCCCGTTCATTGCTTTTTCAACAACTTTCATTCCAGGAGTGTTATCAATAACTCTTGTAATTACATTCCTCATTAAGGCTGAATCATCACATACAAAAACCGAAATATCGTCCATTAAAATCCCCCGTCACTTTTTTATATAGAAGTGAATGTCAAACTTAAACAAAATTTAAAGGCGCCTTACAAATCCAATCTGCGCCACTTAAAGTTTTTTATAAAAATCCGCCATCCGTGCGTTTTGGTAAAAATTCAATCGTTAAAAACCAGACTAAATATTTTTCTGATACAAACAAGCCCAGTTTGTCTTTAAAAATTCAAACTGAGTGTCCATTCCAAACAAAGATTCAGAATGACCAATAAAAAGATAGGATTTTCTGCCCATTGCGTCCCAGAAACGGTCAATACAGTTTTTCTGCGCAGCTTCGTCAAAATAAATCAAAACATTGCGACAAAAAACAACATCAAGGTTGCGCATTCCAGAATCGTTTTTAAGGTTATGGTAGTCAAACTTAATTGTAGAAATTAAATCTTTCGTAACCTGATAGCCAGTTTCTGTCTTAGTAAAATATTTGCTCAAATAATTTGCAGGAATTCCCTGAATTCTCGAATCCGGATAAAAGCCCTGCTGACCAACCATCAGCGACTTTAACGAAATATCAGAAGCCGTAATCTGGAAAGTATAAGGAGCCGGCAGAACTTCTTTTAAAATCATTGCAATTGTGTACGGCTCTTCGCCAGTTGAACAGCCCGCACTCCAGATTTTTATCTTTGTGTCGCCGGTTTTCTTTTTTTCTTCAAGAATGTGTGGAATCACATAATTTATCAGGGCATCAAAATGTGGCTGATTTCTAAAAAACCGGGTCAAATTTGTCGTAACAGAATCCAGCATAATTTTCATTTCGCCTTCATCCGACATAATCAAATTATAATAATCCTGAACAGATGCCAGCCCTTTTTCGCGAAGTTTTTCCTTTAAGCGAGAATCAAGAATAGAGCGGTTTGTTGCAGAAAAAGTAATACCACTCTTGTCATAAATTACCTTACGAAATTTTTCAAATTCTGAATCACTAAGTAAATCTGTCATATTAAACGATTATACTCCCGCAAAATCTAATTGTAAATTAAATCACCAGCCCTTAACAGAAAGTTAAATTCCTTAATTGTTTTAGTAATCCGGGCGTTTCGGCGACAAGTCGCCGTCGGGCTATTCGGGGTTCCGCGACAAGCGCTCCATTCTGCTGACATCCTGTCAGGCAACAAATGCTACGCATTTCTTGCGGTCTACTGTCTTTGCGTGCCGTCCGTGGCACAGACAACAGACGGCTGGACATTTACACAGTGAACACAGACAGTCAGCAGAACGCCTGCGGCGCCCCTACTATCCCTAAGCCGAAAGGCTTAGGTCGTGCGCTTTAGCGCACACGATAATAACGAGTTTGCGATAAGCAAACTCGCAGCGTAGCAGTCGCCAGACTGATACGCAAGCATCCCTAACGCGATAGCGTTAGGCCGTGCGCATTTTGCGCACACGTTAATAACGAGTTTGCGATAAGCAAACTCGCAGCCTGGCAACCTGTTGACAGGCAAGCATCCCTTGCGCAGCAAGGACGTGCGCTTTTAGCGCACACGTAAATAACGAGTTTGCGATAAGCAAACTCGCAGCCTGGCAACCTGTTGACAGGCAAGCATCCCTAACGCGTGCGACATCCTGTCGCGCCACAAATTGCTGTGCAATT
>CAVJSA010000020.1:0-36854 GCA_963651875.1 Lachnospiraceae bacterium | reverse complement strand
CTCGTTATTGTCGTGTGCGCTAAAGCGCACGACCTAACGCTGTCGCGTTAGGGATGCTTGCGTATCAGTCTGGCGACTGCTACGCTGCGAGTTTGCTTATCACAAACTCGTTATTGTCGTGTGCGCTAAAGCGCACGACCTAACGCTGTCGCGTTAGGGATAGTAGGGGCGCCGGAGGCGTAAAAAACGGCTTGCCGTTTTTTATGGAGCGTATAGCGGAACCCCGGATAGCCCGCCCCTTTGCGCTATGCGCAAAGGGAAACGCCCAAACTTTCTATCGCCAGTTAAATGTTATTAAACCGATTACGTAAATTGCAATTATGCACAATGGCACAAACCAGGCAAAAATCGGCTTCATCCAGTTTTGTACTTTTAAGCCTTCGCCGGAATTTGCTTCTTCTACAAATGACTGCCAGCCTTTTCCAAAACGTTTATTGCACCAGAAAAGTGCAAAAATGAGTGAACCTAACGGCAAAAGATTGTTGCTTACGATAAAATCCCAAAAGTCGAGCCAGGCAGAGCCTTCGGCAAACGGCTGAAACTTAAATACGCTATATCCGAGGGCGGTTGTAAGGGAAATTAAAAAGATTCCGCTTCCGCAGATTATGCAACCCTTTTTGCGTGACCAGCCTGTAAGTTCGCGCACGCAGGCAAGAATATTTTCGCAGACAGCAAGTTCTGTAGAAAAAGCAGCAAAAACCATAAACAGGAAGAAAAGACTGCCCCACAATCTTCCGCCTGCCATTGAATTAAATACGGCTGTCATTGTGTTAAAAAGCAATGACGGACCAGAATCTACGGCAATATTAAATGAAGCACACGCAGGAAAAATAATGAGCCCCGCAAAAACTGCAACAAAGGTGTCGAGAACGATTACATTAATACTTTCGCCCATAAGTGTTTTTTCTTTGCCGATGTAACTTCCGAAAATTGCCATTGCGCCGATTCCAAGCGAAAGTGTAAAGAATGCCTGGTTCATTGCGGCAACTACAACGTTAAGGTTAATTTTAGAAAAGTCTGGAACGAGATAAAAATAAAGTCCCTGAGTTCCGTTTGGAAGAGTTATGCTGCGGATCGCAAGAACAAGGATTAACAGCATTAAAAGGGTCATCATTACTTTTGTAATTTTTTCAAGTCCGCTCTGAAGGTTTTTAGTAAGAACAAAAAAGCAGAGCCCAACTGCAATAAATAAGAAAATTACGTTGATTTTTGGACTTGTAATCATTTTTACAAAGTTCAGTTCTGTTGAACGCCCTGCAACAAACGATACAAAATAATAAATGAACCAGCCTGTAACAACTGTGTAAAATGCCATTAAGGCAATGTTACCAAAAAGGCAGACGTATCCGTGTAAATGCCACTTTTGTCCGTCTTTTTCCAATGCCTGGTACATTTTTACAGGGCTTGCCTGAGACGCGCGTCCAAGCGCAAATTCCATTGTTAAAACCGGGAGTCCGAGCAAAACAAGGAATGCAAGATATACAAGAACGAATGCACCGCCTCCGTTCTGACCAACCATCCACGGAAACTTCCATACGTTTCCACAACCAATTGCGCAGCCTGCACTCAAAAGAATAAATCCAAGACGGCTGCCTAATCTTTCTCTAGCCATTTTTTTATTATAGCAGAAAAAACACCCGGAGTGTCATTGTCGGACTCGATATGACAATCTCATCTAAAGTGTCATTGTCTCATCTTGACCCGACAATCTTGTCCCACATGTCATTGTCGTACTTGATACGACAATCTGTTGAAGAAGGAGATTCCCTGGTCAAGCCAGGGAATGACAAGGTAAGTCGAGATTAGGGGTGACAGGGGCGACAACTAAGGGAATGACACAAAAGGCACGACGAGCAACGACAGGACTGTGAGATTGCCGAATCAAGTTCTGCAATCACAGCGGCATCTGCCTAATAAAAAAGGCTGTCTGCAGAAATCTTTAAAAAATCCTGCAGACAGCCGTATTCAGACTGTATTAATCAAAAGTTAGCGATTATACCAATCCCTGAGCCTGCATTGCGCGGGCAACTTTTAAGAAGCCGTAAATGTTTGCGCCAGAAACGTAGTCTGTTGTCTTTGAAGGAGCGTATTTTTTAGCTGTTTCGTAAGCGTTGTCATGAATGTTTGTCATGATTGTCTTGAGCTTAGCGTCAACTTCTTCGCGTGTCCAAGAAAGGCGTTCTGAGTTCTGAGACATTTCGAGACCAGAAACTGCTACACCGCCTGCGTTTGCTGCTTTTCCTGGAGCAAAGAGAACGTCGTTCTTCTGCAAATATTCGATTGCGTCTGCGCGAGTTGGCATGTTAGCGCCTTCTGCAACGAGTTTTACGCCGTTTGCAACGAGCTTTTCTGCGTCTTCAAGATAGATTTCGTCCTGAGTTGCGCATGGGAATGCACAGTCAGCCTTAACGCCCCAAGGTTTTTCTCCCTTGAAGAATTTTGCTTTTGGATATTTTGTAACGTAAGTGTCAATCTTTTTGTGTTCACCGCGGAACTGCATAACGAATGCGAGCTTTTCTGCATCGATTCCGTCTTCGTCAAGAATGTAGCCTGTTGAGTCAGAAAGTGTGATTACTTTTCCGCCGAGCTGGTTGATTTTTTCGCAAGCATACTGAGCAACGTTTCCGTCTCCGGAAATAATGCATGTTTTGCCGTTAAAGTCTGTGTTTACAGCCTTGAGCATGCAGTCTGCAAAGTAAATAAGACCGTAGCCTGTAGCTTCTGGACGAATCAAAGAACCGCCAAAGTCGAGGCCTTTTCCTGTAAGAACGCCTGTAAACTGGTTTGTAATTCTCTTGTACTGTCCGAACATGAATGCAACTTCGCGTCCGCCAACACCCTTGTCGCCAGCTGGAACGTCTGTATCTGCACCGATATGGCGGTAAAGTTCTGTCATGAATGACTGGCAGAATCTCATTACTTCTGCATCTGATTTTCCGTGTGGATCAAAGTCTGAACCACCTTTTCCGCCGCCCATTGGAAGAGTTGTCAAAGAATTTTTAAGAACCTGTTCAAAGCCTAAGAATTTAAGAACGTCAAGGCCTACTTCTGGAGAGAAGCGCAAACCTCCCTTGTATGGTCCGATTGCAGAGTTAAACTGAACGCGAAATCCGCGGTTTACGTGTGGTTTTCCGGCATCGTCTGTCCAAGGTACACGGAACATAACGATTCTTTCTGGTTCTACGAAGCGTTCGAGAACAGCTGTGTTTTCGAGTTCTGGCATTGTGTCTACAACTGGTGAAAGTGTTTCAAGAACGAGACCAGCAGCCTGGAGGAAGTGTTCCTGATCAGCATAACGAGTTTTAAGCTCATCCCAAACGCGTTTGCAGTAAGCATTTTTAACGTTGAATTCTTTAAGTGCCATTTTAATTCTCCTTTTTGTGGCATTTATTTTCAGCAAAAAAAAACGCTGCAAACAAAACCCCATCCCTTGTATTTTAAAGACAATGATAGCGTTTTATTTACAGCGTCTTTGCCGAATGAAATAACGATAATTTTTTTGTGCAAAACTGTCAAGAAACAAAATCTGTTTTTGTACTTTTTTGATATTGAATTTAAAAACACGCGAACTGAAAAATGCAAATTTTTACAATAAATCCTAGCCCGGATGCGAAGGGCGCAAGTTGTGCCTGCACAATGAAGCGATAGCGCAACCCGTAGCAGCCGGACGCGAACTGTAAATTGCGCTCCAAAGCTAAAAAAAGCAAATTTAGGATTTTTCCGTTAAGAATTTTATTTTTGCCTTTTTGTAATTGACTGTAAACGGCTTGCGATATATATTTATGACACGACCTAAAAAACACTAAATATAGCGTTTTTTAGGCTTTTTTATCTAATCACACCACTAGACAATAAAATTCTTTGTCAAGTACTTTTTATAAAAAAAATCAAATAAACGGAGGAAAAATAAAAAAAATGAAAATTATCAAGAGAAACGGCGTTGAAGTAATCTTTGACATAAATAAAATCGTTACGGCAATTTCTAAGGCAAATAAAGAAGTTCCGCTCAGCGACCAGCTTTCTGACGAACAGATTGAAAAAATTGCACAGGAAATCGAACAACACTGCGCTGCTGAAAAACACGAAATGAATGTCGAAGCAATTCAGGACCTTGTAGAAAAACAGATCATGAAGGCCGGAGCTTTTGATATTGCAAAAAAATACATTACCTACCGCTACCAGCATGAACTTATGCGCAAGGCAAACACGACGGACCAGCAGATTCTTTCGCTGCTTGAATGCCAGAACGAAGAAGTAAAACAGGAAAACTCAAACAAAAACTCAACTGTTGTTTCTGTTCAGCGCGATTACATGGCTGGTGAAGTTTCTAAAGATATTACAAAGCGATTTCTGCTCGATGCAGATATTGTCCAGGCACACAACGAAGGAATAATTCACTTTCATGATGCTGACTATTTTGCTCAGCACATGCACAACTGCGATCTCGTAAACTTAGAAGACATGTTGCAGAATGGAACTGTTATTTCCGGAACAAAAATTGACAAACCTCATTCTTTTTCGACTGCCTGCAACATTGCAACTCAGATTATTGCGCAGGTTGCTTCGAGCCAGTACGGTGGTCAGTCAATTTCTCTTGCTCACCTTGCTCCTTTTGTTGATGTAAGCCGCAAAAAGATTATCCGCGAAATGAACACGATTGCAGAAAAAACCGGAGTTCATTACACAGAAGAACAATTTAAAGAAATCGTTGAAATGCGCTTAAAGGACGAAATTACTCGTGGCGTTCAGATGATTCAGTATCAGGTTGTAACTCTTATGACGACAAACGGTCAGAGTCCTTTTGTTACTGTTTTTATGTATTTAAATGAAGTTAAAGACGAACAGACTAAGGCCGACCTTGCGCTTATTATTGAAGAAGTTTTGCGTCAGCGTTACCAGGGCGTAAAAAACGAGGCTGGATTCTGGGTTACTCCGGCTTTTCCAAAACTTATTTATGTTCTTGAGCCGGACAATATTAACGAAGGTGAAAAATATTTCTATTTAACTGAACTTGCAGCAAAATGCACTGCACGCCGTCTTGTTCCAGATTATATTTCTGAAAAAAAGATGAAGGAATTAAAAGACGGAAACTGCTATCCTTGCATGGGTTGCCGTTCATTCTTAACGGTTTACCACGACACAGACACAAACAGGCCTAAATTTTACGGACGCTTTAACCAGGGCGTTGTTACAATTAACCTTGTTGACGTTGCATGTTCTTCTGGCGGAAACGAAGAGTCTTTCTGGAAGATTTTTGAAGAACGTCTGCAATTGTGCTTCCGTGCCCTTATGGCGCGCCACAACCGTTTATTAAACACTCCGAGCGATGTTGCTCCGATTTTGTGGCAGAACGGTGCACTTGCGCGCTTAGAAAAAGGTGAAGTTATCAATAAACTTTTGTACGGCGGTTACTCGACAATTTCTCTCGGATATGCCGGTCTTTGTGAATGTACAAAATTTATGACGGGCAAACCTCACACAGATCCAGAAGCTACACCATTTGCATTAAAAGTTATGCGCTACATGAATGCAAAATGTGCAGAATGGAGAGACAAGACAAATATTGCTTTTTCTCTGTACGGAACTCCGCTTGAGTCTACAACATACAAGTTTGCAAAGTGCCTTAAACGTCGTTTTGGAGAAATTCAGGGCGTAACAGATAAAAATTACATTACAAATTCTTATCATATCCACGTAACTGAACCAGTTGATGCATTTACAAAGCTTACTTTTGAAAGCCAGTTCCAGGAACTTAGTCCGGGCGGAGCTGTAAGTTATGTTGAAGTTCCAAACATGGAAAGCAATATTCCTGCAGTAATTGCTCTGTTAAAGCACATTTACGAAAACATTATGTATGCGGAATTGAATACAAAGTCTGACTGCTGCCAGAAATGCGGTTACACTGGCGAAATCCGCATCGTTGCAGACGCTGACGGAAAACTTGTCTGGCAGTGCCCTAACTGTGGAAATACAGACCAGACAAAGATGAACGTTGCCCGCCGCACCTGCGGTTACATTGGAACTCAATACTGGAACCAGGGACGTACGCAGGAAATAAAAGAACGCGTTCTGCACCTGTAGAGTATAAAAATGAACTACGGGGAAATTAAAAAAATTGATGTTGCAAACGGGCTTGGGGTTCGCGTGAGCCTGTTTGTAAGTGGCTGCAGAAACAAATGTCCGGGCTGCTTTAACCAGGCAACCTGGAATTTTAATTACGGCAATGAATTTACTGCCGCCACAGAAAACGAAATTATCGAAGCCCTTAAACCGGACTTTATCCAGGGTCTGACAGTTTTGGGCGGAGAGCCTTTTGAAGAAGAAAACCAGCGGGTTTTAGCTCCTTTTTTACAGAAGGTGCGTTCAATTTATCCGCAAAAAACAATCTGGTGTTATTCCGGCTATGTTTACGATATTGACTTAAAGCCGGCCGATGGAAGAAAACACTGCGAAATAACAGACGACATGCTCAACTGTATTGATGTGCTCGTTGACGGTCCTTTTATCCAGGAAAAAAAAGACCTTACCTTAGATTTTAGGGGAAGTTCGAATCAGCGCATACTGTGGCTAAAAGAAAAAAAGGCAGTAAATTCGCTTTAGTTTTGTCTGGCGTTGTTTGTCTTAGCGTCTGTCTAAATGAATATAGTGCAAGCAGTTAAAGATTTCCGCATTAAGTGTGGGAATGACAATATGTGTGTCATTCCCTCAGCTTGACCGGGGAATCTTTTTTCATAATGACTTGCAGGCCGATGCACACAATTCATTATTAAGAGAACTTTTTAGACAGTTTCTACTTTTTATCGAAAAAATAGTCCAGGACATCTTGGGACATTCCGTTTGTGCAGGTTTGAATATGGTCTGAGTTTTTTAGGATTTTTATCCGGGCAGAACCGTTCAGCTCGTTTATTTTTTTTATGACAGGTTCGATTCTCCTAACACTTCCAAAATCGTCGTTGTCGCCACAAATGGCAAAAATGCCCGTCTTTGTAAAATTTCTTATGTTCGGCTTAAAAGGAGCGGCTCCAAGCATAACTGCCTTTTCTGCAAGCGACGGATATTTGTCGAGCAAAAGCCATATTCCGCAGCCACCCATTGAGTCTCCGGAAAGAAGGATTTTTGAACAGCCGTTTTCTTTTTTGAATTCTGTGTAGAAAGAGTTCAGGATTTCTGGAATGTCCGTCCATTTTGAGCTGTCGTCGCACTGCGGCGCTAAAACAAATGCGTTTATTGAATTTTTCTGCACGTAGCGGACAATGTTTTTTAGGGTTTCTTTTGTAAGCTGGCTTGAATTATCTTTTCCGAAAGCCGAATGGCCGTGCATAAAAACTACAAGGACAGGTTCAGTTTTTTCGGTCTGATTAAAATGCGCAACTCTGAAAGGAAGTTCAATTCCGTCTTTTTTGTAAGTGCCGCTTTTAAAAAGAGTTTCAAATTCTTCGCTTTTTTGAACTTGTGAAAATCCCGGCAACAAAACAAGGGCAAAAAGACCTGTAAAAATAAGCGTTTTAATTGTTTTTATTTTCATATCGGGCGCTCCATTAGAAAGACAAATCAATACAAAAATAAAAGGTTACATTAAGAGCCGTGCCGGTGCACGGCACTGTTACTGTTACAGCCCCTTAATTTCTTTTGCTTTGGCCGTGATTGTCTCCTGCAGAATTTTTTTGTCGCCTTTACTTGCGTCGATTAAGCGCACAAAGACTGAACCTGCTACAACGCCTTCGACGTAAGGAGAAATTGCCTTTGCCTGTTCGCCCGAGCTTATGCCAAAACCGCCGTAAAGTTCTGGAGTTATGCCGCTTTTATTTGGCTTTTTTAGTTTTTTTAAGAATTGTACGGTTGAAGTGTCCACCTTTGTGTCCATGCCGGTAATTCCTGCGCGCAGGGCTGCATAAATTGTTTTAAATCCTGTGTCGAGCATTTTCTGCATGCGTTCGTCCGCCATGCTTGGGGCAGCAACTGGAATATTTTCCATTCCGTATTTTTTGCAGGCAAGAGTTAAGCCTTCGTCGCAGTCAAAAGGCAAATCTGGAATAATCATTGCGTTTACGCCGGCTTCAGATGCGCGACGGCAAAAGTCGTCAACTCCCGGCGTAAAAATAAGTGAAGCATAGGACATAATCGCAATTTTTACGTCTGGAAAAGCCTTGCGCAGTTTTGCAATAAAGTCCAGCCCGTCTTTTGAAGTTGCTCCGTTTGCTAAAACTGTTGAGCACGCATTTTGAATTACAGGGCCGTCTGCGTTTGGATCAGAAAAAGGAAGCTGAATTTCTAAAAAATCTGCTCCGCCGGCAACTAAAGCTTCGGCGGCGGCGAATGAAAGTTCTGGATTTGGATAATTTGCAACTAAATGTGACATTAACTTTATCATAATTTTTCCTCATCAAAATTTGTTTATTGAACAGGGGCTGTCAACCAACTTAAAAATGCATTTCCGCACGGAAAGCGGGAATCTTTTCCAACAGCAGATTGTCGTATCAAGTACGACAATGACAGTCAGGCAAAGATTGCTGGATTAAGTACGGCAATGACAGTACTGTGGCCTAACGCTTCGCGTTAGGGATTGTAGGGGCGCGCCGCAGGCGCGTTGCGCAGCAATGGAGCGAACAGCGGAACCCCGAAAAGCCCGCCCCGACGAATGTCGGGGAACGCCCAATTTTTAATATTTATCGTGAACGTTTTTATTTGTTTCCAGGCGTTCAAGCTCTGAGCGCAGAAATGATTTCCATTCTTCTGCACGGAAAACCGGAGACGTAATAAAAACGTCCTTGTCGCCGCGGCCTGACATATTTATGATAATCGCCTTGTCTTTTGAAACGGCAGGCGCAAGTTTTATTGCATAGGCTGCAGCATGTGCACTTTCGAGGGCCATTAAAACTCCTTCGTTGCGGGCAAAAAAACTTACAGCGTCGAGAGCTTCGTTGTCGCGGATTGCTTCAAAAGTGATTCTGCCGGTTTTGCCGAGCATCGCAAGCTGTGGGCTGATTCCTAAATAGTCGAGTCCGGCAGAAATTGAACTTGTTTTTTGTGCCTGTCCGTCGCTGTCTACTAAAAATCGGCTTTTAAAGCCCTGCATAATGTCGTCGCGAGCTGCGTTGCCTGTCATTCGGCTGGCGTTGTTTCCAAGTTCAGGGCCAGTTCCGCCGCCTTCGGCTCCGTAAAGTTTTACGCTGGTGTCTTCAAAAAACGGGGCAAAAAATCCAGAAGCATTTGAACCGCCACCGACGCACGCAACAAGGGAATCAATTTTTATGTTGCGTTCTGCGCATTGTTTTTTTACTTCTTCGCCGATTACAGACTGAAAAGTGCGTACCATATCCGGGAATGGAGCAGGCCCCAGGGCTGAACCTAAGCAATAATGTGTATTTTCGAAATTTGTTGCCCAGTCGCGCATTGCTTCGTTTACGGCGTCTTTTAATGTGCGTGAACCGTTTTTAACTGCTACAACCTTTGCGCCGTACAATTCCATTGCAGCAACATTTGGCTGCTGGCGGCGAACGTCAACTTCGCCCTGGTAAACAACGCACTCCATTCCAAGTTTTGCGCACGCTGCGGCTGTTGCAACTCCGTGCTGTCCGGCTCCTGTTTCTGCAATAATGCGTGTCTTTCCCATTTTTTTTGCAAGGAGAACCTGACCGATTGCGTTGTTTATTTTGTGCGCGCCGGTGTTTGCCAGGCCTTCGAGCTTAATGTAAATCTGTCCGCCGCCTAAAAGTTCTGTTGCGCGCTCAGCATACATAAGCGGAGTTTCGCGGCCAATGTAGTCGCGTCGCAAGATTCTTAATTCTTCAAGGAATTGGGAATCTTTTATATAAAAATTAAAGGCTTTTTCCAGTTCATCAACTGCAGTCCTTAGCACTTCCGGAATATACTTTCCGCCATAATCTCCAAAAAATCCGTCAACCGACTCGCTGTACATTTATGTTCCTCCAGTGTTTGCTTGTTTATGTTTCTATTTATAGAAACATAGTACCAGGCGGAGTTTTTTTTGTCAATCTGCTTTTGTTTTTTTTGCCAGCTTTGCAGACGCCCGGCAAAAATGAGGGGTTAAACTTTTTGAACTGCCAGTTTTTTGTTCAATCTTCGTTGGCAACTTTGACAGCATCTTCGAGGCCAGCTTTATTTACGAGGGCCCGCACGTTTTTAAGACTTTTCTTATTTTTCTTTTATTGTTCTTTAATGATATTTCTTTGGGCCGACTTTAGGATAAAAGCATAGACAAGAGGTTAATTTTTATGAAATTAAAGATTTTAAAAAAATTAAATTTGGTTTCGGCTGTCTGCTTTGTTTTATTTTCGGTGACGGCATTTGCAGAAAAGCCAAGTAAAATGCAGCAGATAAATCCGGAAGGAAAGATTTTTAAATACAACACGACAATCGAAAAAGAGCGCCCGGAACTAAACGAAGCAACCAGGAACGCAATCCGTGAATATCGCAAAAATCCTGGCAAAGAAACCTACAACGCCCTGCTTGCCCAGGTTAACTTAAATTACGACGACGTTATTGCAAGAAAAGTTTCTAAACTTGAAGAACTAAAAACTTCCGCACGTTACGAGTACCAGATTACCGACATGCAGGAGATCGTAGACGAAACAATCGCCGTCCGCGACTTACGCATTCAACAGTCGATGGCGCGTTTTACCGACCCGCGCTTTACAGAAGGACACGTAAAAGATGAAGCATATCACCCGCTTTTAGGCGCCGCCCAGAACGTTTACGTTGCGCACACTCCGGTAACAAACGCACAATACGCCGAGTTTACAGGCAAAAAAGTTCCACAAGGAGCCGAAAACCTGCCGGCAACAAACGTTAACATAAAAGACATTGAAAAATACTGCAAATGGCTCAGCAAAAAAGACGGCTACACTTACCGCCTGCCAACAGAATATGAATGGCAGCTTGCAGCAGGCCACATGCCAAAGGATGCCGATTTTAATGTTGAAGAAGACCGCACTCTCACAGACGTTTTTAAATACAGTCAGACGACAGGAGCGAGTGGCGGACTTGATTTCTGGGGGAATGTCTGGGAATGGACGAGCACCAGAAACGACGACGGCACCATGCTCGTAAAAGGAGGAGCATTCGACTCAAAGCGCATGGACTGCCGCTCAGAAAACAACGAACAGTCCCGGGATCCAAAAAAGCGTTATGCCAATGTTGGATTCCGCCTTGTGCGCGAACAGTAAAGTAAACTCAGGCAATGTTTGTAAGCTTGTCAAAAAAATCCTTCATTTTTCTTTCATCCTTTTCTCCGCAAACATTGCCTTCTATTCCGCTGGAAACATCTACCAGTTCAGGATAAAACTTTTTACAAAGCCCCCCGACATTTTCAGCATTAAGCCCACCGGCAAGCCACAAATGTTCTGTCGAACCATAAATATGAGCCTTGCAGTCCTGCAAATAGCGAACTTCGCCAAATCTGTCGAGTTTTTCGGTTTCGACCTTTTCTATTTTTTCTTTTGAAGCTAAAGCAAAATAATGAGGAATATTTTTTAATTCTTCGCCAGTGTCTTCGTATTTTATTCCATGTAGTTGAATAAAATCCAAAACGCCTTCTTTTACAAGTTGTATTGCCATCTCCGCCTCTTTGCTGTCTGGCTCTGTAATTACAGCAACCTTAAAAGCCTTTACCTGAGGAAGAATTTTCTTAATCTGCTCAAACTTTTGTCCACAGACATTGCGGGCAAAGCCCGAAGCAAAAATAAAGCCGACAAAATCCGAGCCAAGCTGGTCTGCCAAAAGAACATCGTCTGCGCGCGTAAGTCCGCAAACCTTTACAAGTGGGCGGCCACTGTCTTTATTTTTATAAATTTTCTTGGCAAGCGAAATGATTTTTTTGCCATAAAGATTCTGTTCTGAGCCCTTAAACGCACGCACAAAGCCGCCGGCTTTTTCTGGATTTCGAGCGGCAAATTCTCCGAGCAAAAGTCCGCAAAATCCCATTGAACCGATTTTCCCGGCCGCTTCAGGAGTTGTAATTCCGCTTTCAAAAACAACGTCGCCGCCAAGCTTTTCTTTTAGCTGGGCAGGCACAAGCAGATCAATCGAAAAGTCTTTTAAGTTTCTTGAATTAACGCCGCACACAATCGTTTCTGGATAATATTTTTTTACTTCAAGAACTTTGTCTGCGTCTTCTTCTGTGCGCACTTCCACAAAGGCGCGGATTCCAAATTGGGCACACTTTGCAGTCATCGCCTTCATTTTTTCGGTTGTCAGGATTCCGCTGATTAAAAGAACCGCATCCGCGCCGCACAGATAAGCGATTTCTATTTCCTTTTCGTCAATCAAAAAATCCTTGCGCAAAACGGCAACATCAGGAACTGCTTCACACACCGCAATTAAATCCGCAAGGCTACCTTTAAAATAATTTTCTTCGGTAAGGCAGCTGATTGCGCCAGCTCCGTTGGCGCGATATTTCAGGGCAGTTTCGGCGGCATTAAGTTCCGGCGCAATGTCTCCCCTGCTCGGGCTTGCTCTTTTTACTTCCAGGATTACGCCACGTTCTGCCATAAAAGGATTAACAGGGCGCGTTCTAACCTTTGGAATTTCAAAACCAAAACTATATCCGCGCTCAGCAATATCTTTTTTGCGCTGTTCAACAATCTGTGCAACTATATTTTTTGTGTCCATTGGTTTTCCTGTTAAAGAGACTTACTTACTTCTACAATTTCGTTCAATTTTGCAAGGGCTTTTCCGCTATCAATTGCCGCCAACGCTTTGTCATAGCCTTCTTTTAAGTTTTTCGCCTTTCCGCAAAGGTACAAAACAGCCCCGGTATTCAATCCGACAGCATAGCGGATCGTTTTTCGTCCTTTTCCATTTAATACTTCAAGCCCCAAAGCCGCATTGTCTTTTCCGTTGCCGCCAGAAAGCTCGTCTTCCTCCGCGCCGGTAATTCCAAACTTTGCAGGGTCAATTATAAAGCCTGCTTCGTGTCCGTTCTCGTCGATTAAATACGCATGAGTTTTTGCGCATGGCGAGATTTCGTCGTAGCCGTCGTCAGAAGCAACAACCAGGACTCTTTTTGCGCCGAGAGCTTTTGCAGCACGAGCATAGTCCACTAAAAGCGATTTTGAATAAACGCCTAAAACTTCGTATTCTGCCCCGGCCGGATTTAAAAGCGGACCTAAGACATTCATTATTGTTTTTATTCCAAGAGCCTTTCGCACAGGAGCGGCAAAGCGCATTGCAGCGTGGTAAACCGGCGCCATCAAAAAGCCGAATCCAGTTTTTTCGACAAGGGCAGCGGTTTTTGCAGGCTCTGCCATAATGTTGATTCCAAGATTTTCAAAAAAGTCGGCCGCCCCGGATTTAGAAGAAACAGCGCGGTTTCCGTGCTTTGCCATTGCCTGACCGCAGCTTGCAGCAACAAGAGCCGACAGCGAAGAAATATTAAAGCTTCCCTTTCCGTCTCCGCCAGTTCCGACAATTTCTGCCAGACCTTTTTTACTGCAAGGGAACTCAGTTTTTTTCTTTAACAGGGCACGCGCACAACCAGTCATTTCGCTTACACTAACGCCCTTTACCTGCATTGCAACAAGGATTGCCGCCATAACGCGCTCGTCCATTGTGCCGTCTGTAACGTTTTCCATAAAGAACGAAGCCTGTTCTTCCGTCAAATCTTTTTTGTCTAAAAGCTGGTTCAAATACTGAGCCACTGGCAGGTTTTCGCGCCGGTAGTTTATAAAGTTTACAAAAATTTCTTTGCAATGTTCACTTGCAATGCTTTCCGGGTGGAACTGCACACCTTCGATCGGCAAAGTTTTGTGGCGGATTCCCATAATGTCGCCGTCCTTTGCACGCGCAGTAACTTCAAAATCGCCGCTCAGAGTTGCCTCGTCAATTACAAGCGAGTGATAACGCGTAAATTTACAGTTTTTTCCAATCGTCCTAAAAAGACCGCGACCGTCTAAGTCAATATCCTGAATAATTCCATGGCAGACATTTTTTGCATGAACAATCTTTGCCCCGAACGCTTCTCCAATTGCCTGATGCCCCAGACAAATCCCTAAAATCGGAATCTTTCCTGCAAAATATTTTATTGCTTCAACACTGATTCCAGCCTGCGACGGATTACCAGGCCCGGGAGACACTACAAGATAGTCAGGAGCCATCGTCGCAACTTCCGCAACCGAACACTCGTCGTTTCTTACAACCCGCACTTCCTGAGCCGTGTACATCTGCAAACTCTGCACAACGTTAAAAGTAAAACTATCATAATTATCAATAACTAAAATCATATCCGTCTCCTAAAAAACTAATATGGCAAACTCTGGAGGGGGAAAGCCTTCCCCCTGCAACGCACTTCGTTGCGTTGACACCCCCTTCGCCTAGGGGCGCCGCCCCTAAAACCCCGGCACACACCGAGCTTTGTTTCTATCTAAAGAAACAATACAATAAGTTAATGTTACTGTCAATAGAAACAGGGCAATAAAAAAGACCTCCTTGTCTTTTTTATTGCTGCACAAACTGTTTTTTCAAAGCATAGGCTTTGAAAAAGTTTGTGCTTGTCTTTGCGCCACCCTCTTGGTGGCGATTTATACTAAAAAAGGTTTGTCAAAGTTTGTGCGACGTCCTGTCGCGCCACAAATTGCCTGGCAATTTGTGCGGATAACTGTCTCTAGCGCCCTCCTTGGCGCCAACTAACCGTAGGCTAGACACTTTTTTTAATCGCTAAGTTTGTGACTGTCTTTGCGACGGCCTGTCGCGTTAGGGATAGTAGCGGCGCCGGAGGCGTTGCGAAGCAATGGAGCCGGCAGGCGAAACCGCGGATAGCCCGACGGCGCGCGTGCGCGCCGGAACGCCCAGACAAAAAAAATGCACCTCTAAATTGAACTTTAGTTGTCCAATCTAAAAGGTGCACTTTCAGAAATGTTTATCCGATTTTTATACAAGAACGCTAAAATCAGGTACGGAACCGGCAACCATCGGCTTACTGAACAGGTAGCCTTGAATATAGTCGCACTGCATCTGACAGAGTTTGTCGTACTGCCATTTATGCTCTACGCCTTCAACAGTAAGCTTCATGCCAAGACCGTGCACAAGATGAACGATATTCTGAATAAATGATTCCTTGCCTTCTACAAGATAATTATCTACGAGCGATTTATCGATTTTTACTTTGTCGGCTGGAACAAATGTAAGATAACTCAACGATGAATACCCTGTTCCAAAGTCGTCGAGGGCAAGTCCAACCCCGATTTCTGCAAAATCGTTAAACAGCTGCTTTGCCCGCGTTTTTTTGCCCATAAAAAGGCTTTCGGTAATTTCGATTTCGATTAAATCCGCCGGAATCTGATACCTGTCGAGCAGAGTTTTTAAATATCCCACGTAACCTTTATCTACAAGCTGTCCATTAGAAAAGTTAATTGCAACTTTTTTTAGGGCCATTCCCTGAGCGCGCCAGCTGTCCATATCCTGCAAAACTTTTTGAGTTACAATGCGACCAATCTGAGTAATAAAACCTGTGTTTTCTGCAACCGGAATAAACTCGTCCGGACCAATCTTGTAGTCACGCAGACGAACTAAGGCTTCGTAACCTGCCACCTCGCCGTTTGCTGTAGAAACCTGTGGCTGATAGCGCAGTTCAAAACCGCCTGTGTCGCATTCAATTTTTAACAGATCGCGAATCTGGTTCCGCTTTATGCGCGATTCCCTCATATCAGGAATAAAGCCAAGACAAACTCCGCTGCCCTGTCCTTTTGCCTGGTACATTGCAATGTCGGCATTTGTTATTAAGTCGTCAAACGTAATATCCGGCGATGAATCTGCGTATCCGAGTGTTGCCGTTACGCTAAGATGATTGTTTTTGTAGTCGATCGGTGCATTTAAAATCTGGCGAAGCATTTCGATCATTGCGCCGTTTTTTTCAATATGTCCGCATTTATATGCAAGCAGAAATTCGTCTCCGCCGTGGCGGGCTGCAAACCATTCTCCTGTCGCGGTCAGGCCTTTTAAGCGTCTTCCAAATTCTTTTAATACGTAGTCGCCACATTCGTGAGTGTAAGTGTCGTTATAATTTTTAAAATCGTCTACGTCCATTAAAAACAGTGTAAAAGGAATTCCTGAATAGACCATTCTGCGGATTTCTTCATCGCCGTAACTGCGGTTTGGCAGACCTGTTAAACCGTCGTTGTTCGCCGCAAATGTAAGTTTTGTTTTTGACTCGATTAAATCTTTGTTTATCTGCCGCATGCGCTTGTTCATTGCCATTACGATTTTGTTTATCTTTTTTGAACGTTCATAAAATCCAAGAAAAATAAAAACCGTAAAAATAAGGGCCAGAACAATCAGGCAAAACGGAATTAAAACTTCCCTTAATTCCTTTACAAAATTTACCGGCTTGTTTATAAAAACAGTGTCTTTTGGCAGGGTTGAAGAATTTATTTTAAAATCCTTTACTTTCTGATAGTCAAAAACAAATTCTCCGACAGAATAATCGTCTTCGTCAAAGTCAGAAATGTTTTTTCCTTTTAAGATTTGTTCTACAATCTGCGCTGCATGGATTCCGGCTTTGTAATGATCAAAAATTTTTCCACCCAAAAATCCGTTACCGATTCCAACAATATTAGTTCTGTAGACTGGCTTATTTTCTATAACAGAGTTTATCAGATTTATTAAGTCGTAAACCGACATTGCGTTTTTGTGTGCATAAGACTGTAATGAAGAAAGGCACAAAATTGCATCATTTTCTTTTATTTCAGAAAGGCGTTCTTTAAAACGTTCTTTTGAATTTCTTGAAATCGTTAAAAATTCAAAAGAAAGATTAGGATATTTTTTAATTGCCCGTTCAAACTGAGCTTTGTCACCACGGCCGGTTAATGAATCATCGTGCAGACAGTAGATTTTTTCGACATTTGGGTTCTGCTCGATCATTAGTTCGAGGGTTTCTTCTACAAAAATGTGTTCCGGAAAACCCGTTATCCAGGGATCTTTTTGAGCTTCCTTTGCACGGTCAATATTATTTACGCCAAAAAAGACAATCGGCGTATCTTTAAAAAGCTGATCTTTATACTGTTGAATAAAATTTAAGGCTGCATCATCGCTAACAACAACAACCTGATACGGCTTTTTGCGCATAGAAACTTTATGGCGCACTAACCGACAGAATAATTCGTAATTTTCCAGTGTGTCGTAGTTGAGCATATCCATGTACATTATTTCGTACACGATTCCTGCTTTTTCAAATTCTGAGTTTAAGCCTTCAAACTGTTTTTGTGTAATTAAATAGCGCGGATCGTAAGAACTTATACATAAAACGTCGCCGTCCAGTGGCTCTACATAAGCAGATTTTCCCTGTTCTGCTTCAACTTCCTTTATAAAATGTTCAATTAAAAGAATCACCCCAGAAAGAGCGCAGAGTATGGCAACAAGCGTTATAAAATATGTAAAAACAATAGACTTTCTTCGATTCATAAGGCAAAAAATGCCGGCCGGCACTCCCAAAATAAAAAGAATTTTAAAAGCTGTTTTTATGATAATCAAATTTTAACAATTTTTCTAAAACAATAAATTATCAAACTAAGGGCAAAGCCACATAGACAAAATAATTAAAAAAAAACACTCAGGGACAATCTATGTCCCATACCCTGGGTTATGATTGTTTCTGTAATCGGAAGTAGTTAACAACTTTGCTTAAAAGTGTCATTGCAGTGCCCCGACACGACAATGACACTATAGCCAGTTCTGTTTTATAAGGAGAATCCTATGACAATGTTTTTTATTTTTTTAGCTTTTATCTGTTTGTGGGCAGGAACAGAAATTGTAGAAATTATTCTTTCCGAAAAAAGAAGACGCACAAGCCATGGACAAAAAAAGACCCTCCGCTGGCTCGACTAAAAGTAGACAGAGGGTTTCTAAAAATTAAAACTACGGCAAGTCTATTCAATCAAAAGATTGCGTACCTCTGCCCAGTTAAGGCATGTGCGCTCCCAGTCCTTTCCGCCAACGCGGATAAACTCGTTGAGCCATGCCTGCCAGGTTTCTTTTGTAAGTGCACGGCGGCCTGTTGCAAAATCAAGAACGCCCTGCTCATAAAACTTCTTTACATCAGAAGAAGGAGCAGGCAAACCTTCTGAACCAAAGGCAGCAGTCCAGTCGCGGCTTTGCATGTCTAGCAAAACCTGATATGCGCTCATTTTTTTACCATTACGGCTAGTCCATTCCGGATAGCGACTTTCAAGTTCAAATTCGCTGTTGTAAAAAATAAGGTTTCTTAACTGTAAGTAACGAGCAAACGAACTTTGAGTATAAGCTTTTGAAGGATCTGAAAGTCCCTCTGTTGTTATTTTTCCATCGGCAGTGCGCAGATAGTTTACGCCTTCTTCACCAAAACCAAGGCGGAAATATCCTTCATCGCTACTCATCCATTCAAGGAGGCGTGCAATTGCTTCAATTTTTCCGTTTTCGCGGGCAGACTTACTGATTGCATAAGTTCTGTGGCCCTGGTCTGTATAAATTCCAACTGACTTTTCGCCTTTTGGTCCAACTGGCGGATCTATTACAATCCATTCTCCATCCGGAAACCTTGCGTCAAAAGGCGCATAATTATTTTCTAGGGCAAAGGCAGCATTCTGTTCACGCATTATTCCAAAACGACCGCTCTTCCATGCGTTGCGGAAATCGTCTTTTTTATAAACTGTCCAGTTTGGATCTATTACTTTTTCTGCAACCATTTTGCGTACAAAGTCGAGGGCATCGTAATAAGATTCCTTAAAAATATTGAGTCCTGCAGTTGCACGGTTAAAATCAAAAGATCCTTCGGTCTGGAATGCACCAAAAATCGGCTCAAACTTTGTTCCAAAACCTTCTGAACTCTTTTTAATGTCGAGAAAGGCCCCAAAACCGTATGTGTCGTTTCTTCCGTTGCCGTCAGGATCGTTAAAAGTAAAAGCCTTCATTACGTTAATGTAGTCGTCAAGCGTTACAGGAATTTCTAGTCCAAGTTTGTCCAGCCAGTCTTTGCGAATTAAAATTCCTTCATTTTTTGTAATTGAACCAGGCTGGCTCAAAGCATAATGCTTACCTTTACGCGCATAAGATTTGCGGGAAGCTGCATCGTACATTAAGGCTGTGCGGTGTGGCATAAGGGCGTACATATCGTCTACATAGCTCAACTGATCATTTTTAATCAGTTCCGGCAAAACAGTTCCAGAAACAACAAAAATGTCTGGCAGACGGTCTGCAGCAGCGGCCGCCCTGATTTTTTTGTCGGCTTCGTCAGATTTTCCAGGCATTGCAGAAAGTTTTAAATCAATATTCAATTCTCTGCGGATAATGTTAAAAACTTCCCAGTCAGCAGGCGGTTCACCGGCTTCGCCAAAGGCAACACCATACCACATTTCAACTGGCACAGGCGCAGTTCCTTTTGAACCGCAGGAAGTCAAAAGAGCACAGCAGAGCGCTCCAATAACGCTAAAAACCTTGCATTTCATTAAACAAATTCCTCCAAATACAACAAAAGAGTCCTAAAAGCTCCAGTTTTCAAAAAATAACGAAAAAACTATATCACAAAAAAATTAGAAATTCGACACGCAGGAAACAAAGTTTGTTGTGCTTTGTGGCAAACTTTGAGAGGCTTACAGACAACTTCCAGTCGTCGCAACTATTGCCCTTTCGTAAATCTTAATTCATAATTCTGCGCATAATGAACATTCTGATCAGTGCCTGTCTGCTTGGATTTGACGTAAAATACGACGGAACAAACAATTTTCATCTTTTAGATCCGATAAAACTCGAACGCCTAAAAAAAATGACAAACTTAATTCCTGTCTGCCCGGAATCCTGGGGCGGGCTTGAGTGTCCACGACATCCATGCGAACGCTCAGGAGAAAAGGTTTTATCTGCAAATGGCGACGACAAAACAGCGCAATTTTCAAAAGGTGCGCACCAGGTTTTAAAGCTTGCAAAAATGTTCAACTGCCAGTACGCGCTTTTAAAAGAAAACAGCCCTTCCTGCGGGGCCGGCAAAATCTACGACGGAACTTTTTCGCACACCTTAGTTGCAGGCGACGGCGTTACTGCCGAACTTTTAGATCAGAACGACATTAAAATCTTTGGTGAATCCAAACTCGATGAACTTTTAGAAGCTGTCCGGCTCGCAAAAATGCCACTTCAGCTTACTTTTACATTCGACTGAGTTTTCAATTACCCGAAACAACTCAAAAGAGCCTTTCGCCAAAAGCCTGGTCTTCTCTCTACGACTTACGCCGTCGCTTTCTATGTCTTATTACAGCAAATCCGACGGTTTTTCTATTATGTAATCGGCGCCGTATTCTTTAAATTCTTCTTTGCTTCCATATCCCCACAAGACTGCACAGACTTTGATTCCGTTTTTATGAGCCCCGAGAATGTCGTGCTTGCGGTCTCCGATCATAAGAATTTTTCCAGCGTTTTTTACTTCTTCAAGTTTTTCGTGTTCAATTAAAAAACCTATTACCTTGTGCTTTTCGCTACGGCTTTCGGCAAGGTCTGCACCAACGGCAAAATCAAAAAACTGAGCAAGCTTATAATGTTCCAAAATCCGCTTCATAAAAACTTCCGGCTTAGAAGTTGCAACGTAAAGTTTTTTTCCATTTTCTTTTAACGTTTTCAGGGTTTCAAAAATTCCTTCATAAACTGAATTTTCAAAAATTCCTTTTTCCGAATAAAATTCGCGGTATTTTTTCATTCCCTGTTCAATCTGCTCTTCATTAAAACCATAAAAAGTTTTAAAAGATTCCGGCAAGGGAGGTCCGATAAAAAGTTTTAGTTTTTCGTCATCTGCTTCTTTAATTCCAAAACTTTCGAGGGCATAGCGCACACTGTTAATAATCCCCTGAGCAGAACGGGTAAGGGTGCCGTCAAGATCCCAAAACAAATGGCTAAAATTAAAAAAATCATTGTGTAAAATCATAAATACAATTTAAAAGAAGATGTCTAAAAAGTTCAAAATGAGATTCCCGCAATAAAAGCGACAGGCTCATAAAAATATGTCATTTCAGCATCTGTTGAGGAAATCTCATAAAAAATATGTCATTCCCCGGCCTGACCGGGGAATCTGTTTTTTCACAATAGATTGCCGTTTCAAGCCCGGCAATGAACGACAGGACAGATTTTTTTTCAATCAATCCCGCCAATGACAGAAACACTACTTTTTTAGACAGTCCCCTATACTAAAATCGCTCACTCAAACTTAGTGATGAAAAAGTCTTATGCCGTTAAAGCACATTGTCATATTGTACTTATCAGCAGTTTCGATTACCTGATCGTCGCGCACAGAACCACCCGGCTGAGCAATTACTGTAACGCCAGATTTGTGAGCACGTTCAATATTGTCTCCAAACGGGAAGAAAGCATCAGAACCAAGAGCAACATCTGTATTTTTTGCAATCCATTCTTTCTTTTCTTCTCTTGTAAAAACTTCTGGCTTTACCTTAAATATTTTCTGCCAGCTGCCTTCTGCAAGAACGTCTTCGTATTCTTCACCAATGTAAACATCAATTGCATTGTCGCGATCTGCGCGTTTTATTCCATCAACAAACTGCAGACCCAAAACTTTAGGCGACTGACGCAACCACCAGTTATCTGCCTTCTGTCCGGCAAGGCGAGTACAATGAACACGGCTCTGCTGTCCAGCACCGATTCCGATTGCCTGTCCGTCTTTTACAAAACAAACAGAATTTGACTGTGTGTATTTTAATGTAATGAGCGCAATTATAAGATTGTGTTTTTCGTCTTCGGTCAAAGTCTTGTTCTTTGTAACAATGTTTGTAAGACAGTTTTCGTCAAGCTTAATAAAATTGTGGCCCTGTTCAAACTTTACGCCAAAAACCTGTTTTACTTCTGTTGCAGGAGGAACATAAGACGGGTCAATTTGAATAATGCAGTAATTTCCGTTTTTCTTTGCCTTTAAAATTTCAAGGGCTTTAGCAGAATATGCTGGCGCAATTACACCGTCCGAAACTTCTTTTTTAATTAAAAGTGCAGTTGCTTCGTCACATTCATCGCTCAAAGAAATAAAATCTCCAAAAGAAGACATTCTGTCTGCACCACGGGCACGGGCATAAGCGCAAGCTAAAGGAGAAAGTTCAACTCCGTCTGTAAAATAAATCTGCTTTAAAGTGTCGCTCAAAGGTTTGCCGATTGCAGCACCAGCAGGGCTTACATGCTTAAAAGAAGTTGCCGCAGGAATTCCTGTTGCTTCTTTTAATTCTTTTACAAGCTGCCAGCCATTTAAAGCATCGAGCAAGTTTATATAACCTGGCCGTCCGTTCAAAACAGTAATTGGAAGGTCGCCTTCATCAACAAAAACCTTAGCTGGTTTCTGGTTTGGATTACATCCGTATTTAAGTTCAAGTTCTTTCATAAAATTAAACTACCATAAAAAAGCCTTACATTCAATAAATGTGCAAATCTGACAGTTCAGGCAAAAACGCTCCGCAGGGAGATTCCCCCTTCCACTTGCCAATTTTTATTTAAAGTCTTATAAAGTTCAAATGCTAAAAAAAACTAACATCTACATTGTTCGCCACGGTCAGACCGACTGGAATATACAAAAAAAAATGCAGGGGCGGTCGGACATTCCGCTCAACGCCAACGGAGAACAGCAGGCACAGCAAACAGGTCTAGGTTTAAAAGCACAGGGAATTCAATTTGACAGGGTTTATTCAAGCCCACTTTGCAGAGCTTTTAAAACAGCACAACTTATAAGCGGTTTTAAAGAAGAACAAATCATAAAAGAACCACGCATTATAGAATTTGCTTTTGGAAAAGCCGAAGGCGCAACAATTGAAGAACGCAGAACAAACCCAAAACTTTTTAATATAAGAGATTTTTTTCTAGCCCCGGAAATTTACAGGGCAGCAGAAGATGCAGAAACTTTTGAAGAAGTTGCAGAGCGCACAAAAGATTTTTGGAAAAACGAAATTCTACCATTGGAAGACTCAACATTAAAGAATATTCTGGTTGTAACCCACGGTGGCACACTGCAGTCCCTTTTAATGCACATTGACGGACGCAGCCTAAAAGACTTTTGGGCAGTAGAATTTAAAAACTGTTCAGTAAATTTAATTTCGTTAGAAAATCAAAAATTCAAATTAGAATGGACAAGCCGCGTTTTTTACACTGAATAAGTCGTAACTGACTAAAACGTTCAAAGTGGCATTTTTACACTTGCTTTTCTTCCGGTGTCACACTCGTTTTTCTGTCATTCCACGATCTGGCTAACCAGTGTAATTCCCGCATTCGACTTTCTGTCATTCCCGCACTCGTTTTTCTGTCATTCCACGACCTGGCTAACCAGTGTCATTCCCGCACACTTTTTCTGTCATTCCCTGGCTTGACCAGGGAATCCCTTCTTACAACAGATTATCGGGTCGAGCCCGACAATGACTCGATAGATAAGATTGCCGGATCAAGTCCGGCAATGACAGGCGGAGACAAGATTCCCGTGACTTTTTCAGCCCTGACAGGCCCTCGCCACTTGTTTCCTGTCTATTAGAATGTCCAGCACACTCCAACTTTTGGAGTAAATACGAAAATCTGAGAGTTTCCGTCTTTACCTGTTGTTGTCGAGCTACTGTCATAAATACCATTTAACTTATAAGTTACTTCTCTGCGCCAGCTCGAACCACCAGCCCCAACGGCTGCAGTACAAGAAGCAAATACACCAAATGCACTGTCAAATTTGTGGCTAAAATAAAAATCAAGACCAATGAGGAAGTTTACTTCTGCCATAAGCCAGTCGTCTTCAGTAGTAACAACATTACTGCCGCTAATTGATGACTTTTCATTTGTAAAACCTGCAAGGATTGTATCAAAACCAACAACACCGCTCAAAATAAGTTTGTTAGAAGGCGATTTTGCAAAGTTTTTACCAACACCAAACAAAAGACTAAAGTCAAAACCGTCGCAATCAACAGGCATATCAGAATAAGGTTTGTCGAGTCTTGCATAACCAGCATCAACATCCCACATAAAAGCAAAGTTGTTGTCATTTACAAGACGGAACTGTCCGTCCCAGTTTACACCAAAGCCGTCAACTGCTTTTTTGTCAGTAGTAGTATCGCTTTTTAATTCCAGTGTTGTTTTATAAACTGGAACATCTAAACCAGTAGCAATAATTTTTGTCCAGTCAGCAAAAGCAGAACCAGCAATAATGGCAAATACTGCAACACTCAAAGCAATCTTTTTCATAAAAAATAATCCTCCGTTAGTGCCCTGCTCCTAAAACGGGCAACAAAGATAAGTTCAAAAGATTTTATTCAATTCTATTAAAAAGAACAGACCTAAAATCAATTAAAACAAAGATTTTTAACAGCAGCCTTAAAATCACTGCCGTTGTTGTGTATTCAGTATAAAAAATCAGTGTTGCCAGATGTAAACCTTTTCTGCCATATTTGTTCATTTTCCGCGCATAACCGAACATAAAAAAAGCCACAGATTTATGTTTTTCAATAAATCCATGGCTCATTCTTTTTAGTTTGTCGCAACAAGTTTTTTCTAGCGGCGAATGTCTGGCAGTCTAGTCAGCAAGACACTTGTCGAGTTCTGCCGAAATTGCTTTTTTGTCTAAGTTCTGACCGATTACGCAGAGTTTTATCATTCTGTCGCCTACAGTTTCGTCCCATTCCTTTTGAATTTCCGGATTCTGTGCAAGAATCTTTTTCTGTTCCTTTTCTGGAGCAGCAGCAATCCACTGACCAGAATATCCAGCCTGAATCTGACTTCCGCTTGTTTCAAAAACCCATGCCATTTCCGGCTCATCGTTAAACCACATCAAGCCTTTACAGCGGATAATGTTCTTTGGCCATTTTGCTGCAAATTCATCGAGTTTCTGGCGGTCAAACGGCTTACGGCGGAAGTAAATAAATGTTCCGATTCCGTATTCATCTTCGTCAGAACCAGAATCACCTTCGTGCTTGTGCTCGTGGTGATGATGTTCGTGGTCATGGTCGTGGTGTTCATGTTCGTCGTGGTCGTGGTCATCATGATCTTCTTCAACTTCATCTTCTTCCAGATGCTTACACCAGCCGGCAGCAGCATAAACAGTTTCAAAATCAAAAGAATGTGTCGAAAGAATTTCTTCAACATCAACCTTACCGTGATCAGTTTCGATAATTTTTACACCAGGATGCAAAGTTTCAATTACCTTGCGAACCTTTTTAAATTCATCTTCAGTAACAAGGTCTTTTTTGTTAATTACAAGGGTCGAACAGAATTCAATCTGCTGAACCAAAAGGGATTCAATATCTTCTTCGCCCATGTCTTTTTTATCAAGAAGTTTGTTTCCACCGGCAAATTCGTCAACCAGGCGGGCAGCATCAACAACTCCAACAACGTTATCAACAACGCCGTTTTTAATTGTTTCAAGTTCCTGGGCAATCGGCATTGGTTCACAAACGCCAGAAGCCTCGATCATTACATAGTCGTATTTTCCGCCTTTTATAAGATTTTCGATATTCTGCGAAAGCTGAGATTTTAAAGTACAGCAGATACAACCGTTTGTAAGCGGAACAATGTCCGAAGTATCAGTGATTTTTGCTCCGTCTGCAATCAATTTAGCGTCAACATTTACTTCGCCAATATCGTTTACAATTACAGCAACCTTGTATCCTTTCTGGTTCGAAAGAACCTGATTCAATAAAGTCGTTTTTCCTGCACCAAGATAACCACAAAGCAAAGTGATTGGTGTTTTAGCCTTAGCCATTTTATTCCTCCAAAATATTTCTATTTTACAGATTTAATTCAACAAATAAGATAATAAAAAAATCGCAAAAAGACTATAAAAATCACATTACAAACCTTTCTAGAGCCATTCACATCAAAGCACAACGCACCGTCTCTGCCGGCTTTGCAGGACTACGGCTTTCGCCTCCGATAGTTGCTCTGATTTCGCAACCGCTCAACACAGAGCAACTATTGCGCCTTGCGCATCCTTCCAATCCGGGCTAAATCTCTGCGGTGTATTTTACAAACTCAACCTTTGTAGATATTATCTATTAGCTTTCAATTTCGAATTTTTTATAAATGAACAAAGGTCGTGGCATTATGAAAAAAACAAACGCAATGCGTATTTTAGACGGTTTAAAAATCAAATACGAAACCTTATCTTACGACGATGACGGCGAACACGAATTAAGCAGGGGCGCTGCAGAATCAATCGCAGCAAAACTCAACATAAATCCGGCAGCCTGCTTTAAAACAATCGTAATGAGAAACGAGTCCAAACAACTCTTTGTCTTCTGTCAGAGCGCGCTCCACGAAATAAACTTAAAAAAAGCCAGGGCAGCAAGTTCTTCTAAAGACATAAATCCGGTAAAACCGGATGAACTTTTGTCGCTTACAGGCTACATTCGCGGTGGCTGCTCTCCCCTCGGCATGAAAAAAAAGTTCCCGACATTTATAGACCAGAGTGCCCTCAATTTTGAAAAAATCTATATCAGTGCAGGCGTCCGAGGCGAACAGATCGTAATTGCTCCACAGGATTTAGTAAAAGCAAGTGGCGCAACCGTAACAGACTTAATCTTAGAATAATAATTTACTTTGACGTTAAGTTTACGATTCCGTCCCATTTTTCTGGTAGACCGTTCTCTATAAACTCTTTACATCTTTGTGCATACACCAAAGGAGAATCGTCTGCCGGCCAGATTTTATTCGCCTTTACAAAAAGTTTACCGGCAGTGTTAAAATCGCGGGCAAGATAGTTGTCCATTGCACCGTCAAAGACTTCAACTGCTTCGAGAACATTTTCTGCCAGTTCATCCTTAAAGCCTAAAATATTCCATAATTGAACAGGTTCACTTTTTCCAACAACACGCACACGGTCAAATTTTCTTGCAATGATTTTTCCCCTGTATTCGCCGCTGTTAGCTTCCTGCCAGGTTGAGTCGCTGCACAAAATCCACGATTTATAAACCTTGTTTACGCCTTCGAGACGGCTGGCAAGGTTTACGGCGTCACCCATAATCGTATAATTCATTTTTGCACTCGTTCCCATGTTTCCAACAACCATGTCGCCAGTGTTTATTCCAATACGCGTCTGCAAAGCCTGCGGAATTATTCCGTTTTTTAAGCTGCGCTCATTAAACAAAGCTTCTTCCTGCTTCATTCTTATTGCAGAAACACAGGCATTCCATGCAGAATTTTTTAAATCTATCGGAGCACCAAAAAAGCTTACGATTGAGTCCCCAATGTATTTGTCGATTGTTCCCTGCTCTGCCAAGATTTTGTCGGACATGCTTCCAAGATATTCATTTAAAATACTTACAAGTTTTGTCGGCGTTACTTTTTCAGAAAAAGAAGAAAAAGCCTTTATATCCGAGAACAAAGCCGTCATTCTTTTTTCGTCGCCACCAAGTTTTAATTTTGAAGGATCTTTTACAATCTGTTCAACTACAGCCGGCGCAAGATAAGTAGAAAAAGCATTTCTTAAAACGCCCTTGTCTTTTTCGCTGGTTACAAAACGCAAAATTACAACAACTAAATAAGAAAGAACTGTCGTTAAAATGCAGGCAACCGGCGGAACATAAATATTAAACAGAATCATCAATAACGAAGGCACACAGACACAAACAACCACAGAAAGGATTCCGCAAAAGTTTTGAATCCAGACATTTTTTCCATTTGTATAAACTACCGACAAAAAGGCAATAATTGCCGCCAGAACAAAACTTACCAGCCAGTGAATTTCGCGGATAAAATCACGGTTCATGATTGTGTTGTAAACATTTGCATGAGTTCCGACGTTCGGATAAGCGCGGTTAAAAGGAGTTGTTCCCAAATCTGTTGTTGAACTTGCAGTGTTTCCGATTATACAAAAAGAATCTTTATAAGCTTCTTTTTTTTCTGCAAATGTACTGCGGTAAATATTATTTTCGTTTTTTAAATCGTCAAAGAGAACTTTTATTCCTTCTTTGCTTTCTAAATAATTCTGTTCATCAAGCTGGTTTTTAAGTTCGTCAAGGCGAAGATCTATTTCTTCAAAATAAGAGCCCTCTAAAAAACTCTTTACGCGGTCAAAAAAACTTTCCCTTGCGTCAAAATAATCAACATATTCTTCGGTTGTAATTCCTCCGTCAAAAGCTTTTCCATCTTCGTCCAGGCCTGTGCATTTTTCCAAAAGAAAATTTTTATATTGTTTTATATAGTTGTAGTCATTAAGAATTGCCGAAGTTTCTTCTTTAAAAGAAAGCGGATTTCCTTCTGCGTCCCACAAATTAAATCCGTTTAAGGTTTCCAGCAAAGAAACGATTTTTCCTTCAGTTTCGTCAAGCTGATAAAGCATTACAATACTTTCTCGCCTGAACGAATCTATAAACTCTTTTTTTATCCAGCTGACATTCATTCGCCCGTGAATATCAAGAGGAATCGTTATAGTTATTCTTTTTTCCGGAGAATCGGGAGATTTTGCGCCAATAAGTTTTAGAGAAAATCGAGTCCGCTCGATTTTTTGTGGTTCAAGCTTCTGTAAAATCGGGGCAAAAACAAGCTGGGCTGCATAACCGCCGTTCTGTTCGCTCAAAAGTTCAACCCGCCGGCGTGTGCCGTCACTGTCCAGGACAACATTTGTAAAACCGGCTCCTGCAGCACTTTTCATAAAAATTTCGATTGCAGGACAAAATCCAAGTCTGTTATCTCCACCCTGGTCAATAAGATAATAATTATTTCCTCTTTTTATAAAAGCCTTTGGATCTTCGACATTTGTAAAAAGACATTTTTTGCGCACGTAGTCTAAATATTCAGGCGAATAGTTTATATCAAGGTCAAGAATGTTAATTGTAAGCCAGGTGTCTCCAAAAAATTGAATCGCTTTCGAAAATTTTGCATCATTATCCTGAAACGCTGAACCATTTATTTTTTCTTTTAACGAGTCAAATCCAGGATTTACCCAATCTTCCATTGCTTCGTTTGCAAGGGCGACAAGATCATTTTTACCGTACATTCCACTTACGGCAGCCTGCGAAAGCTGATTTATAATGTCAGCAACATCCTGTTTTTGAGTGTCGAGGGCATTTCCTATATCTTTAGAAGCATCAGGATTTACGCCAAGGTGAGACGGCGACAAATATTCAATATCAAATATTGCAGTCTTTGCACCAAGTTCCTTCATTCTTAAAAGAGAATTTGCAAGAATATCGCGACTCCACGGCCACGGACCTAAATCTTCAAGCGATTTATTGTCAATTTCTACAAACAAAACTTCAGGTCTAATCTGTGGCTGTCTTCTGAGGCCGAGCATTAAGTCGTAAAGTCTGTAGTCAAATTTTTGAAAAAGTCCAAAAAATCCGGCAACACCACACAATAAAATCACAATTAAAACGGCGATTTTGTCTAAATTCTTCCTGAGCGATTTTGAATAATTCCTGTTTCCCATTATGACAAAAATTATAACACATGTTATTATTTTGAATAAAAATAAAATCTTCAGGTGTTAACTGTTTTTATTTTTATCTGCGTTAAATTGGAGAATATATGAAAAAGATTTTAACATTGCTTTTTTACAGCGTTGCACTTTGTTTTTGCGCCAGCGCACAAAGTTCCCAAAAACTGACAGAACTAATTGCATCAAAAAACGCAACCTATGGTCAGGTAGCCTATCTTTGCCAGGTTTATTCAGGGCAAATTGACGAAAACGCAGACTATGAACAGGCATTCAACCAGTTTAAGGAATCAAACAAAATAAAAAATGGGGTTTCCGTTAATTCTTCAATTACACTTTCTGAACTTTCTTTTATCTGCACAAAACTTGGAAACATAAAAGGCGGACTTTTTTATACTATTTTTCCTTCCCCACGCTACGCTTTTAGAGAATTAAAGGCCAAAGGAATTTTACCACAAAATGCCGATCCGGACGAAAACCCTTCTGGACGCGACGTAATTGCAGTTTTTAACGGCTGCATTCCATCTCAGCAAGAAGAAGGACTATAAAAAATGAAAAAACTACTTTTATCTGCACTTATTTTAACTTCGGCAGCATTTTCTTTTGCGTTTGACTTTGGCGGTTCTTTAGGAAACATTACTAAGTTTCAGGATACAACTTACGCAGATGGTTTAAGTCTGGATCAAAAAAACTATGCAACTTTGTGGACCAAAATTCCTTTTAAGGCAACTTCAAACTATTTTTTTACTCAGGGACGCTACCAGTTTGAATACGATGATTCAACTCAGGACAAAATAAACGCAATTGATTTTGACAGCGCTTATTTTTATTTTTCTTCCAGCAATTTTGAATTAAAGGCCGGAAGATTCAACCACACAGACATTTCTACACTTGTTTATGCTCAAAGTGGCGACGGTGCAGAGCTTTCGTATTCAATTCCTTCTTTTAGCGCAGGAATTTATGGTTTTTACACAGGATTGTTAAATTCTCAATTTATAACAATCAACGATTCTGACTACACGGCAGACACAGATAAAATCTACGACTTTTGTGCAAAGTATTTTGTAAGCGGGGCAAAAGTTTCGCTTCCTTCGTTCTTAAATGAACAGTCCCTTTCTTTCGAAGCCTTATTTGCCACAAGGCTCGAAGGCGTAAAATACGACCGCCTTTTTGTAGAAGGCTGTCTCGAAGGCCCGGTCTCGTTTATCGACAATGTTTTTTATGACGTAACAGGAGTTCTCGGAGTTACAAAATACGATGACGGTGAAGCAAAACTTTCTAATCTTTCAAAAGCAAACATTTATTTTTATCCAGGCATAAAGGATGCAAGAATCTGCCTAAATGCAGTCTACACAACAGGAACACCTGACAACTCAGACGCAAAAACACAGGCTTTTTTAGCATTTACAAGTACAACCGCAGTTAATTCAATTAACAGCGACGAATTTACTTCTGTATTTTTGACAGGAATGTCTGCATCGATAAAACCTCTTGATTCAGTTTTGGTAAATGCTGGTTTTGATGCAGTATTCAGTACAAATAATAACAAAATTGAATATTCAGGATTTCAGTACAATGCAGGTCTTGACTACCAGATCTTTAGCGACGTTTACACAGGGACTGCAATTACACAGTATTTTGATAAAAGCGATTCAGACATAAATAAAACGGCATTCAGCATTAAGGCTGTTATCGTATTCTAGTTTTTACACTGGAGGAAAAAATGAATTCTACATTTTACAAAGCATTTACCGCAGTTTTTGCACTTTCTTTAATTAGTTTTTCTGCATTTGCCGAACCGATGCAGGCAACAGTTGTTTCTGCAAAAGGAAAATCAGAAGTTCAGAGAGCAGGACAATGGGTTACCCTTTCAGAAGGAAGCAAATTGAATAAAGGAGATGTAATCCAGACAGGTTTTAAATCTGAATTGATATTAAAAATCAAAAATTCAACTGTAACAGTTTCTCCTTTGAGCCGGGTTACAATTGAACAGCTGGCAGAAAAAAAAGACAACGACGAAACAAAATTGTTTTTGGACACAGGCTCTCTTAAGTCTAATGTAAAAAAGACAGAAGACCGTCGCGTAGGCTTTACAGTGCGTTCTCCGGTTGCAACCGCTTCTGTACGCGGAACTGTTATGGAAGTAAAAAATGTTTACGGCGGAACAGAAGTTATAGGCTACGAAGGTTCAACTGCCGCATGGAAGTCGGTCGGAGAACAGACTCCAGACATTGCAATGGACGAAGAAATTGAAAGTCCTGAGTTTACAAAAAATGATGCAGAAGCAGTTTCTAACGGTCAGGCAGAAAAAGGAGCTGTTCTTGTAAAGAAAAATCAAAAATCTTCTTACACACAAAACTCACAGACGTCGCCAAAAGAAAATGCTAAAAAATTTTCTGCAGACATTGGAGGCGTTCCAGGCCCAGACAGGGAAGCAAATATTTCTCCGCGCGAAAATTCAAATAAGGCAAGCCTTACAGTAAACATTACGATAAAAGAAGAATAAAAACTGCCACATATCGCCCAAAAAGCAAAAAATCATTAAAATAAAATAATGAAAATTGCAATTAAACTCTTTTCTTTAATTTTTTTTACTACAATTTGTTTTTTGGGCTGTTCAAAAAACAATAATAAAGTCCAGGAGCCACAAACTCCAGAAATTCCAGTTGCAAAGGTTGCCGCAAAACTTGACTTATTAGACGAAGAAACAAAAAATTTTATCCAGAACAAAACAATAGTTGTAGTTTTAGGGCACAGTTACAACGACGAAGAAACAGTCGCTCATTTTAAGCAAATTCTAAACGAAAATTACGGTCTAAAAACAGAAGAAAGAAAAGGCTTAATTTCTTTACTTGTTTATCCGCAGGATTTTATGGTTGCAGGAAAAGAAAGAGTCAGTTCACTTTATTCAAAACTCGAAGACGAAAATCTTGCAGGAATTATTACTTTTGGTGCCCCGGAAGGTCTTTGCAACGCACTTGCCAGGCTCGAAGACCTTACAGAAAAACGCGAATATCCTGTTTTTGCATTTTTTCAGCAGGACGATGTTCTTGGAGAAGAATCCACTGCAGACTTTGTTTTAGATTATGTTCCTCAAAATTCAGATTTAGAAGAAGAAACCGCCTCGATTGCAGATTTTGATGTAGACAGTCTTTTAATAAATTCAATTGACGAAATGCTTAAGGCAAAGACGAGCATTAAGTCTGACAAAAATCTTTTAAAAACCGTACAGAAAATTGCAGGAAGCCAGAAAAAAGTAACTAATTTTAGCGATTACGAAACCGGCTTAAAATCAATAAACCATTTTATTTTTGAATAATGTTTGCTACTACACAAAATTTACAATCTTTAGCCCAAAGCGAATCAGCAAAAATTCTTGTTCTTTCTGACAGTCATGGGCGGTCTGCAAACTTTTATAATGTTTTAACTGAACAGAAAAATAAGGTTGATGCACTCTTTTTTTTAGGAGATGGCGCAGACGACTTAATCAGCCTGTACGAAGAAGATTTTAACCTGCCACCCGAAGAAAAACTGTTTCCTTTAGTAACAGCCTTTGTCCGTGGCAACGGAGACGGAGCGTCGTATTCAATTTATACAGATTCAAGTTCGACTGTAGAAATTCCAGAAAGCCAGATTTTAACTGTCTGCCATAAGCGTATTTTTTTAACTCATGGGCACAATTTTGGAGTTTATTACACAACCAGGGAATTAGAAACATATCTTTCAAAAAATAAATTTGATGCTGGTCTGTTTGGACACACTCACGTTCCGTTTGCAGAAAATTACAAAGATATTCTTCTTTTAAATCCAGGGAGTATTTCGCTTCCACGAAATTTTTCTTCTAAAAGTTATGCAGTTTTAACAGTAAACAGACACGAAAAAACTATAAAATATCAGTTTTTTACGATTAACTAAAAACAATCGCTCATTTTAAAGCCTGAGTAGTCGTGACCTGGAAAAACAAGAGTATCTTTTTCGATTGTTACAGAAAGCATTTTTAAGCTTTCAGACATTGATTTTTCACTTCCGCCGAGATCGGTGCGGCCATAACTGCCATAAAAAAGAGTGTCGCCGCTAATCAAAAGTTTTTTAGTTTTATTGTAAAAACAGACGCTTCCCATTGTGTGGCCTGGAGTTAAAAGAATTCTCCATTCATCCAGGGCATTTTTTACTTTGTCTTCTTTTAATTGTTCTGTCAGACATTCTGTCAGACATTCTGCCAAAGTTGAATTTTCTTTTAAGAAAAAATCCGGCTCCGGCAAAGAACTTACACAAGGCACAAAGCTGGAAAAACCAAGACTTTCTAATTGGGGCTGTTGAATTTTCTGGCTGTTTTTTCCAATAAAGGCAGAATCGTTTTTATGAATCAAAACAGGCAGAGAAGGATAATATTTTTTTAAGGATTTTAAGCCAGCCACGTGGTCAAAGTGTCCGTGAGTAAGGAAAACTGCAACCGGCGTTTTTTTATTTGACTCTAAAAAATCATAAATTTTTGTCTCGTCTCCGCAAAACCCGCAGCATGCAGGATCTACAATAAAAACTCTATCATTACAAAGTTCTACAACAAGAGAATTAACGCCGAGCGGACCTGTTCTTATAACGTGAATCATATAAACCTCAAAAAAAAACACTGCATTTTTACAGAAATCCGAAAAATACAGTGTTCTACAATATTTTAGCCTTTGCTGCTCTTATTAGAGATCAGCAGAAGAGCTTGAACGTGGCTTACGGAGAGCCATAATTTCTTCGTCTGTCATTTCTACAGGAGCTTTTTCCATTTCTTTTGCAAAAGCTGCCTGCTGAGCTACAGTGTCAGAGTTTGTTGCTGTAAAACTGTCAACGATTGGAGCTGATTTGTTTTCTACATCTGGAACTCTTTCGTTGTTTACATAGTCTTCTGCATTGTTTTCTGATTCTGCAAGGTCTGCAATGTCCTTCTTTTCTGAGTAGCTTACTGCAAGTTTGCGTCCGCGCCATTCAAAATTATTGAGGGCAGCGATTGCCTTGTCTGCATCTTCTTTAAAAAGTTCAACAAATGAATAATTTGCAAGAGTTTTAATGTTTCCGATGCGTTCGCGTTCAAGACCTGCTTCGTTAATAAAAAGTCCGAGAAGATCGCGGGCAAATACTCTGCGATTGCGTCCAATGCTTACAAAAACAGTTGCTGCATTTTCTGGAGCAATTTCTACACGCTGATAGCGTTCTTTTGTTTCGCCTTCTGGTCTTTCGGTGCGTTCTGTGCGTTCCTTGCGTTCATCAAAGCGTGAACGGCGGCTTTCTTCGCGACGTGCACGGAAATCTTCGCGTGTTTTTGCTGTGTTAAAGCGGAAAATTGAACCTTTTGCGCACTGCAAAAGATAAGCTGCTACATAAGAACGTCTTGTAAGTGGAACGTTCTTCTTAAAAACTTTTTTAAGTTCTTCATAATATTCTGGATTAGATTCAACCTTAGAAACTGCATTCTTTAAAAAAGCTGCTACCTGATCCATGTTAAGTTCATTTTCGTGTCTGTTAAAAGCCATTTTTTTATACTCCTGTAAAAAAAATCACCTGCAGCTATCCGTAATTGGCTCTCTACAAAAATTACGCTGACAGGTTGTTCAATTCAAGTACAAATGCAAAATCTTTTTCTTTAAATCCCAGCTGGATTAATGTAGATTTTAGCAATTCTGGTACGAATGAATTGTTAATAATAAAAAATTGAATTCCGTCTCTGGTTAAAGTGGAAATGCTTCTGCTTAAAAGTTCTCTTGCAATTCCAAGCCCACGGTAATTCTGTTCCACAAAAAGTGCCGTTAAAACCACAGTTTTTGTGCTGGCGGACATTTGAAAATTCATTTGTGAATATAAAAGACAACCGGCAAACTCGTCCGAAAGCGTACGGCAGACAAAACCTTTTGCCCTGCCAGAAGTTAAAGACTGCAGATTTTGATACTGACTCTTTAACTGCAAGGAAAGCACCTGCCCCAGTTCACCTGGAAATTGTTTTTTTAATTCCTCAAAAAAAGCACCCGCTATAACATTTACGTCACGGCTGTCCACATCGCCGTCAAATGCTCTGAATGTAAAGTCCTCTAACACCAGGTCGTCGTATTCATAAAAATCCTGATCCAAAGTTTCGAGGCCCCACGACTCGCGCAGTGCATTGTACCATTCGTAAACTAAAGCCTTCATTTCTCGGTTTTTAAAAGAATGAAACCTTTTGTCCACTTCAGGATACTTTTTTAATGTAATTTTAAAATTCCTGAACACCCCCCTTCCTTCCTGCAAAATCTGCTTAAGTTCGCTGTACGCCTTTATGCCTTTAAACTTTGTAATAAAAGATTCGAGCAAGGCGTAACCGTCAGCACTGTCCCATTGCGGAAGTGAATAAATATTTTCTTCGTCAATAGACTCTTCGTCGCATTGAATTACTTTAGAATTTTTTGCATCGAGTGCAAAATTTTTCTGCTGATTTTCCATTGCAAACAAAATGTCTGCGCACAAAGAATCGGTTAAATTAAAAATCATCGGATGCCCAAATTTACCACAGTTTTAGTTTTAAGAAAACATCTATGCCTGTGGCAAATCCTTACGGCTTGTTAAAATTGTTCCTACAATGCCGTAATCTTTTGCTTCCTGAGCGGTAAGCCAATGATCGCGTTCTGTGTCTTTTTTTACAGTTTCAAAATCTTTGCCAGTTGCTTCGGCGATAAGTTTTGTAAGAGTGTCTCTTGATTTTGAAATTTCCTGTGCAGTAATTTCTATATCAGTTGCAACTCCACGGCTTCCTGTCATAAGCGGCTGATGAATTAAAAAATGGCTGTTTGGCAAACTGAATCTTCTTTCTTTTGGAACAGACAGGAACAAAGTTACGCCCATGCTGGCAATTAAGCCCATGCCAATTGTGTAAACAGGAGCATTGATAAAACGGATCATGTCATAAAGACCAAAACCGTCATCAATAGAGCCTCCAGGGGAATCTATATAAAGATAGATTGGTTTGTCAGAATCTGCTTCAAGAACAAGAAGCTGTTTTACGATTTTTTCTACTAAATCTTCGTTTACTTCGCCACTTACAACAATCTGGCGTGTTTTTAAAAGTTTTTCTGCAAAAGCATCGGCAGAACCTTTTTTTTCTTTTTTATCTTCTTCGTTAATAAAACTCATATCTAAAATATATAAAAAATAGCTCAAAGTGTCTAATAAAACGGGAGCAATTCCGGCGAAAACAACGGTCAGGGGCAGTGCATTTGTAAATTGTCGGTGCGATACGGATTGTCCTAGCCCCGATCGTAACGGCGCCGCAGGCGTTCTTCTGCCATGGTAGCTTTTACAGTAAAAATAACAGATTGTCTGTTATCTGTGCCGCGGACGGCACAAAAAGACGATTGACCGCAAGAAATGCTTAGCATTTGTTGCCTGACAGGATGGCAGAAGAATGGAGGCGAAAGCCAAAACTGAACCGCACCCCAAAAGTTGGACACTTTTGGAGGTTATATGAATAAAAAATATT
>CAVJSA010000019.1:26537-36974 GCA_963651875.1 Lachnospiraceae bacterium | reverse complement strand
GCAGCCACCATACAAAGAAGCTACTTAAACTGTCCTAAAAATTGGGGTCAGTTCACGTCACCTTAAGTTCGATACGATGCCCCCCCCGGAATCTGTTTCAGAGGCTTTTCCATCCTGTCATTGCAAGGACTGTATACGACAAACTTACCAAAATTGTCATTGCCGGACTTGATCCGGCAATCTATTACGGAAAGGGATTCCCGCATCAAGTGCGGGAATGACACGTAAAGTCAGGCTGTGGAATGACACGTAAAGTCAGGCTGTGAAATGACATATAAAGTCAGGCTGATAAGACAGTAAAACTTAAAATTAAAGCTCTTACTTTATAAATTTTTTGTATGTTTCTGCGATGATTTTTATGCCTTCTTCAACCTCATCTTCTGGGCCTGCATAATTGATTCTTAAGCATTTGTCGTAATGTGGATGTTCGCAGAGTGGTTTTAGTCCATTTGCAGTGTCGTTTCCAAAGAAAAAATATTCTCCAGGAACAACAATTACACCCTTCTTTTTTAATTCTGCATAAAATTCCATTGTTGGGATTGAAAGGTCTTTCATTAAAAGCCACTGAAAAATTGAACCTTCACTCTTATGCAAAGCGTAATTTGTGCCGGCAAAATATTTATGAAAGGCCTGGGCTGCTTTTTTTGCCTTTGCTTCATAATAAGGGCGAACAAAATCCCGGGCTTTTTCTACAAGAATTCCTGATTTTATAAGTTTTTCTGCAAGTGCCTGACCAAAAGAGCCGGAAGCAAGGGCAGCAATTGCATTTAAGTTTCCGATTGCTGTAATAATTTCTTTTGGACCGATTATAATTCCTGTGCGCACAGAAGGAAGACCTATTTTACTTAAACTCATGCTTAAGATTACATTGTCGTCATAATAAGGACTTGCGTCGTCCGTAAAAATTATATTTGGCCACGGAAGGCCGTAAGCATTGTCAATTATCAGCGGAACACAATATTGTTTTGCAAGAGCTGAAAGCCTTGTAATTTCTGTATCGGTAAGAACGTTTCCTGTAGGATTTGTCGGACGAGTAACACAGATTGCTCCGATGTCATTGTTTTTTTTGAGATATTCTTCAAGAAGTTCAAAATTTACGTGATATTTAAAAGTATTGTCGCCGTATTCTTCCCAGGTTGAAGGAATTGAAACAAAGGTGTCTTCTTCGATTCCCTGGTCGGCATAACCGATATATTCCGGGGCAAGTGGAAAAACAATCTTTTTCTTTTTTGCTTTTCCGTCAGTGCTGAATGTACCGGAAAGCAGGTTGAATAAATAAAAACAGGCACTCTGACTTCCGTTAGAAACAGCAACGTTTTCTGGACCAATTTTCCAGCCGTATGTTTTTGAAAGATATTCAGCAACGATTTCGATAAAAGACATTCTTCCCTGTGGACTGTCATAAAGGCCAATCAGTTTTTCAAACTCGTCGCCGTTTGACATTATTTTTTCCATTTCCTGTCTGTACATTGCAGAAATTTCTGGAATCAAGGCAGGGTTTCCGCCTCCAAGTCTGTACGGTTTTACACCTTTTGGCAAAGGCCGGCCAATATCGTCCATAAGCTGTAAAATTCCTGATCTGCTGCAAAGTTTGTTTCCAAAGTCACTGAAATTCATTTTTATTCCTCAAATGCTTTTTTTAATTTTTTTCTGTTTGTGTTACTGCCACTACAGTTGTGTTTAATTTTTTCTTTGCCTTTTTTTCGCATTCAAACTTTACCGTTATTTTATTGCGTTCAAGGTCAACTACAATTTTTTTGTCTTTTTCTGTCCGTCCCTGCAAAATCAAGACTGCAAGTTTTTCTTCAATTTCGTTTTGAATAAGACGGCGCATTGGTCTTGCCCCAAAGTTCGGGTCATATCCGTTTTGAATAAAAAATTCCCTCGCCTTTTTTGTTACGCTAAGAACAAGATTCTGTTCAAAAAGCCTTTCTTCTAAAGCCTTTAACTGAATATCAAGGATTTTTGAAATCTGAACTTTTGACAAAGCATCAAAGACAACAATATCATCAACGCGGTTTAAAAGTTCAGGGCGCATAATTCTTTTTAATTCTTCCAAGGCATTCGTCTTTATTTCGTTAAAAGGGAGAATTCCATCTTCTGAAGAACTAAAGCCAAGTCTGTGCTCTGTATTTATCTGCCGAGCCCCGGCATTGCTTGTCATGATTATTACAGTATTCCTGAAATTTACAGAATGCCCAAAACTGTCATTTAATTCACCTTCTTCGAGAACCTGCAGCAAAAGATTAAAAATGTCCGGATGCGCTTTTTCAATTTCGTCCAAAAGAACTACGCTGTACGGTTGCTGACGCACTTTTTCTGTAAGGATTCCTCCGTCTTCAAAACCGATGTATCCTGGAGGCGCTCCAATAAGGCGTGTTGCATTGTGCTTTTCCATGTAATCAGACATATCTATGCGGATAAGAGAATCTTTTGAACCAAAAAGGAATTCCGCCAGAGATTTTGCAAGCTGAGTTTTTCCAACACCTGTAGGCCCTAAGAAAATAAAAGAACCAAGAGGTCTGTCAGCAGAACTTACACCTGCGCGGCTTCGCCTGATTGCAGAACTTAAAACTTTTATTGCTTCGTCCTGACCGATTACGCTTTCGTGCAATTTGTTTTCCATCTGTAAAAGTCTTGAAGCTTCGCTTTCGTCAAGCTGTTCAAGAGGAATTCCTGTCATCTGGGCAATGATTTTGCAGACATCTTTTACACTAACCTTCTTTTTTGTTCCGTCTGCACAAGACTGCCAGTAATTTGAAAAATTTTCGAGCCGGATTTTTAAGTCACGAACCTTGTCTCTCACTTCAGCTGCTTTTTCGTAATTTTGGTTTGCGACAAGTTCTTTTTTTTCGTCCGACAGTTTTGCAATTGCTTTTTCTAATTCTGCAAATTCAACAGGACGGCTTTCTTCGCTGATTTTCTTGGCACTTCCTGCTTCGTCTAAAATATCAATCGCCTTGTCCGGCAAAAATCTTTCTGGAATATAACGCTCTGCAAATTTTACGATTGCCGGAATTACGTCATCGTCAAAAACAACTCCATGGAAATCTTCAAACTTTGCTTTTAAGCCTTTTAAGATTTCAACACTTTCTTCAATTGTAGGCTCTTTTACACTTACAGTCTGAAACCTGCGTTCAATTGCAGAATCTTTTGAAAAATATTTTCTGAATTCCTTTGTCGTTGTAGCGCCGATAATCTGGATTTCTCCACGACTCAAGGCCGGTTTTAAAATATTAGAAGCATCCATTCCGCCGTCTGGGCTTCCTGCTCCGATTATCATATGAAGTTCGTCAATAAAAAGAAGCACGTTTCCGTCTTCCTTTATTTCCTTTATCATTTTTTTCATCCGGTCTTCAAAATCGCCCCGGAATTTCGTTCCTGCAACAAGAGCCGTTAAATCAAGCGAAAGAATCCGTTTTTTTATAAGGTTGAACGGAACTTCTCCATTTGCAATTTTTTGAGCAAGTCCTTCAATGATTGCAGTTTTTCCAACTCCAGGCTCGCCTACCAAAACTGGATTATTTTTTGTTCTGCGGCTTAAAATCTGAATTACGCGTTCAATTTCTTTTGCACGTCCAGAAACCGGGTCAAGCTTTTTTTCTCTGGCAAACTGAGTAAGGTCGCGGGTAAATTCCTGAAGAAAAGAAGGCACTGTTCTCTGCCGTTTTTGCTGAGATGGAGTAACAGGCTGCTGCGAAAATGAGGTCTGGTCGTTTTTTGAATCCTGAATTATTTTTTGAAGCGGACTTCCGATTGAATCTGAGTTTACCTGAGCACTTGAATGAAAATGAGACTGAACTGTGCGGGCTGCCGAGCGCAGTGTGTCTACAGTAAAGTCAGTGCGAGAAAAAAATCTGTAAGTTGCACTGCCTTCTTCGCGGGCTGCTGCAATTAAAATGTGTTCTGTGCCGATGTATTCGTTTCTGAGAGTGTTTGATTCAACTGCTGCAATGTCAAAAACAGTGCGGAGTCTTCTTGAAAGTGGCAGTTCTGAAAGCTCAGAAACTGTTTCTCGTGGCATAATCGACTGTTCGAGCATAAGCTGAAACGTTAAAACATTGATTCTTAAATCCTGGAGCATTATATAGCCAAGGCCGTCTGCACATTTTAACAGGGCAAGGATTACGTGTTCCGGCAAAAGTTCTGTAGAACCGCATTTTCTTCCTTCTTCCTGGGCAAGAATCATAATTTTTTGAGTTCTCGGAGAAATTCTTTTCATATTCATAATCTGCTAAAACCTTTTTTTAAGAATGTTTAAATTTATAAAAAAACGCAAAACAAGCTTTGATGTCAGAAAGTCGACAATTTTGAATTTTCCAGCGCATCATGAACTATCAATGCCCTGAACCGTTCAACCTGTTTTTTAGATTTTTCTGCAATGTCTAAAGGAAAATCATAAGTTCCGTTTTTTATTACAGACCTTAAATGAGCTTCCTGCAGGCGGTAAATCATGGCAGAAATTTCTGAATTTTCAATTCCGCTTATAATATTAAGTTCCCGGCCAAGCTTTATGTCCGAAATAATAAGCAGAGCTTCCCTTAAATCAAGCAAAAGAGAATATTTTGCAACCGAATAGCTTTTTAAAATACGGTCAGTAATTTCTGTAGGGCGGTTGTGCAAAACAAAGTCTCTTGCCTGTCGTTCAATTTCAACAGCCTGCCTTAAAACAGTCGTAAAGTTTGCAATCTGATCAAGTTCACTGCCTTCAGAGGCCGAAAGTGAACTAAGCTGATAAAAACCGCCTATACTTGCCCCAGTTTCCATGTAGGAAGAAAATGCTGGTTCAGCCACAACGCCTTTTTGAACTATTGACTCAAAAAAAGAGCCTATCTGTCCTAAAAATGCCATTGCCGGTAAATGAACTCTGGCACTTATTTTCATTCCGCTGCCGCAATCTTTTACATTTGCAGTTAAATAGCCAAAATCATAGCTTGCCGCAAACTGTAAATTCTTTTGAAGAAGTTCATCAACTTCCCGACAGTTTTTATATGCATTTTCCAAGTCAAGTCCGGACGCAAAGCAACTGATTCTTACGTGGTCAACGTCATTTATGGCACATACAAGCCCGGAATTCGCCTTTTTGCCATTTATTCGCATTACAAGCCCAGCCCCTGGAGAAGAAAGAGTTGTTTTTTCCATAAGGCCGCGTTCAATTAAAACTCTGGCATTTAACGGGTCTATTCCCGCAACTGCAACTGTTTGATACGACTCTGCTTTTTGAGCTTTTAAAAATGAATCAAAAACAAGAGTCTGTACCCGCATTGAATCATCAGAACGGAACTTTTGAGGAAAAGGAAAATCTGCTAAATTTCTTGCAAGGCGAACTCTTGTCGAAAGAACGACGTCGTTATCTGCTCCGTCAAGGCTGTACCATTCGCCACAAGATGAATCTTTTTTGTCAATATTTATAGATTCACTCATCGTCACTTCCTGATACCGGAGTTTTTTCAAGAGCTTTTAAATAATCTCTGTACACGGCCGCTTTTTCATAATCTTCGCGCTTTAATGATTCTTCAAGCTTTGTCTGAAGTGCAATTCTGTCGGTTAAAACAGAACGGAATGTAGAAAGTCTTTTTGGCATTGAACCTGTATAACTTGCCTTAACTCCATTTTTTTTAAGATTAGCCTGAATTTCCTGCTTAAAAATTGAATAACATTCAGGACAACCGACCTGCCAGTGCATTTTTATTGCAGCAAAACGAGTTCCACAAACCGGGCAGGATTTTCTGTCAGCTTCCGAAAGTTTATCTGCAGTTCCTTCTAACTCTCTAAAAATTGAAGCCAGCGATTTAGGATCATTAGTTACGCCGAGCTTTGCAGCACATTCACGGCAAATATTCAGTCTTTTATTTATGGAATTTCCGTTTAATTCAATAAAAACAGAAGCTTCCTGCTGTTTACACAAATCACAAATCATATAAAACCTAGACTATTATAGCGAAATTGAATACAAAATTATACAAAGTTAGATTTTTTTTAAACTTTCAATCGGTTTTTCAAAACCAGCCTTTATTGCAGGAATCGCACTGACTAAAAGCGAAAGAACTAAAGTTCCGCAGCCAATTATAACAAGCTGCCCCAAAGGTATCGAAAGAGGAATTTTTTGAAGATAAAATGCCGGATCTAGAATATGAATCTGTTCAATTGAATTTGCGGCAGCAGAACCAGAAAGAATATTAAAAAAGTGCATTGCAAAAGTAAGAAAGGATTCAATCCAGTTTAAAATTACTTCAAAATTAACGGCGCACAAAAGCCCCGCAGGAATTCCCACAAAAACTCCGAGGGCACCGGTAACCATTCCTGCAATTAAAAAAGAAAAAGTAATTCCCTGTGGCGTTGCCCCAAGACTTTTTAAAATTGCAATTTCTTTTCTGCGTTCCATAACAAGCATTACAAGTGCACTCGATATATTAACAGAAGCAACAAGAACAATTAAAAGCATTATAAAAAGAAGCATTATTTGTGTTGAAGAAAAATTTTCGTACTGAGAAGCGTTCATTTCGTTCCATTTGTAAACCCGCGTAAACGAAGGAGAAACGTTTTCTATTCTCTCAAGAGTTTTATCAAGTTCAAAAGAAAAAGGATCTTTTGTTTCAATTCCGGCAATAATCTGACTGGCACGCAAAGGCAGAATTGAAAATCCTGTTTCCAGTGGAATAAAAACCCAGAGAGCGTCAAGTTCCTGGTATCCGCTGGAAACAATTGCACTAACCTTGAATTTTGTCACCTTTGGAACAATTTTATTCGATGGCAGGATTCTCGTTGTAATAAGGCGAATTTCATCCCCTGCGTGAATTCCCAGAATTTCGGCAATCCGTTTTCCGATAACAGCGTTTTTTCCGTCCTGCAAAACAATCTGCTGTGTCTTTGTAATATTGTCAGTAGTTTCGACAAGGTCAAACAAGGTTGCAAAAGATGAATTTTTAAGAAAAATATCATTTTCAACGGCACGAATATTGGCCCCTGTTCTTAAAGTTTTTCCAGAAGCAAGTCCAACAGCTTGAATTTCCGGAAAAACATTTTCAACACCTTCAACTTCTAAATATTTTTGAGAAAGTTCTTTTAAATTCTTAGCTGACTGAGCTTCTTTTAAATCCGGATGAATTATTGCGCACAAATGCGAACTTGAAAGTCCGATCAAACGGCTTGTCATTCCCTTTATCATTCCATTAGAAACAGTAAGAACCATTACAAGCGGAACAAGGCTGATTGCAATACATAAAAATGCACCAGTAAGGCTTTTTCTGGCATTGGATTTTTTGCCGGTTTTTGGAAAAAGCATTCTAAAGGCATATAAAACAGATGCACTAGTTTTCATTGAGAGTGCCTTCTTTTATTGAATAGATTTTATCTCCCTTAGAAGCCAGTTCCATGTCGTGGGTAACAAGAACAAGGGTTTTATTGTATTTGTCCGCCATAGAAAAAAGCAGGTCTCCAATCATTTTTGCATTTGCCGGATCAAGGTTTCCGGTCGGTTCATCTGCAAGAATTATCTGGGGATCATTTATTAAGGCTCTTGCAACAGCAACGCGCTGCCGCTCTCCGCCCGAAAGCTGGGACGGAAGATGATTTGCACGACCTTCAAGACCTACATCGCACAAAAGCTGGCTTGCTTTTTTTATAGCGTCTGTCTTTTTTATTCCAGCCATGTAAGCAGGCAAAAAAACATTTTCGAGGGCTGTAAAATCCTTTAAAAGATAATGAAACTGAAAAATCAGTCCTAAAAAGTTTGAACGGTATTGAGAAATCTGCTTTTCATCAAGCGAAGTAATTTCGTAAGGACCTGCCTTTACAACGCCACTTGTTGCAGTATCAAGCCCTCCGACAATGTTTAAGAATGTACTTTTTCCACTTCCGCTTTCGCCGACAATAACAATTTTTGAACCTTTTTCGATCTGTAAATCAAGATTTTTTAAAATCGTTAAAGTTTCGCTTTCTGTTTTATAAGTTTTTTCAAGGCCCTGTATGTCAATAATAACGTTATTCATCTCTCATAACCTCCGCAACAGTGAGTTTTAACACGCTACGGCTCGCACACCAGCTTGCAAGCAGCGAAGCAAATATTCCAAAAACAGTAATCAAAAAAACTTCATTTACAAAAATCCTCGGGGGAATATTTGCATAAAGCATGTACATTGGGTTTTCCCGTAAATAAACAGCGTTTTGCGGTGAAAAAAGCTCAAGCAAAAAATACTGAACGCTGAACACAATCTTAGACATAACTTCAAAAATTAAAGACATTTTTATACTCAGCAAAAGTCCAGACACTAAACCGGGAACAGCTCCTTTTACGCCTGTTAAAAATCCCTGCATAATAAAAACCGATTGAATTTCTGTCTTTTTTGCGCCAAAGGCCGTTAAAATCGAAATTTCTTCACGCCGTTCAAAAACCATTCGCCTCATTCCGTTAAAAATATTGATTGCAACAACAATAAAAATAATAAGGACGAGCAATAAAAGCATATTTTTTTCAATTCTCAAAGTTCCAAAAAAAGAACGGTTATAGCTTTTCCAGGATTCAAGAGAAAGATCTGGGAATAGTTTTTTTTCTGCTTCAATTACTTTTGAGTCTGCTTCAGTATTAAAAAGCTTTAAGCCATACAAAACCGGTGCATTTTTTCCAAGATATTTTTTTCCGTCTTCTAAGCGGATAAAAGCGTACGAAGCGTTAATATCAGAATAACCAGTGCGAATAATTCCTTTTACCGTAAAAACTCTATCTGAAGAAATCAAACTTACATCATTTCCGCCCGAAAGAGCAAAAAGTTCAACCGTGCTTCCAACTCTCACTCCAAGTCTTCTGGCAAGTTCAGATCCGAGTACAATTGAATCATCTTCTGTTAAATCAAAGTCTCCCGACCACAGTTTTGCTTCTTTTTTGAATCCTTCATCAATTTGCATTAAATTATCAGGAACAGCACGAATTAAAGCGGCCTCCTGTTTTGCATTACGGCCAATCATTAAAGACTGGGCTTCCATAAATGGAAAACACGCGCGTATTTCAGGATTAGCTGAACATTGTTTTTCAAACAATTCCTGCTGATTTTCTTTTAGTCCACTGACTCGAATATGATAAGAACTTACTTCCATAATTGAATCGATATAACTCATCTGAAAACCATTCATTACAGAAATTACGGTTATAAGGGTCATAACGCCAAAACAGATGCCAAGAGAAGCTAAGATTGAATTTATTTTTTCCCGCCCGCGACTTGCAACAAGATTAAAACGTCTTGAAACAAAAAACACCCATTTGAGCGACTTTACAAAGCTGTTGATTTTCAAAAAGTGCGTCTCCTCACGATTCTTCCGTTTATTTTAGTAGTTTCAGAAGTTTTTATTCCATTTTCAAATTCATTTACAACTACAAAACCTTCATCAAAATAAAAAGTTTTTGTGTAATCAGTTGAATTTTTATAAACAGTTTTTATTCTAAGTTTGCCGTTTTCTTCAAAATATTCGTCACTCGTTCCATATTCATTTTCTTCATAACGGGTAACTTCCTGTTTTACAGAAGTCTGCTTTTTTCTTTTTGAATCAGTTGAACAAAAATATTGAATAAGCTCTGTTTTTTGAATTTTTCCTTCATCGTCGTATTCAAAAGATTTTTCTCTGTCTTTTACAAGAATATATTTTTTTTCTTCTGTTACCGGATTTTTATCTTTATCGTCTGTGGCTTTTGTTTGTGTATTTTTATCGTTATTTTGTTGAATTTCTTCTTCGTAATGAAAGTTTTGTTCACTAAAAACCTTGCCAGTTTCAAAATACGTTTTTATTGTTTTTGTTTTATCGCTAAAATTTTCAAGTTCGCTTTTTATAAGTTTTCCACTTTCCTCTGAATATTCATAATCAGTCTGCTTTATTAAAACAATTGAAGAAATCGTCTGAGAATTTTTAAAATCTTCTCGCTTTATAATATTAAAATTTTTGTCAAAAGTTCGCCTTACAATAAGATTTTCAGAAACATTTGTAAGAAAAGTAAGGTCACCGTTAGTGTTTAAAGTAAAGATTTCGCCATTTAAAGAAAATTTTCTCAAACTTCCGTCATGAACCCGAGATAAAATTGGCTGTTCGGCTTCTCCATCTTGTAAGGCAGAGTCATCACGATTATCAAGAAGCTCTAAAAGAGAAAACGCTTCTTCGCCGCTATCTTCTCCAGATTCGTCCGATACGTCCGATGTAGCAGAAAATTGTTTTTGAAGTTCAATTTTAGAAAATAAACTTTGATACAAAAAAAAAGGCTTGCAGTTTTTCCAGAAAGTTCGCGTTAAAAGAGCGGAAGCATATTCTGAAAGATTTTCGTAATTTTCAGAAATATAGATTTTATTCGTTCCGTTCAAAGTAAATTTTATAATTTCCAGCAGAAAATCAATAAATGAGTAATTTTCAGAAACATTTTCGACCTTTGCAACAGTTTTTTCGTTTGACTGTAGC
>CAVJSA010000019.1:0-26527 GCA_963651875.1 Lachnospiraceae bacterium | reverse complement strand
GAATAATGTTTTCGTATTTTTCACCAGTGCACACAAACCACACAGGAATTTTTAATTCATTTCCGATTGCAAAAACCATGCCACCCTTTGCACTTGAATCGTATTTTGTAATAACAAGAGCATCAACTCCGACTGCTTCATTAAAAACTTCAGCCTGGCGCACTGCATTCTGCCCTGTAGTTCCGTCAATAACCAGGATTTTTTTACAGCAGCCTTCGTCGGCCTTTTGTTTTGCAATTCTGTCAATTTTCTGTAATTCCCGGACAAGGTTTTCTTTGTTGTGAAGTCGTCCAGCAGTATCAGCAAGAACAAGAGCTCCACCGCCACTTCTGGCACTGTCTGCTGCGTCAAAAACAACTGCAGAAGGGTCGCTTCCATGCTGATGAGAAACAACACGGATTCCTAGATTTTTTCCATGAAGTTCAAGCTGTTCTTCTGCCGCAGCCCGGAAAGTGTCTGCCGCCGCAAGAATTACTTTTTTGCCCTGAGCCTTAAAATAATTTGCAAGTTTTGCAGCCGTTGTTGTTTTTCCGACACCATTTACACCAAGGATCATAAAAATATTTGTTTTTGAGTCGTCAATTTCAAATTCTGCCTTAAAAACAAACTCTCTAAGCATTTTTTCAAGTTCAAGGATTATAGCGTCTTTTTCGTAAATTTTATTTTTTCTGCAGTAAGATTCAAGTTTTTCTGTAAGTTCAAAAGCGAGCTTTGCACCAATGTCGCCTTCAACAAGAAGATCCGTAAGTTCTTCAAAAAAAGTTTCGTCAATTTTATTTGATAAAAAAAGATTCTTTAATTTTTGAGCAAATCCAATTTTTGCCATCTTTGTTTCCTTTCTAGTAAAAATCGCCTTTATACTAACATTTTTTTTATTTTTTTTGAACTTTTGCATTTGCTGGGAGAACTTCATTTGCAGCTTTTAAATAGCGGATCAGTTCAAATACGCTCCAGGCTCCAGCAGCACAGGAAATACCAACCGTATAATACGAATATTGCTGCCACTTAGACACTTCTGCATAACTTGCCCCACCAGAAGCATAGGAATTATTAAGAGATGTAAAGTTTCCGACAGTATAAAAAGTTGGAATTAAAGAACATATTAAAACAGAATAAGCGCGGTAAAGCCCTTTTCGTCTTTTGTCTATATTTTGTGCCCTGTCATAAGGTTTTGCATTTACAACAAGTTTTTGACCGTCCTGAGCTAGTTTATACGGAATATAAACAAAAGCACTTGCGTCATCTTGATTTTTATAAATACTTAAAATTGATTTTCCGTTTACCTTTGCATTTGCGTATTCGTTTTGTTCGTCAACAGAATTAGAATCAAGAGCATTAAAATAAAATACACCGTTCGACATTTTTTTTAATCGAATGTCGAGAGAACCAAGAACAAGCGGTAAAAGCGTAGTTTGAACTGTAAAAAGTTCCTCCCCGGAAAAAGAATAATTTATCGTCTGTTTTTCAAACCCCTGAGCCGAAACAGAAAGTGAATGAACGCCGGCATTTACGACAATTTCTTCGTCCGAAGGAACAATTACTCCGTCAACACTCACAATTGCTGTTTTTCTGGCTTCTTTAGGTTCAATTTCAACCTTTATTTTTACAGGAATTGAATTTGCAATTCCCGGAGTAAGGCTTCGGGCAATGTTCTGGGCAATTGCAATTAAATCATTTGAATTTCCAACTTCCGTAACTGTTGCCGTGCACTTTGCGCCTGGAAAAACATAAAGCTTTGTCGTAACAGAAACATATTCACCATAAAAAGTAATTTCGCCTGTTATAAGACCGTTTACCTTTGCAGCAATAACTTCTTTTGCAAAAGCATAACTTTCTATTCCGCCTTCGGCTGCTGTTGCAGATGGTTCAAAAAGTTTAGTATTGTCGCTTTTGTAAAGTTCAATATTTTCTGTCTGTTTTTCTATTCTTTCTTCTTCTGCGCCAAAAATCTTAAACGGAAGTTCACCAAAAGCAAAATGTCCGCCACGTCTTTCGTTATCAGGATTTTTGTTTTCTAGTTGAATTTGTTTTTCGTATTTTTCGATTGTTGATTCTACGGTTTTTAAATTTTCATCAATCTTGCTTTCTATTTCCTGAATTTTTTTTTCCTGTTCTTTTAAGGTCTTTTTTAATTCACCAGGTTTATCTTTTGAAAGCACAAGTGCGTCTCTTGTTTTTCGTTCTTTAGAAAGTTGCAGGATTAAAGAAAGCCGTTCTGTTTGAAGTGTATAAAGTTCACGGTCAAGCTGTTCCTGAAACGAAACGGTTCTAATTCCTTTTTGGGCAATCTGTTCAAGAATCAATTTTGGCAAAACTGTAGAAATTTTTACAGCAGAGGCAGAGTCAATTCCCTTTTGCGAAAAATTGAATTTCTGAGCAGCAAGCGTCCACGAATCAGCCCCGGCAAAACTCAGGCTGAAAAAAAAGAGAACAAAAATTGAATTCCTAAAAAAACGGCGTAAAACGTTCACTCTTTATTACTTTTACAAGCTTACATTTCTTCATCGCTGTCATCAGAACCAGAAGGAAGACCTTTCCACTGAGCCTGAAGATAAGCGTCTATAAACTGATCTATATCTCCGTCCATTACAGATTGAATATTTCCACATTCGTACTTTGTGCGGTGATCTTTTACCATCGTATACGGCTGAAAAACATAGGTGCGGATTTGATTTCCCCAGGAAATGTCTTTTTTTTCTGCACCAAACTTTGCGTTTTCCTTTTCTTTTTGTTCCTTGTAATACTGATAAAGTTTTGCCTTTAAAATGCTCATCGCAGTAGCGCGGTTCATCAGCTGGGAACGTTCAGAATCACAGGTAACTACAATTCCTGTCGGAAGGTGGGTAAAACGAACGGCAGAATCTGTTTTATTTACATGCTGTCCGCCCTTTCCGCCGGATCTGTAAGTGTCAACCCTTAAATCTTCCGGTCTAATATCAACCTTAATTGTGTCATCGAGAATCGGAAAGATAAAGACAGAACTAAACGATGTATGTCGTCTGGCATTTGCATCAAACGGCGAAATACGGATAAGTCGATGAACTCCGGCTTCACCCTTTAATTTTCCGTAAACATAGTCGCCGGTAATCTGAATTGTCGTCGATTTTATTCCGCCTTCATCTTCCTGCAGGTCAACAGTTTCCATTTTAAAGCCGTGGCGTTCTGCCCAGCGAATGTACATACGGCTAAGCATATAAGCCCAGTCGCAGGCTTCTGTTCCGCCTGCCCCAGAATGAATCGTTAAAAAGCAGCCGTTTTTGTCAACTTCTCCAGAAAGAAGATTTAAAATCGAAAGTTCTTCAAATTTTTTCTGGGCCTTTTCGAGCAAAGGCTTTAATTCTTCTTCTACGCTCTGATCCTCGCCTTCAATGCCGAGTTCATAAAGGGTTTCTAAATCTTCTGCCTGAGCAATAAGTTCTCTCCACGGCTCAACCCTTCCTTTTAAATATTTTAATTGGTTTACAACTTTCTGAGCATTTTCAGAATCATTCCAAAAATCCGGGGAAGCAGTTAGTTCTTCAGTTTCTTTTATTTTTTTATCGATTGCAGCGTGGTCAAAGACGCCCCCAGACACCGTCAATATCTTTTTTTAAGGTGTCAATTGGTTCTTTTAATTCTTCAAGCATAGCCTAGTCTCCAGCATAAAATCTTATTTTTCATTTTAAAGAATATTCAAAATAATTTTCATTGTCAAATATCTGCATTACTTCGTGCAAAAAACAAAAAAAAATGCTAGACTGTTTTCCTAATTGTATGAATTTTAAGAAATTACTTTTTACATCACTTTTTTTTACAATCTGTCTTTCGCTCAATTTTAGTCAGGCAAAGTCTCGTCCTGTCGTAGATATGATCAGCGCGACGGCAGTTTCAACAAACAAAATTAAAATCACCTGGAAAATCCCAAAAACTTTTTACTCCACTTCTGCCACATCTGCAGCCTCTTCAACTGCAAAGTCGTCTGCCGTTACTGAAAATTCAACTGTTGATTCAATTCTTGTTTATAAGAGCACACTTCCAATTTCTGCCCAGACGTTAGAAAAAGCAGTTTTAATTGCAAGACTTCCGCCAAAAAGCTGTCAATATATCGACACCGTAACAAGTTTTAGAGAATATTATTACGCTGTTCTTGCAAAATTGAATGACGGTTCTGTCTACAAAATAATTCTTCCTTCAATAAACACGACGGTAAAAGGCGTAAAGGTTGAAAGGCCTGAACAAATTGAAGAAAAATCCCAGGAACAGATTGAAGCCGAAACGCCTAAAATTTACAACGAAGGAATAATCCGAGAATTTCCGTTGCCATATATTGATTTAGTTGAAAATTTTGAAAAAAAGCCGAACAACTTAAAACCAGAAGTAATTGAAGCTGGAAAAAAACTTGCAGAAGGCGAAAAACTAAAAAAAGAAAAACTTCTTCCGTATTATTTTGACGAAGACTTAGTTTCTCCGTCTGGCGGAGACGACTACTATCTTTTTGAAATTCTAAAAAACTATTTTGTCAAAAAAAATTACAAAGAAAGTGCCTCTGCCCTGCAAAAGTTTTTAAGCGTAAACCGGAGCGAACAGACAACAAACCGGGCAGCATTCTATCTTGCAGAATCTCAATACTTTTTAGGCAATTACAGAAGTGCCCTTACAATGTTTTTATTTGTAGAAAACGATTATCCTTTACTTTGCAAAAAATGGATTAATTCAACCTTAGATTTTTACCAGATTCCAGGTACTGCAAAGTAAAGACTTAATAGATTTTTCTGATTAAATCCATAAACACTGGTGTTTTTATAAGTCCGAGTTCCTGGGCGTTTAATTTTTCTGTCCTGGTAAGAGCCTGTCCGTTTTGATTTGCAGCTGGATTTGTGTCAGCAACAACCGCCGTGTCGGAAACTGTATTTTTTACAAGGACTTCGTCTCCAATGTTTACTCTGTCGTAAAAACTTTTCTGGGTTAAAGTTCCTTCAGAAATTTCTTCGCCAACATTATCAATTACAATCTGTCCGAGTGAAAATTTTTCATCAAAATTAACGCCACTTCCTAAATCTGCAGTACGAATATTTCCTTTTTTAACGACATCAAGAACAGTTCCTTTTTCGATGCCCTCAGTTCTTCCCATGTCAATTAAGATTTCGCTTCCATTTCTTGCAATAATTTTTCCGCGTGCAGGAAGTATATTAAGAATGGCACGACGGAATGACCTTAAAACAGAATTAAAGCGATCGTTTCCTGTCCTAAAAAAGGAAAAATCTGTCACCTTTGTTCCGTTTCTGCCGTTATAAACACTTGCCTCCAAAGTTACTTCGCGTTCAGATTCTTCATAATCAAGCAGGATAAAATAATCCTGAGAATTTTTTCTGGCCAGAGAGAAAGTCTGTGCAAAATTTTCAACTGGAGTTTTTTCGACATTTACAGTTGTAATTGCAATTCCGTTAAAACATTCTTTTGCCATTTCTGCAGCAATTTCTTCTGAGGCAGGATGCAAAAGCTGTACATTTGATTTTTTATAATAAATTCCAAGATTCCAGCGGCTTTTTTCAAGATAAAACGGTTCAACGTTCCACTTTGCAGCAAGAGAATATTTCATAAGTGAATTTAAAGCATCAATTGTATCGTTAGTTTTTGTATATAAATATTTTTGCTCTTCTGTAAAACTGTCTATATCAATTTTTGCGTTTTCTTTTATAAAACTCAGTTGATTTAAATAAAGTTCGTTCAATCCGGCCTTGTAGATTTCCTGGGCAAATTCACTTCTTGCTTCGTAATTTGAAGGATCGATTTTTAGAGCACGTTGATATTCATAACGCGACTGTTCACCCTGAAAAATTTTAGAATATTCTCTCGCCTTTAAAACATGAAACTGAGCAAAAGCAGAACGCCGTTCATCTTCAAAAGAAAAAGTTTTGTCTACAAGAAGTTCAAGTGAACTCCTTAAAATTTCGTCTGTTGGATCGATTCCAAGGGCAACACTCCAGTTTTCAATTGCCTGTTCATTCTGATTCAACGCTTTTTGGCTAAGACCTTTTAAATACCAGGCACTTAAATTATTGCGGTCTTTGCTGATTAAAAAATCGCAGATGTCAATTACATCATCATAATTTTTTTGTTCATACAGGATTGAAGCAAGCAAAACATATCCGTCAGAAAAATCTGGCTTTAATTGAAGTGCTGCCCTTACTCGTCTTTGTGCTTCTTTAAAATCGCCCTGTTTTGCCTTTAAAAGCGCTGCAAGATAATGAACTTCGGCTTCGCTTGAGTGGTATTTTAGTGCCTGTTCAATATAATTTTGCGACAAATCATATTTACCGTTTTCTGCAGCAAGAACGGCAAGCGAAAGAAGGGCTTTTCGGTTTGAGCCCTGCATTTTTAGTGCATCAAGATAAAAATTTTCTGCACGGTCATAACTTCCGTTATAAAGTTCAATTTCTGCAAGTCCAAAACGCGCTTCGACATTGTTAGGATAGTCAACCAGGATTTTTGAAAAAATCCCGCGCGCTTCTTCGAGACGATGCAAAGAAATAAGGCACATTCCTTTTAAATTTAAAACATCGGTTCTGTCGCGCAGATATTTTTGGGCATTTTCCAGGTAAGAAAGAGAAAGTTCAAAATCATTCAACTCATAAGTTGATTTTGCAAGTTCAAACCAGGCTTCTCCATAAGAAGGATTTTCGTGCAGGGCCTGCTGAAATTCTTCATTTGCAGAATACCAGTCCTGTTCATTTTGAAAATCCCTGCCCCTATTAAAATGGAGCAGAGCCTGAGAAGAAGATTGCGCAAAAAGGCAGACAACTTCCAGAAAAACAAATGCCTGCAAAATGATTTTTTTCATTTTTCCCACCTAAAAACACCCTTATTCTTTGTTTTCTTCAGTTTCTGCTTTTTTTATTACCTTTATTAAGTTTACGCGGTGGCCTTCCATATCCTGAACGATGAATTCAAAGTTTCCCCAGGTAATTTTTTCGTATTTAACGGGAATTCTTCCGAACAAATCAAGAACAAATCCACCAAGAGTATCAAAATCTTCTGTCGGAAAGTTTGAATTGATATTTTCGTTCAAATCATCAAGGTTCACTCTTGCGTCACAAAGCCAGATCTGGTTTCCGATTGAAAGAATATCTTCTCTTTCATCATCAAATTCATCCTGAATGTCTCCGACGATTTCTTCAATAATGTCTTCCATGCAGACAACGCCACTTACTCCGCCATATTCGTCTACAGCGATTGCAATATGAAGATGACGGCGTTTAAATTCGCGCAAAAGTCCGTCGATTTTTTTTGATTCAGGAACAAAATATGCTTTTCTTAAAAGTTTTTCTAAATCTATTTCCTGTTTTTTAGAAATTATTGCAAGCAAATCTTTTACGTAGAGAATTCCAAGAACGTTGTCGATTGATTCTGAATAAACTGGAAAACGAGAATGTCCGCTTTCTGCAATTTTTGCAAGAAGTTCTTCTTCCGGAGTATCGATTGAAATAAAATCAACATCAATGCGGGGAATCATAACTTCTTTTACGGAAGTTTCAGACAAATCTTCGATTCCTTTGATCATGTCTTTTTTTTCTTCAATTAAACTTAAATTATCCTGAGAATCTGCCCGCTCAGACGACACTTTTCCATCGCCCTTCTGCGGGCTCATACTGTGACCTTCATCATCCTTTTTCTTAGAAAATTTAAAAATACTCATAGTTTTCCTTATATTTATAAAAATCCGGATTTTAAACAAAATCCGCTAAAAACTGTTTTTATGCCCCAATACTAGTTACGGCTATTCGACATTTGTTTATTTATAAAAAATTCAAAATATGGACAAATAATAAAATGTCCAGATTCAACTTAAATCAAAGCAAAATCTGCAAAAGTTTTTAATAATTCCTCCTGCTTTTTAAGCATTTCACATTCTGCTTCAACGCCTTTTTCTACATGTTCATCTCCGTGGTCCATGCCATTTAAGTGCAAGGTTCCGTGAATTAAAAGTCTTTTTAATTCTTCATTTTCGCTTACATTAAAATATTCTGCATTTTTTGGAAGCGTATCAAGCGAAATTATCATGTCGCCCGCACTCAGCCATTTAGAGCCGTCTTCGTCAGTGTATTCTTCGCCGTTTTCAAAAGAAAGAATATCTGTAGGACTGTCAATGTCGCGGTAATTTTTGTTCAATTCCTGAATAAAGCTGTCATTGCAGAACAAAATTGAAATTTCCTGTCCGTCAAAACCAAGTCTCTTTAAAACTTCGCTCTCATAGCCTTCAATTTTAGAAAACCATTCCGGCTCTTTTACTCCGTCCTGCATTGAAACTAAAATTCTATTCATTTTTTTCACCTTCTGTCTTTTTTTCAGAATTTGAATTTTCTGAAGTAATTGAATCCTGATTCTGATATTTTATTCTTCCGTGATAGTAGGCTGCGAGAATTGAAACAAAAGTATCTTTTATTTTTGTCATTTCGCCATAAGTTAAGGCACAGTCATCCAGCTGATTAGCTGCAATTTTTGAATCAATCAGCGTCTGAATAAATTTTTCAAGTCTCTGCGCAGTAGGCTTTTCCAGCGATTTACATGCAGCCTCGCAAACGTCTGCGAGCATTACAACTGCACTTTCTTTTGTTGAAGGAAGCTTTCCGTCATAACGGAAGTCCGCTTCGCTTACAGAAGAATCTTTTTCTTTTGCCTTGTTATAAAAATATGCAATTACAGAATTTCCGTGATGTTCGCTAATTATATTTACAACACTGTCCGGCAAATGCATTGCCCGAGCCTTTTCTACGCTTATGCGCAAATGGCTTTTTATAATAGAAACCGACAAAGACGGATTTAAATCAGTGTGTTTATTTTCGCTGTCAATGTTGTTTTCTGTAAAATATTCAGGATGTTCCATTTTGCCAATGTCATGATAAAGGGCAGCAACCCGAGCTAAAAGAGAATTTGCTCCGATTTCCTTGCAGGCACTTTCGGCAAGCTGGCTTACCATAATGCTGTGCTGATAAGTTCCACTGGCGGTAAGTAAAAGTTTTCTTAAAACAGGAGAATTCTGATCGCTTAAATCCATAAGACGGAATACGGAAGCTGTATTCATTAAAATTTCAAGCGGAGTTAAAAGTCCAAGTGCTAAAATTCCGGAAATAAAACCGTTAAAGGCAACTCCCGAAAGAACAAAAAGTGCGTCTTCAAAATTATCGTTAAACATAACCTTTAAGACACAAATATAAATTATGTTCATTACAGCCACACTGATAGAAGAAAAAATCATATCTATGCGACTTTCTATATTGCGTAAAATTCTTACAAGAGTTAAAGAAGATGCCAGTGTATACAAAAACGGAATCAATTCAAAACCGCAGGCACACAAAACTCCAAACGAAATTATAAAGGCAAAATAAAGTGCAAAAAGCTGACCAAAAAGAATTGTAACAAGGGCAACACACAAGGCAGACGGAATTATAACCGTAATTTTGTACACGCCCTGAAAAAGCGGAGCCTTATCGCCAAAAGAAGCCAGGGCAAAGACAATAACAAAAAGCAGAGCCGTTAAAATCATTTCCTTTAGCTGCGCCTTGTGCCCCAAAAAAACAGGCGAAAAAAGAAGAAAAGCCAGAGCCGAAACCAGCATTAAAAACAAAAGATGGTCTGCAAAAACCCTGTAATCGATATACGACGGAGACGAAGCCATTTTTCTAAGCTTTAAATAATCTTCGTCGGCAATGGCAAAACCTTTGCGGATTACTTTTTCGCCTTCTTCAATTGCAATCGGAAACTGTTCATCTGCCGACATGCTTTTATTTGCAATAATCGTCTTGTCGGCAATCATTCCCGGTTCATATTCATCAATCGAAAAAGAAGCAATTGTCTGTTGTGTACTTGCATCAAAATAAACGATTCCAGAAGTAACAACAAAGGTCAGTATAAAAACGAGCAGGAGTGCCCAGTTTTTTTTAACATATTGTGCAGCAGTTTGAATCATATCTGCCGAAAAAGAAATTTTTGCATTATTCATCTTTGCAATTCTCATAAGCCTGTACAATTTTTTTTACAAGTGAAGACCTTACAACATCTGCGCTGTCAAGTTCCACAATACTAATCTCTCCAATACCTTTTAAAATATTTAGTGCCTGAACAAGTCCAGAAGGAATTTTCTTTGGAAGATCTATCTGACTTACATCTCCCGTAATAAAAAATTTTGAATTTTCTCCCATTCTCGTCAAAAACATTTTCATCTGCTCACAGGTCGTATTCTGAGCCTCGTCAAGAATTACAGCCGCATTATTTAGCGTCCGTCCCCTCATGTAAGCAAGCGGTGCAACTTCTATTATACCATTTTCCTGCATTTTCTTCACTACTTCGCTAGAAATACATGCATTCATTGAATCATACAAAGGCCTTAAATATGGATTTATTTTATCCTGCAAGTCTCCCGGCAAAAATCCAAGGCTTTCTCCAGCTTCTACAATCGGGCGCACAAGCACAATTGAATTTATTTTATGACTCAAAAGCAACCTCAAACTTTCTGCAATTGCCAAAAAAGTCTTTCCACTTCCGGCAGGCCCTGTAGCAAATACAAGATTATTTTTTCTAAATTCCTTAATAAGGCGTGCCTGATTTTGTGTCTTTGGATAAACCTTACGCGCACTTCCTGGAATCGAAATCGAAAAAGCCTGAGAGTCAAAACTTTCAACGCCAGTATTTAAAATCGATTCAATAAGTTCTTTTCCATTACTAAAAGATGTATTATTTTCTGCCAGTTCATCGATAAGCCGGTCAATTATAAATTTAAATTTCTGCTGAACTTCTTCCCTTTCGTCGCACAGAGTAAGTTCATTTCCACGCGTAAAAACAGGAACACCAAGCGCGTTTTCAATTAATTTTAAATTACTGTCATTTGTTCCGCAAACCAAGGTCAGAATTTCTGGATCCTGCAAAACTATAGTCAATTCATTTTCCACTTTTTTCGTCAGTCACCTTTTCTTTTATTTTGGGCCTTCCGGTGCTTTCGCACCGTCGCGCTGTCCGCCCTTACGCTTACGCTCCATTGCTGCGCAAAAGCGCAGCAACTTCGGGGCTCCCATCGCTAAGGCGTTTAATTCAAACTCCACGAACCGTATTCATCTAAGATTTCAGTCTTCATTCCAGACATTGGCCTCCAGCTTACGCTCAAAGAAAAATAAGGACTAAAATCATAAGAATTTGTACTGGAAACATAACGCGGAGAAAGTTTGAGCGAACAGTTCAAATCCCAGTCGTCAAGTTCATGAGTAGCAGACATTACAAGAGATTTTAACTTAAATCCGCTTGCCTTTCGCTTTGACTCATCAGAGAACATAAAAGAATCAAGCAAATCCTTAAAAATATTGCGTTCTCCGGTTGAGTTGTAATAATACTCATATTTATCTGCAGTACAAAAATATCTGTACATTACGCTGTTGCGGCTTTCTGAAGAAAACGAAAGGTTAAGAAAGTTGTTAACCTTAAATGTAAGCTTTGGAATAAATACAAAATAACTGCTCGTCGGACGTAAAAAATCGTAAACAAGGCTTGTAGAAAGAGACGGCGTCCACGAAATTCTGTCTGTCCAGCGTTTAAAAGTTTTAGAAGGAGTTGTATAGGCAAAACTCAAAGAATAAGGATGGAACGATTTGTCGCTCGAAGTTTCCCAACCGGTAGCAATTTTTGTTTCTTTATCTTTTTTAAAAGTATAGTTTGTGCTGTAGCTCATCGTATAAGCAAGCTGAGCCCCGTAACCACTCAACGAATACTTAAAGGAATCGTGTTCTTCGTCTTCCCAGTTGTAAACATAGGACTGAGACATTGTAAGTTTACTGTTAAAAAGTTTTACGGCAAGCGTTTGCGAAATATTGCTTTTTACCCAGGTGTCGTCAGTCGAACTTTTCTGTTTTAAGCCAGTTCCGACAGAAAAAGTCGTATACGGAAAAGTAAGCGAAAGAGTTCCGCTGTAAGAGTCAACCTGAGGCGGAAGAGTCGTCGTTAAAGACAGTTTTTGAGAAAAATCACCTTCGTCAGCTGCTAAAACCATATTAAGATTGTGGGTTGTTACGCAGTCTTCGTCGGTTAAATCCATTGTAAGATATTCCCACTCCGGGTTATTTACATCATCGCTAATGTACTTTGTCTGAATCATTTTTACCGTGGTGTTCCAGGTAATCGCCGTATTTGAAAAATGTTCAGTATAGTAAAAAGGCTTAAACGAAAGCGCATTTGTGTCGGTCAAATCAAGTTTGCGTGCATTGTAGTCGGCTTTTTTAATCGAATTCATTGAAGATTCAGAATAACCGCCGTTTGAGGTGTCGTCGTTTAAGTACGGATGCCTTTGAAAAACAGGATTAAATGTAAAAGTGTCCGACAAAGACAAAAAACTGTCCTTATAGCCTAAATTGCTCGTAAGCGTTGTCGGCGACTTTACCTGAAAATACGTGGACTGAACCGTAGACCAGTCAAAATCTTCCGGCTTTGTAAGGTTTGTAGAAGAATAAGAAATCTGCGAAGTAAATTCCGGCGAAATTGTATAACCGAGTTTATATGTAATTCCGTTTAAGTTTTTAACATTTGCAGAACTTGTTGCTATCTGAGGAAGAACTGATTCATCAAAAAGAATTTTTTCTTCTTCCTTTTCTTCCACATCTTCTTCGCTTTCTTTCTTATCTGTGTCAGTTTCTTCTGTAAGAGAAGGCGGTGGCAAAAGTGAAAGAGTTGTCGTCTGTTTTTTTGCAGAAGTTGAAGTCCGCGGATATTCAAAAATCGTGCCGGCAATCTTTGCACTTACGCCCAAAGGCGTAATCTGGCTCGGATAGTAAAAATAACGCTCTGGAGTATAACTTCCCCAGGAAGAGTCAGCAGCATATTCATCTCGCGAAGTCCGCGCACTATTTTCCCTTGAAGAAAAAACAATCGAAGACTTAAAGCTCGAAAGCGAAAGAGAAGAAATATAAGGCTTTACAATTTCAGGCAGTTTTACAGTATAAGAACCGTTTAAATTCCACGTATACGAAGAAATTGTAGTTACGTCGTCGTCATCGCTTGAGTCAATGCCGGAAATAAGAAAGTCAATCCAGTCCATTGTTTCTGCACGGTTATTAAAGTCATAGTCAAAATACGGATCCGAATAAAGTGGCATGGAAAGGCTTAAATTAAAAGGTGAAGTAATTGCAAGTTTTAAGTTTGCTTGGTAGCGGAAAGGTAAAGATTTTCCCATAAAGGTTGAATAATCAGTAACCTTATCTCCTTCAGAATTATATGCAGTATAGACGCTGTTATTCTTAAAAACAGTATTACTAAAACCTAATTCCGTATTGAATTTAAACTCAGAAAGGTATTTTTCTGGCTTTAGTACAACATCAGTTCCGACCATTGCCCCAAGATTTGCATAATAGTCTGCCATTACCTTTACATGATTGGTTGTGTCGCCCTTAAAGTCTGAGTCCAGGTTGTGCAAGACAATTCCTTCGCGCACCTGGTCTTTCATTGAACCGGTTTTCATAAAACTGAAAGGATTTAATTTTTCGCTGGAATCAGAACTTGAACTAGAAGACGTCAAATCACTTGTAGAGACTGCGTCTGCAGGTTTTCTGCCAAAAAGGTAAGTTGTCGTATTTATAAAATATCCTTCGCGGAATTTATACCCCATTGCCGGATTAAAAATAAGTTCATCCTTTGGATAATAAAAAGCAGGAAGATAAACCAAAGGAACTTTGCCAACATAAAGCAGGGCACCTAAAAACGCAAATTCTCCGCCTGGCAAAAGCCATATTCTCTTTGCACGGATTTTCCAGTGAGGATTTTCGTCATCGCAAAATGTAAGTTCACCATTTTTAAAGGCAATCGTACCGCTTGAGTCTCTTCCAAAAATATCACTTGCAACAATCAAAGTTGAACCAGAAGGAAGGTTGATTGCATCAGAAGAAGTTTGAACCGCCCTGCCGTTGTCAAAAATTCCTTCAAAGCTAGAAGTATTAAAAAGCAGGCTGCTTGCAGTAATTTTTTCTCCGCCGGAAGAAGAGCCACTTTGTTCAAGTGTAACGTTTCCTTCTGCATAAAGCATTTCAGAAGCCCTGTTATAATTTACCCTGTCCGCAGAAATCGTAGTCTTGTCGTTTCCGCGCGAAACAGAAATTACAACACTTCCAGTTAAAATAATGCAGTCTCCGCCAGAAACAACATCTTTTTTGTATTCAGACCTTTCGGCAGATTCAATAGACACAACAGAAACAACATTATTGTCATCGGCATACGCCAAAGAAAACAACGAAAATGAGAAAAACAATACTGTTAAAGCAAGCAGTTTTCTAAACATTTTTTTTTGCGTTAAGTGTCTCCCTTACGTACTTTCCTGTCCAGCTTCCGCTTTTTTCATAGTTTGCAACAATGTGCTCCGGAGTTCCCGTGTCAACAATCTGTCCGCCACGAGTTCCACCTTCAGGTCCTAAATCAATAATCCAGTCTGCCTGTGCAATTACGTCGAGATTGTGTTCAATCATTACGACAGAATTCCCCTTATCAACCAACTTCTGGATTACTTCCATCAAAACCTTTACGTCTGCAAAATGCAATCCCGTCGTAGGCTCATCAAGAATATACAAAGTTTTTCCGGTTGAAGGTCTTGAAAGTTCAGTTGCAAGTTTTACCCGCTGAGCTTCACCACCGGAAAGTGTCAATGCGCTCTGTCCAAGTTGAATATAACCAAGCCCGACATTTTTCAGGGTTTCAAGCTTTCTTGAAATATGCGGAATTGAATTAAAAAAGTCTGCCGCTTCTTCAATTGTCATATTCAAGACATCAGAAATATTTTTTCCTTTGTAGCGCACATCGAGAGTTTCCTGATTAAAACGCTGCCCATGGCAAACATCACATTGAATAAAAACATCAGGCAAAAAATTCATTTCAATCGTAAGAGTTCCTGCTCCCTGACATTTTTCACAGCGACCGCCTTTTACATTAAAGCTAAAACGCCCTGGAGTATAGCCCTTCGCTTTTGAATCCGGCAAAGTGCTGAACAGTTCTCGGATTGCGTCAAAAACACCAACATAGGTGACAGGATTAGAACGCGGAGTGCGTCCAATCGGGCTCTGGTCAATATTGATAACCTTGTCTATATTTTCAATTCCTGTAATAGAATCGTATGCACCAGCCTTGTAAGAAGTTTTCATCAGTTTATTCGAAACTACAGGAAAGAAAATATCGCTCAGCAAGGTGGATTTTCCAGAACCGCTCACCCCTGTAATACAGGTAAAAGTTCCAAGAGGAATATCAACATTTACATTTTTTAGGTTATGTTCACACGCTCCACGGATCGAAATTATTTTTCCGTTTCCGATGCGTCGTTTTTGTGGAATCGGCATAAAAAGATTTCCGGCAAGATACTGCCCCGTAACACTTTCTTTTACACTCATAACCTGCTGTGGAGTTCCGCTTGCAACAACGTTTCCGCCATGCACGCCTGCTCCAGGCCCAATATCAACAACCCAGTCAGCCGTCCGCAAAGTCTGCTCGTCGTGTTCAACTACGATTACTGTATTTTTTAAATCACGCAGATATGTAAGAGTATCAATAAGACGCTGGTTGTCCCGCTGATGCAAACCGATACTCGGCTCATCAAGAATATACATAACGCCTGTAAGCCCTGAGCCAATCTGAGTTGCCAGTCGAATGCGCTGAGCTTCTCCGCCAGACAAGGTTCCGGCAGAACGGTTAAGCGTAAGATAATCAAGCCCGACATTCTTTAAAAAATTAAGACGGGCGTTTATTTCTTTTAAAAGCTGGGCAGCAATTTTAGTTTCTGTCTCTGTCAATTCAAGTTTAGAAAAATAATCAAGGCTTTCGGCAACGCTCAGTTCACACAAATCAATAATGTTTTTAGAGCCTACAGTAACGCCAAGAGCTTCTTTTCTAAGACGCTTTCCATGGCACGACGAACACTCAGAAACAGACATGTAATTTTCTTCAATTTTTACACGCTGAGCTTCGCTCCAGGCTTCGTTGTGGCGGCGTTTCATTTCTGCAATAACTCCAGGCCACGGTCTGTTGTATTCAGAAAAACCTTCACCACTCTGCTTTTTATAAATCCAGTGAATATTTTGGGTAAGATCTCCATTCCACAAAGTTTCAAACTGCTCAGAAGTTAATTCATTAAACGGAGTGTCTAAAGTCCAGCCGTTTGCCTGAGCAAGAGCCGTAAACATTGCCTGGTTCCATTCACTCGAAGGATTAAAAAACGGAAGGACTCCTTCGTTAAAACTTTTTGAAGTATCCGGCAGGATTTTTTTAGAATCCCATTCCATTTTTTCGCCAATGCCGGTACATTCCGGACAGGCTCCAAAAGGATTGTTAAAAGAAAACAGCCGTGGCTGCAATTCCGGAATCGAAATTCCGCAGTCAGGACAGGCATTTTTTTGAGAAAAGAAAACTTCTTCTTCGTGCCAGCCTTTTTCACTTTCATCGTTAATTCTTTTTAAAACAATAAGAACGCCGTTTGAACTGTTCAAGGCAGTTTCAACAGACTCTGCAAGTCTTTTTCTTCCGTCTGCCTTAATAGCAATTCGGTCAACGACAATTTCAATAGTGTGTTTTTTCTGTTTATCGAGCTTGATTGCATCATCAAGTTCAACCATAAGGCCGTCAATTCTAGCACGCACAAAGCCCGAAGCCTTTGCATCTTCAATTATTTTCTGGTGTTCACCTTTTTTTCCGTGAATAACTGGAGCCAAAAGCGTAATTCTCGTTCCTTCGCCCCAGTCCATAATTGAATTTATAATCTGGTCGTCCGACTGCTCTTTTATTTCCCGCCCACAAACAGGGCAATGCGCATGACCGATTCGTGCAAAAAGAAGGCGGTAATAATCATAAATCTCCGTAACCGTTCCAACAGTAGAACGCGGATTGTTGTGAGTCGTTTTCTGCTCAATCGAAATGGCAGGCGACAAACCGTCAATCTGATCAACGTCAGGTTTGTCCATGCTTCCTAAAAACTGTCTTGCATACGAAGAAAGCGACTCCATATAGCGCCGCTGACCTTCCGCAAAAAGAGTATCAAAAGCAAGTGAAGACTTTCCTGAACCGCTCAGCCCCGAAATTACAACAAGCTTATTGCGGGGAATCTCCAGGCTGATATTTTTTAAATTGTGAACACGGGCGCCATGAATTTCAATTTTTTCGCCCTCAACCTTATTTATTGCCGGCATTTTCTAAATATCCATGTTCATTGCCGTGCGGACTTCTTTTAAAGTTTCGCTGGCAATTTCCCGAGCCTTACCAATACCGTCGTTAAGGACAGAGCGGATATAATCCATATTGCTTTCAAGTTCAGCACGTTTTGTGCGCAATGGGCGGAGTTCTTCGTTTAAGGCTTCTGTAAGTTTATTCTTAAGCATTCCGCCGCCACCGTCTCCAATGCTTTCTGCAACTTTTTCCGGTTCTTCGCCCGTACAAAGCGAAATTATCTGCAAAAGGTTTGCAACTTCAGGACGGTTTACAGGGTCATAAGAAATATGACGTTCCTGGTCAGTTTTTGCCTTTTTTATAAGTTTTGCAGTTTCATCTTCGGTAGCACAAAGCATAATTGTATTTCCGAGAGACTTTGACATTTTTGCAGAACCGTCCAGACCTTTAATCATCGGAGTTTTAGAAAGAAGCGCATGCGGCTCAGGGAAAATAGGATTTTCCGGACAGAATTTTTTATTAAATCTCTTTGCAATCAATCTCGCAACTTCAAGATGAGGAAGCTGGTCTTTTCCGACAGGAACAACATTTCCCTTACAAAAAAGAATGTCCACAGCCTGATGCACAGGATAAGTAAGCATTCCTGCATTTACAGACTTCATTCCGGATTTTGCAATTTCGTCTTTTACAGTCGGGTTGCGGTCAAGTTCAGCACTGGAAACAAGAGTTAAAAAAGGAACCATAAGCTGGTTTGCCTCAGGAACATGGCTATGAGGATAAATGCAGACATCTTCTCCCGGTTCAATTCCGGCAGCAAGATAGTCAATTACAAGCTGTTTTGTATTTTCGCTTATTTTATCAAAAGCATCATGATCCGTTAAAACCTGGTAGTCGGCAATCAGAATCATTGTCGGAACACCAAGTTTAGAAAGGCGCACACGGTTTTTTAATGAACCAAAATAATGTCCGATATGGAGTCTTCCTGTAGGACGGTCGCCTGTAAGAACGCGGTATTTTTTAGGATTTACAAGAATATCTTTTTCAATCTCGTTAGACTTTTTTACAGCCTCCGCAAGAATTTTGTCTATATTTGCTTCAAATCTGTCGTCGTTTTCAGCCATTTTTTATTTCCTTGTTTTCAAAAAAATTATGCAATAAAAAGTTACATTTCTAAAAATTATATAAAAAAAACACTTATTCTTCAATGAATGGCATTCTGGGCGTTCCCGCCACAAGTGGCGGTCAGGCTATCCGTGGTTTCGCGTCAGGCGCTCCATAAAAAACGGCAAACCGTTTTTTACGCCTTCGGCGCCACTCCTATCCTTAACGCTTTAACGCTATTTTCACTTTTATTTCATTTTATTAAAATCTCATTCCATGAAAACTCTTTGTCCTTCTTCACCATTTTTAACAGACTTCGAAAACTTTCTTAATTCATTCTTAAACTTTGAAAAATTTCCACAAAAAAATATTTTCTGGCTCGACACAATGGAGCATTTTGCCTCTCTCTTAAACGCTCCTCAAAAATCCTACAAAACATTCCACGTTGCAGGCTCAAAAGGCAAAGGTTCAACTTCAGCCTTTATTTCTTCAATTCTCGAAAATGCAAACCTAAAAACCGGTCTCTACACTTCTCCGCACATCCTTTCATTTTTAGAACGAATCACAGAAAACCAAAAGTTTTTTACCGCCCAGGTTTACGAACGCTCGGCCCAGCAGCTAATGGCCTGCGTAAACTCACAGCTCGATTCTCAATTTTTAAAAGAACGCCCTGTCACCTGGTTTGAACTCGTTACCTTATATTCGTTTTTGTGCTTTAAAAACGCACAAGTTGATGCAGCCGTTTTTGAAGTTGGTCTTGGCGGCCGCTTAGACGCAACAAACATCATAAAACCAGAAGTCTGCTGCATTGGACCTATCGAACTTGAACACACAGAATTTCTCGGAGACACACTAGAAAAAATCGCTGCAGAAAAAGGCGGAATAATAAAAGAAAACACTCCTGTTTTTATTGCTCCACAGCCTCAAAGCGTAAAAGAAGTCTTTAAGAAAATCGCCTCTCAGAAAAACGCACCTGTTTTTTTTACAGACGAGCTTTGCCAGATTACAACTTCAATCAATCAACTTAACCCAAAAGACCTTTCTTCTTTTGGAATGCAGACACAAATAAGTTCAACTCTTTTTAAGCGGCCGCTAAAGGCAAACTTACGCCTCACAGGAGAATTTCAGGCACAAAACGCAGCCCTTGCTTCACTTGCAGTAAAGACAGCCTATCCAGAACTTTCAGAAGAAATAATAGAAAAAGGCCTTGAAGCCGCAACTCTTCCAGCCCGTTTTGAACTTCTGCCGCCTCCAGAAAACTATCCAGAGATTCCGTATGTAATTGTCGATGGAGCACACACACCCAAAAGCACGGCTCTTACGCTCGATACAATTCAAAAAGCAAAAATCGATATTTCAACCCTTTTGTTTGCATGTGCCCAGGATAAAAACTCCGACCAGATTGCACAACTTTTTGCAGACAGCAGGATTTTAAAAAATGTATTTTTGACAGTTCCAGGTAGCGTAAAAAAAGCAGACCTTTCAAAAATACAAAACTCATTTACAAAGGCAGGTTTTAGTTTTTGTTCAGGCGAAGACTGGAGCGCACAGATAAAAAAAGCTTTCACTTTCTGTGAACAAAATAAAACCCCGCTTTTAGTTACAGGCTCATTCTATCTTGTCGCAGAAGTAAAAAAGTTTTTAACCGAAACTGAATAAGATTGTCGTGTCACTCCAGGCAATACCAAGGCCCACAAGTGTCATTCTACAAATATCCGCGGAACTCTTTTAGAAACTCCGCAGGTAATTTCGTAGCTTATTGTTCCTGTTGCGTCTGCAATTTGCTGGGCGCTCTGGCCTGCTCCGCATTCTTCTGGACCAAAGATAACGGCTTCGTCATAACGTTCTACGTCAGAGTCTTTGCCAAGTTCAATCATGCACTGATCCATGCAGATTCTTCCGCAGACAGGATATTTTTTATTTTTTATCGTTACAAAAAGTCTATTTTCGCCCTGATTAAATCTCCTGAACAAACCGTCTGCATATCCAACCGGCAAAACCCCGAGCTTTGTTTTATTTTCGCTCGTCCACATTCTTCCATAACTTACAGACTTGTCTTTTTCAAAATCTCGAATTGCAACAACCTTTGTAACGAGTTCCATTACAGGCTTTAAGAAAACTTTTTCACCCTTATTTTTAAAATAATTTTTATCAACCTGACCTGGATAATATCCGTAAGCAATAATTCCGGGGCGACACATGTCAAGGTGCATCTGTGGCTGTGTAAGCGTAAGCGCAGAATTTGAACAATGCCTTATTCCAGGATCAATTCCTTCCTTTTTTACATTTTCAACGGCATTCATAAAAAGCTTAAACTGATTTTGAGTATATTCAATATTCTGTTCTTCCGTGCTGTCTGCAACCGAAAAATGAGTGCAGATTCCGCCAAGTTTTAACCACGGGCTTTCTGCAATAATTCTTGCAATTTTTCCGGTATTTTCGCACAGACAGCCGATTCTTCCCATTCCAGTATCAACAGCCAGATGAACGCTAAAATTCTTTACGTTAAGGGCAGCTGCAGCATCATTTACAAAACCAATATATTCTTCATCAAAAACAAGAGGAGTAAGCTTGTTTTTTACAACGTCAAGCATTTCTTCTTTTTGGCACAAACTTAAAACAAGAATATTTGCATTTATTCCTGCCCTGCGAAGTTCAATTCCCTCGTCAACAGTCGCAACCGCTAAAAACTCAGCCCCACATTCAACTGCGACCTTTGCACATTGAACGGCTCCGTGCCCATAAGAATCAGCCTTTACGGCAACGCACATCTTAGCCCCGTCTGCCATTTTTGAACGTATATATCTTAAATTGAATTTTAAATTTTCAAGATGAATTCTTGCAAAAGTCGCTCTCATAATTTTCCAGCTTACAAAAGAATTTAACAGGCAATCATTAAAGAAAAAAAAGCCAATGCCAAAATGATAGATTTTTGAATATTTTTCCGCAATATTTTTTATAAAAAGAAAACTTAGATTCAGCAAAAAATTTTCGCAAATCTTTATATTGAGAGAATAGGAAAAATCGGATATATTAAAGAGCAATACAGTTTTTTTTTAATAGCGTTCGTAACTAAAGAAAATTTCTGTCATTTTTAAGAATGAACAAAGGTTCAAATTCATCTTTTTAATAATTTTTGAGGAAACAATGAAAAAATCTGTAATCGTAAGTTCAATCATTGCCGCAGCAACAATAATTTTAGCATCTTCATGTGCTTCAGTTCCGGACGTTCAGCCAAAAATTGAAGAACCTGAACAAATCGAACAGCCAAAAACACCACGCAAACTCAATGTCGTAAACAGTTCCATAACACAACAAAAAGAAGAAGAAACAGAAGAATCAAAATATGCAAAAAAAATCGCAGATATAAAACTTTCTGTAGAATCATCCCCAAAAGAAACAACAAAAGGAAGAGCTTTTTCTTCTCCGTTTGTTTTTAAAGCAGCAAAATCAGACGGCACACCTGTAGAAGGACTCGACCTTTCAATCACATATCCGGAAACAAGAATTAACGGACAGGAGTCATTTGCTCTTGTTTCGCTTACAACAAATTCTTCAGGCACAGTAACATTTATTCCTGCAACGCCTTCATATTCTTTTGATTCAAAAATAAATGCCTATCCAAGTGGCGACCTTACAAACGAAAAAATCTCAGAACTTGCTTCAAAAGCTTCGGTTTCGGCAGACTACAAAGTAAAGACAAATTTAAGCCAGGCTGGAGGAACAATTTCCATTGTTGACTTTACTTCAGCCGGAAAACCAATCGTAAACAACTCAGTTTCTTCTTCAAATCTTTTAATGACACTCATGCGCATTGGATTTAAAAGGGTCGGAAACGCAGATTTTTCAACAGCAATTTTAACGGAAGACAAAGATTCAGTTTACAAGGCAGCAAAAAGCCTTCTCGGTTCAACTTCTTCATACTTAATCTACGGAACAGTAAAATATTTAACTCCAGTAGAAGTTACTGCTGACAAAAAATACACTCTTACACTCGAAGCAAAAATTACCTGTCTTGATATGAAAAACGGTTCAATTCTGTACGAAACAACACAGACTTCAACTGTTACAGAAGACAAAGACTGGAACTGCATTAACAGTGCAAGAAAAGATATTGCAGAAAAACTTGCAGTAAAAATAAATTACGGAATGTAAAACAAAAAATATTCAATTTTAAAAAGTAATAAAAAAAAACAAATAAAAGAGGAAGCAAAAAATGATTTACACAGACACAAGAGACAAATCTGTAAAAACAAACTTTAAGACTGCCGTTGTAAACGGAATGAACGAAAAAACTGGAGGTCTTTATATTCCAGTTGAATTTCCAAAACTCGATAAATCATTTTTAAATAAAGATCCTGAATCAAATTTAAGGGAAATCGCTTTTGAAATGGCAAAACCTTATGTTGAAGGCGAAATTCCAGAAGCAGATTTACAAAAACTCATAAATGACGCTTATCCTTTCCCTGCAAAAGTAAATGGACTGGATCCTGCTTCCTACGTTCTTGAATTATTCCACGGACCAACATGCGCATTCAAAGATTTTGGTGCTCGTTTTATGGCCCGAGTAATGTCTTATTTTAACAAAGACGAAGACACACCTCTTCATATTTTAGTTGCAACATCAGGCGACACAGGCTCTGCTGTCGGAAGTGCTTTCCACAATGTTCCAGGTCTTGACGTTACAATTCTCTATCCGGAAGGAAAAATTTCTCCATTACAGGAAAAACAGCTTTCAACATTTGACGGAAACGTTCGTGCATTAAAAGTAAAGGGAACTTTTGACGACTGCCAGAAACTCGTAAAGACTGCATTTACAGATAATACACTGCGCACAAAACTTCGCCTTTCTTCAGCAAATTCAATTAACATCAGCCGTCTTTTGCCACAGAGTTTTTATTATATGTATGCTTCGCTCTATGTTAAAAACCGTGCCTGGCAGTACAATAAAATCGAAAATCCTTCAATAATCATGGTTGTTCCAAGCGGAAACTTTGGAAACCTTACATCAGGCCTTATTGCAAGAGAAATGGGTGCTCCAATTTCGGGCTTTGTTGCAGCAACAAACACAAACCGCACAATTCCAGACTGGATTGCCACAGGAGAATACAAGGCCCGCCCTTCAGTTGCAACATACGCAAATGCAATGGACGTAGGCGCACCAAGCAACTACGAAAGAATCGCGGCAATGTATTCACTTGACCAGGTAAGACATTTATTTGCATCTTACTGGCTCGACGATGATGGAATTATGGCTTCAATTAAAGACTGCCACTCAAAAACAGGCTACACAATCGATCCACACGGAGCTGTCGGCTGGAAGGCATGGAGCGACATAAAATCCGGCGCAATGGCATCTTTAATGAACGGTACAAAAAATGACTGGACAAAACCAGGCTTAACACCAAACATTCCTGACTGGGCAGACGACGTTGTTACAAAGAAAAACGCAATTGGTGTAATTCTCGAAACAGCACACCCTGCAAAGTTCGGTGCAATCGTAGAAAAAGCAACAGGCTCAAAACCTTCAATTCCAGACAGACTCGAAAAAGTTCTTAAGTTGCAGGACAGAGCAATTCCTATGGAAAACAACTACGAATTGTTCAAAGAATGGCTGCTTGCAAATTTAAAATAAACTTTTGCAAATAAACATAAAAAAGCAGGCTGTACAGCAAGTTAAAAATGGCAATCCCCGACGAACTCGGGGATTTTTTATTCGATAAATTATCACTTCACGATAAAAAACAGACAGAAAAGATGCTTTTAGTCAGCTTTTTTTTACATATTCTCATAAGTCTGAACACTGTCTTCTAAGTGTTCAATTTTTATTCCAGCTTCTTTTAACATTAAAAGGCTGTCGCTTTCATCGTGGTAATGTTTTTCGCAGACAACGCGTTTTATTCCACAGTTAATAATTAGCATTGCACAGGTGCGACATGGAGTCATTTTACAGTAAACAGTTCCACCATCAATTGAAATTCCCCTTTTTGCAGCCTGGCAGATTGCATTCTGTTCTGCATGAACTGTTCTTACACAATGCTGACTTACACTTCCGTCGTCATGCATCATTTTTTTAAGCAAATGCCCTACTTCATCACAATGAGGCAGACCGGAAGGGCTTCCTACATAACCGGTAACTAAAATCTGATTATCACGTGCAATCACACAACCGGAACGCCCTCTGTCGCAGGTTGCTCTTTTTGCGATTGTCCGCGCAACTTCCATAAAGTATTCGTCCCAGGTCGGGCGAATGTATTTTTCTTCAGCCATAATTTTACCAACACAAAAAAAATCTCTCATGCCTATTTTATCAGCACGAGAGATTTTTGTAATCACTTATCCTCTGTTACAAGTATTTTTATTTGTTTGCTTCAAAAATAATATCTGCAACAAAAATTAATGCAAGAATCCAGGTAACAAGAGGAATTTCCTTAAATTTCTTTCCTGCGCATTTTGCAATAACGTAAGAAATAATTCCCCACATAATACCTTTAGAAATTGAATATGCGAAAGGCATTGTCATAATTGCAATAAATGCTGGGATTCCCTCTGTTGGATCAGAGAATTTAATATCAACAACAGCCTTCATCATCAAATATCCAACAAAGATAAGAGCTGGAGCAGTTGCAGCAGCAGGAATCAAAGAGAATAATCCAGAAAGGAATAAAGAAAGAAGGAAAAGAATTGCAGTAACAACAGAAGCAAGACCAGTACGAGCACCAGCAGCAACACCAGAAGTAGATTCAACAAAAGAAGTTACAGTCGAAGTTCCAAGACAAGCACCAGCAACGGTTCCGATTGCGTCAGAAAGAAGAGCGCCCTTTGCATTCTGAACGTTTCCGTCTTTTGTCAAAAGATTGCCCTGGTTAGCAACACCAAGAAGAGTTCCGATTGTATCAAAAAGGTCAGTAAAGAAGAATGTAAAGAAAATTACAAAGAATTTACCAAGAACAACGGCAGAAAAACTACCGGTTGAGTCAAAAACAATTCCCTTAAAATCAAAGGCAAAAAGATGTGGCAAAGCAGGCATCTGGAAAGGTTTAAAGTTTTCAGGAATAGTTGTTACGCCAAAAGGAATTCCAACAATTGTAGTAATGATAATTCCAAGGAGGATTGCACCAGGAACGTTAAAAATAAAAAGAATGATTGTAACGATAAGACCAATAACAGCTACGATTGCAGAAGCGTTTGACAAATTAAAGTTTACAAAACCAATGATTGTACCAGTATCAGTTTTACAGATTCCTGCATTTACAAGACCAATGATACAGATAAAAAGACCAATACCAACAGAAACAGCCTTTTTTAAGCTGTCTGGAATTGATTTAATGATTGCTTCACGAATACCGCAAACAGAAAGAACGATAAAGAAAATACCTTCAAGAAGAACAGCAGTAAGAGCAAGCTGCCAGCTGCATCCCATTCCAAGAACAACAGTATAAGTAAAGAATGCGTTAAGACCGAGTCCAGGAGCAAGAGCAACAGGTAAATTAGCAATAAATCCCATAATTAAAGTTGCAATTGCCGCAGAAACTGCAGTAGCTGTAAATACAGAGCCCCAATTCATTCCAGAACCAGAAAGAATATTCGGGTTTACAGAAAGAATATAAGCCATTGCAAGGAAGGTTGTTATACCACCGATAATTTCACGGCTTACAGTTGACCCTCTTTCATTGATTTTAAAAAACTTTTCCAACTTTTCCATTTTACAAAAAAACCTCCATGGAAATAGACATGAAAAGCATTATATCATAACAAAAAAAACAGAAAAACAGAAAAAAGCACAGAAATTAAAGAATTCTCAGTCAAATTTTATAAAATCGGGCGCATGTGTGGCAAAAGCCACACACCGGGCTATTCGGGGTTCCGCCTTCCGGCTACAATGCCTCCGGCATCGCGCAAGCGCGCCCCTACTATCCCTTGCGCAAGCAAGGTCGTGCGCTTTAGCGCACACGTAAATAACGAGTTTACGAAGTAAACTCGCAGCGTAGCAGTCGTCAGACTGATACGCAAGCATCCCTTGCGCGACAGCGCAAGGACGTGCGCATTTTGCGCACACGTAAATAACGAGTTTACTACTGACATCCTGTCAGTCAACAAATGCTACGCATTTCTTGCGGTCAACAGTTTTTGCGTGCCGTCCGTGGCACAACTAACCGACGAACAAACATCTTTACAGTATATTCCTTGCGCAAGCAAGGACGTGCGCTTTAGCGCACACGTAAATAACGAGTTTACGAAGTAAACTCGCAGCGTAGCAGTCGTCAGACTGATACGC
>CAVJSA010000018.1:4803-38098 GCA_963651875.1 Lachnospiraceae bacterium | reverse complement strand
CGCGTGAAGGATTGGAGCCGCGCCGCAGGCGTTCTGCTGCTTGTCAGCAGAATGAAGCGAATAGCGGAACGGCGCAAAGCCTGACCCGTAGTGAGCAAAAAGCGAACGAAGGGGCACGCCCAAAAGATTTTATTAAATAAATGGCAGAGTTGTCTCTCTTACGCTGAGTTTATATTAAAAAGAAGAAAAATTAATTTTCAGGGACAATATATGTCTCACTCGATGAATTATTATTAAGAAAACAGTATAAAAATTGTATTCAGATAATTTTTATTCCCATCAGTTTTTTTTATGTTATTAGTAGAACTGCTTGTCAGCATCTTCTGTGTTGTTGCTACTGTGGTGTTTTTAGGAGAATTTTATGATACAAGACTACAAATTCCCTGTTCGTGGTAATTTTGATTATACAGACGAACGGTTTACTGTTGATCCAGATTATAAACGCTGGAAACAAGCATACGATAGCGAAAATTTTGTACCTACAGAAGAAGAACAGTCTTACATTGATATGCTAAGAAACTTAGTTCCATCTGTGCTTCCGTTTCATGTAAAAATAGTTGATTTTATTAAAGGTTCTATTTGGGGGGATTGTTCAAAGCAAACCTGCACCATTCGTCTAGCAAGAAGAATGGAAACGCAGGTTTTTACTAAACCTGTAATGGAAAGTACTGCTATACACGAATTATGCCATTACATCGACTTTTATCATACCCCGCTTAGCGGTACTGTAAAATACCATACTAAGCGTTTTTATACTGCGGTTTATGTACTAGAAGCTAAGAAACACTTGATATATTCAGATTTTGATCCAAAAGATTTTCCGCCTATTGAGGAATTAAGAAAAAATGCTGATAAAGACAAAACAGATACACAAGTGTACGCTGAGTATAAATATAATCACTTATGTGAATTATATTCTGAAAAATACAATGATTGGAACGTTGACACCTTATGTAAACTATTCGGTGTAGACTTAAAAAATGGAATCTTATTAGATAGATAAAGGAGAAAATTGTTATGGATGTAGTTTTTTTTGTATTTATTCTTTTTGTTGCGGCTTCTGCTGCTCTGCTGTACTTTGGATTTAGTTATACAAAACCCTATGAAGAGGCTTTTTTAGAGTTAGATAAAATAGAAAATCCAACAGAAGAAGAAGAGGATTTAAAGCACAGGTATGCTGACTGTGCATCGGGAGTAATAAGTCCTTATATTCCATTTTCTGCAAACACTATAGCATTAGCTCTTTCATCAATATTAATCTTTTTTGAGAAAATAGAAGAAGCATTTATAGTTCTAATCGTAGAGGTTCTGATTATATTTCCTGTATCATTTATAATTGCAATAATATTCAGTAAAAGGAATATTGAAAAAAGAAGAGAAAATGATATTTACGACCCAAAAGCAGATTTTAATGACATGTGTTGTATAAGATCCTGCATGAACGGTCTTTCTTCTACAGGAAAAAGATTACGCAACTCTAATAAACACCAGTTGGACTACTTTAAACATCACAAGGTTTAATATTTTTGTGTGTGCGTCTTACGGCCACGCTGGAAAATTTTACTTCGCAAAACTCGTTTATTAACGTACGCACTAATCGCACGGCTTCAAGCTTATGCGTGAAGGATTTTTGCGTATCAGTCTGGTGACTGGCATGTTTGTGTTTTATGATCTATAAAAAATAGAATTTCAATGGTAAAATAGAAGAATGTATTGGAGACAGTCTATCCCACTTTTTGGTGGTCTAAAATATAATAGAACCTCAACTGGAAAAGACTACATTTCTTATCGAAAGAATGGAATGTATGTTAGAGAGCCTATCTCTGATATAAAAAAAGATATTAAAAATATATTTCACCCAGGTCAGAAAACATTAGATGTAAATGAAGTACAGAAAAAGATAAAAGATAACTTTAATACATATAATGATGCAGAAATCTTTAATCAGATTGATTTATTAAAACAGTTTAATGTTTCTAATGACGATATAGTTGATGTAGTAGGAAGTTCCATTTTTGATGGTTCATCTTTATCCATAGATCAGTTAAATCATGCAAAGGGAATTTTTTCACAACTAAAATGTTCTAAAGCAAAAAGAGCGGAAATAGATTCATTTATTGCTGATGGAATAAAACAAATATCTTATTCTTCTAGTCCCGTTCCTGTTCCATCTGCTTTATCTGGAAGTTCTCAACCTATCCCAGTTCCTGCAAACAATAATGGAGCTAATGTTCCTAATACACAAAGTATACCTATACAAGCATCAAATAATAATCCCGCTAAAGAATATACAACCTCAGTTGATATATTCAGAGAAGAAAATAATCAATTTAATAAGGTTTCTTCAGGGCAATGTAAGGTCAAAAATAATCAAGTAATTATCTCTGCAAATGTCACAAAATCTTTTGAAATAAAAGATATAGCAGAAGTATATAAAAATAATGGCAAGTTGTTTATCTATATAAAAACAAGAAAGCAGCCATTTATATTGGCTTCAAATGATTTAGATGATTTGTTTGATGTTATAGCAAATTTATTTTCCAATAAATAGGTAAATTTGGGATTCTGAGAAAATATGTTAAAAACAGCAACAGTTATTTGTGCTAAATGTAATAAGACAGGAAAACTATTTGGTATTCGTACAGAGAAGAGGAATACAGGTTGGGCTTTTACATGGGCATTTCCAATGACACAGGAGAATGCTGCAAATGAAGGTTACGACAAAACAATAATAAATGATTCAATTGATACTGATTCATCTTATCCAGGATGTCCATATTGTAAAACAAAAGGATTTATTCAATGTGACTGCGGAAAAATAATGTGCTTTGATAATGAATCAAAACAAGTAACTTGTAGATTCTGCGGAAATACAGGAACTGTGGTATCAGGTCCGTGGAGCGCAGTTTCTGGAGGTGGTTACTAATGGCTAGATTAAAGATTGGATCTACAGTTCAAACTGTTGATGGTGATGTAATCAAGATTCAGAATGAACTTGGTGAAGGTGGTCAGGGCGTCGTATATAAAGTTGATTGGAAAGGCAAACCTTATGCATTGAAATGGTATCGCAAAGGTGTTGGAGATCAACCAAAAGCTTTTTATCATAACCTGTGTGAAAATGTTAAGCGTCTAGATAAAATGCCAAAGACATTTTTATGGCCAAAAGCAGTTACAACAATTGATGATAAAGGATGCTTTGGTTATGTAATGGATTTACGACCGAAGGAATATAAAGAATTTTCTCAGTTTTTGTTGAATAGAGCACGCTTCGAAAATGGTTTTGAATCGCTAATTAATGCTGCTTTACAGATTATTATCAGTTTTAGAGCATTACATAATGCCGGATTAAGTTATCAGGATTTAAATGATGGAAACTTCTTTATAAATCCAACAACTGGAGATGTTTTAATTTGTGATAATGATAATGTAGCTCCAAATGGAGATAATCTGGGTATTAAAGGTAAGCCTCGTTATATGGCACCAGAAGTTGTCCTCAATGAAAAAAAACCAGATACATATACAGATCGTTTCTCTTTAGCTGTAGTTCTGTTTCTTCTCTTGTATAAAAATCATCCGCTTTCTGGAATGGCAGATAAAGATGGAGATGATCCAGCAAAAAATGAAAGACGACTTTATGCTGAAAATCCTGTGTTTGTTTATGATCCGAACAAATCTTCAAATAGACCAAATCCTGCAATTCATAAAAATGTTATAAAACTTTGGCCTATATACCCAAAATATATACAGGATTTATTCATAAGAGCATTTAGTGAGAACTTGATGCATTGTGATGAAGCCGGCAGACAGAATCGTATTCTTGAAAAAGAATGGCAGAAGAATTTTTTAAGATTAAGAAACGAACTGATACGGTGCTCTCAATGTGGCGAAGAAGTTTTTGGAATAGTCAATTCACCTAAACAGGTATGTTTTAACTGTTCTAAGACATTTGGATTGCCAGCTGTATTAACAGTTCGGGAACATAAAATAGTTCTTTATCCTGGTAAAAAAATATACCACTATCACATCGATGAAGATGACGCAACAACAGACAACATGAATCAAGTTGTGGCAGAAGTGATTCAGAATAAAAAGAATCCTAAGATGTGGGGATTGCGAAATTTGTCTACGAAAACTTGGTATAAACAGACGCCAGGTGGAAAAGAGGATTTGATTTCAAGAGATGGTGTAGTTCCAATAGCTCGAGGAATTAAATTAAATTTTGGAACAACTGCAAGTCAGGCAGTAATACAATAGAATAAAATTTGTTGAAGGAGATAAAAATGGGTGTTTTAGACGAAACAATTGAAGTACCAAGAAAAACAATGTGTCTTTTCTTCTTGGTTGATGGTTCTGGTAGTATGTCAGGAGATAAAATCGGATCTTTAAATCAGGGTATTCGAGAGGTTCTTCCAGATTTACGTGATATTAGTGATTCAAATGCTGATGCATTAATCAAAGTTGCTGTACTTCAGTTCTCATCAGGAACACAGTGGATTACTCCATCTCCTCTGGAATTGAATAGTATTATGTGGACTGATATTCAGGCTGGTGGTGTTACTGATATGGGAGAAGCATTTACAGAACTTGATTCTAAATTGAATCGTAATGCTTTTCTTGCAGATGCTGTCGGAAACTATGCACCTGTAGTCATTCTCATGAGTGATGGTGAACCTACAGATGATTGGGAAGGCGGACTTAAAAAGCTTAAGACAAATAAATGGTTCAATGCTGCTATTAAAATTGCATTTTCAATTGGTAGTGATGCAAATGATGATATTCTGTCAGCATTTACAGGCAATAAAGAAACAGTAATTCCAATTAATAATAAAGATATTATGAAAAAGATGATTCGCTTTGTATCTGTAACATCTTCAAGAATTGGAAGTAAAAAAGCAGGTTCTAGCGAAGATGATTCTGCTGCAAAACAGGCTGAGGTCGCAGAGGCAATTCAGAGCGAAATGGAAGAATTGGATCCAGAAGAAAACTACAACGAAGGTTGGTAATAAATGCTATGGACTTTTAGTCTTTCTGTGCAAGGAGAAAGTCATAAAAGAAAGGAATTAGAAACTCCTGGTAGATTTTTTCCTTGTCAGGATAATAGTGATGATGACATATATAAAAAAACACAAGATTTCCCTGTAGCAGTAGTTTCACTTGCAGATGGACATGGAAGTCCTGCTTATTTCAGAAGTAAGACTGGATCAAAAAAAGCAATTGAATTAGGAAATTATGCCCAAAAAGTATTTTCAGAGGAAGTAATAAAAAATTATTTATCTGATAAGAATGTAGTAAAGGAAGAATTTTCTAAAGCTTACATGAGAAACTTTGCGCACGCATGGAAAGTTGGAATTGAAAAGGATTTGTTTAGAAATCCAATCACAGAAGAGGAAAAGGAATTTCTAAAAAAAGAAGACATACATGCTTTACAGAATTATCTCACCGCAATAGAAGAAAAAGATTTTGAGAAACTCCTACCAATATATGGAACCACTCTTTGTTCTGCAATGGTGATTCCTAAGGTTGGTTTTTTTGCAATGCAATTAGGTGATGGTAATATTGCAGTAAAATTTAAGGATGAACCGTTTATTACTGCTGTAGCAGAAGATAAAAATTGCTTTTTGAATCAGACAACTTCTTTATGTGATGAGAATTCACAAAACGAAATTCGTTTCTATGCATCACAAAGGATTCCAGAATGTGTCTTCTGTTGTTCAGATGGTTTTGAGAACTCATTTAAGGATGAAGCCCAGTTAATGGGGGTTTATGATAAGGTTTACGGATTATTTAAGTCTTACGAAGGTGATGAAATTACAAAAAAGAATTTAGCCTTAGAAGAATTAAGAGATTGGTTACCTAAATTATCAAAAAAGGGTAGCGGAGATGATATTTCGCTTGCCGGAATAATATTAGAATAAATCTAAATGTTTAAAAATGGAAAAGAGAAATGCCTAACATTGATTTAGAAGAAAAAGGTTTTTCGGAAGACCAAAAATGGCTCATATATAATGATTATATGACATATAAAAACAGTTCAGACATAGCAGAAAAATTTAACATTAAAGAAGAAGATGTTATGGAAATTGTTTCTGAAATGGAAGAAAAGAAAAAAATACAGGATGACAAAATACCTGCAGAAACAAAAACATCTGCTGCTACAACACCTCCTGTTTCAGAAAAGAATGAAGAAAATATTTCTGAAGATAAAATAAAGTCGTCTTCTGAAAGTGAGCCTGTAACTGTTAAGAAAAATACAGAATCAAATGAAAAAGATAAACATGGAAAAAATGCAAAAGTTCTTCCTATTATTACTTTCTGTATTGGACTTGCAGCATGCGCTGGTATTTTATATTTATTTCCTATTACTACATCTGGAGTATTTTATCAGGCCGTTTTTTATGGATTTCTAGCTGTTTCATTATTCCTATTTGTCCTTTTTATAATTGCCTTTTGTAATGCACAGAAGTTTTATTCAAAAATGTTTCAAACTGATTATGCAGAATTGTTTGAAGTACAAAGGCCTGGTTTAAAAGCAGCATGGAAAGCTTATGAAAAAACTTTAATAGATTGGATAGTTAGAGATAAAGATGATAATCAAATTTGTACAAAAAGAACACGTACAAACTCAGATCTTTATTTTGATGGAGAGCATTGGGTAAGTTATTCATTTACGAAAATTCCAGTGGAATCACTTCTTCGTTTAGTTCCAGGAACTTTAATTGGTATGGGTATTCTTGGAACTTTTATCGGTTTTGCATCAGGCATTACACAACTTGGAGATGTAAGTGAAAAAACATCTGAAGAATTGATGAAAGGTATTGGATTTCTCACAAGTGGACTTACAACAGCATTTAATACATCTATCTTAGGTGTGATTATGAGTGTTGTAGTAAATTTCTTAATGTTTAATCCAATGAAGAATGCGTGTGATATGCTTTGTCAGAAAATATGTGACCGTATTGATGAAGAATATTACATCAGTGATTATGATGCTCTTCATAAAGACTTGGATGGTGTTAGTGATGCTATTAAACATCAGTTTGTTGAAAATACTAAAGATCTTGCTCTTGAAGTTAGAAAAGCTGTAACTGAAACTGTTGAAGATAACATTGACCGATTGCAAACAGTAATTGATAGTCAGATTGAACAGCTCCAAAAGGCAATGGAAGTTACAGAAACGATACCAGAAAAAGTTGAGCAGTCATTTGTTAATACAAAAGAGTTTATTCAGGCAACATTGGATGAAAGTAGAGACAAATTTGTTACAGAACTTGATTCTACAGTTAATAGTCTTACAGGTTGTATTGAAGCCTTTGATGCAGTGCCTGGCAAAATCGAAACAGCCTTTGAAAATTCTAAACAATTTATTCAGACAACATTGGATGAAAGTAGAGATAAATACTTATCAGAATTTAATAAGACTACAGAAGTATTTGATGCTATTCCAGGTAAGATAGAAACAGCATTTGAGAACTCAAAGCAATTCATACAGAGTACACTTGATGAAAGTCGTGAGAAATATATGACTGAAATCAACAAAACAACTGATGCAGTTAATGGTTGTGTTCAGGCTCTTAATGAAAATCAGGAAAAACTTCGTCAGTCAAATGCTATTTTTGCTGAACAAGTTCAGAATGTTATCAATAGATTCTCAGCAACTTCTGATGATATTTCTAATCATTTCAAAGAAACAGCTGATTCATTTACACAAAATTTTGGTGCAGCAGCTTCAACAGCTACTGATAACTTTAAGAATCTTTCAACTGCAATTGCTAATAATTTTGCAAAAATTGTTGATCAGACAAATGTTACCTTCGATAAGATTCAAGATTTCGCCGGTTTCTATGAAGAAGCAAACAAAGTTACGGAAAATCTTAATAATATCTTGTCACAAATGCAGACTTACAATGCACAGACACAGGCCGGTTATGATTCAGTACTTAACAGTTTGACTGCAATTACAGAAGAAAGTAATGCAACATTAAAAGAATTTAAGAATCTTGATTCTACATTAAGTTCAACAATTGGAACAATTACAAAGAATCTCGAAACTTATAACGAAACTGTTGCAAATGCTCTGCAGAATTATCTTGGTCAGTTTGCAGATAAATCTAGCAACTTTGCTAGTGGTCTTAATAGTTCTGTCCAGAGTCTTGAAATGTCAGCATCAAGTCTTGCCGAACTTTCAGAAGATCTTACAAAGAGTGTTCAGGCATTTACTGTTCGTAATGAAAAGCTCATGACTGAATTGAAGATTCTTAATTCTTCTAAATAGTAGGATGCTGCAATGCGAACAAAAAGATATAAACGTAATGTTGAAAGTACAAGTTATGATCTCTCTATCAGTGATATGATGGCTGCTCTCTGTTGCGTCTTTGTTCTTATTTGTGTAACTGTAATGGTTAGATTAACAGAGCAGAAGGCAGAATTTCAGAGACAAAATAAAAAAGCAAACTCGTATTATGCAATGAGAACTGATTTGTATGAAAAGTTGATGGAAACATTTGGAGATGATCTAGAGCAATGGAATGCAACGATTGATGAAGATACTCTTGCTATTACTTTTAGAAATCCGGATGTTCTTTTTGAAATGAATGATACGGCACTTAAACAGGAATATAAGGATATTCTTGATGTATTTTTCCCAAAACTTATCAATCTTCTATATGCATCTACCTTTACGGTAGATGGAATAGAAAAACCGATAAAAGATGAAATAGAAGAAGTTCGAATAGAAGGGCATACAGCTACTTCTCGATATCTTACAGATAAACAAAATTACGAAAGAGGTATGGAAACTTCTCAGGAAAGAACCAGAAATACTTTGGATTATTGTATCAATCTTGAAAACAGGATTCCAAAGAATCAGCTAGATTGGGTAAAAAAACATATTGCTGCTATAGGTTATTCTAATTCTCGCCATATAACTTATGTTGATTCTGAGAAGGAAAATCAGGATGCTTCTCGCCGAGTAGAATTTAGAATAATGACCAATGCTACTAATGTATTAACTGAGATTGAGAGTTTTAAGGAATGAAAAAAACATTAGATGCAATTGCTAAACTTGCTAATAGTTCTCACTTTTTGACAACAGCAACATTTCCAAATGCTGAAAATGCAGAAAAATGTCGGCATTCATTAGCTTTAATTTCGGATTTAACAAATAGAATTATTGCTGAAGAAGAAAATGTATCGACGGTCTATCTTAAAACACTCAAAATAAATTTTACAAAATATATGAAATCGATGGATACAGATATCCCTCGATTTTTATTGAATAAAAGAAGTATTAAACAAGTTATATGTCATTTGAATGATACTGAGATTTATGATTGCTCAATTAGTAAATCAGATGAAGTTTCAGACATGAAGAAGTTATTTTATTTATTGGAGTCTGGAACTACTTCTAACGAATTTGGAAATGATTTTTCAGTTTGTTTATTGAAATTTTATTATACTTTTTACAATGCCTGCTCTGACTTATTTATTTCAAATATGAAGAATTATTTAAGCAAGCATTATTCTGAAAAGTACTATCTCTCTCAACAAGATTTTAGATTAATGTATTCTCAATACGACAGAGGGGAAGATAATTATTCTGATTTCTTAAGAAATATTAAAATTAATACAAATTTTATTTCTACCAATTTCTTTCAAGAGATCTGGTATATATGGTGTTTGACTCGGAAAGTTAATACTTATTCAGAATCATTTTTCAAGAAAAACAAAGATAGAATAAATGCAGAAAGAGAAGATGTTAGAAAATGTATTTTGGCTGTTACTACATGCCAGGTAAATAAACTTGCATCACGAGACACACTTATTACTTCATGTTTATTGCCATTATTCGGATCTGTAAATCCAGCGGATAAAGCATTTTGGGAAGTATCGACTCAAGAACTTAAAACGACCTATTCTTCATTTTTGAATGAAGCTCCAAAAATTTATTATAAATATTTCACAAAAACGTTCCTTGAAGCATTCTTCCTTGTTCTTTCCAGCGGTGGATCTGCTTATGAAAAAGAGCGTTCAATTTTCTGGTTGAAATATATAGATCAAATTGAAGAATTTAAAATTGGCGTTACAGATTACAAGGATCAAGTATTAAGAAGAAGACTTTCACAATTGCCAGGAGATTCAAGAATGTATATGACATTTTACAGGAATTGTAAGATACGAATATACAAAGATAGTGATCCTGCAGCACTATTAATGAAGCTTAATAAAGTAATGGCTATAGAATTTACTGAGAATGGAAATGCTGCCTACCTATATAGAAAAGACAACGAATTCGCTCAGAAGTTGTTCAATAGATATCAAGTTGGTGGGGTTACAGATTTCAAATACCAAAATTCTAGTTATGGATTTATCGACAGAATAATTCACAACGGTTATTGGCAAGGTAAAGCTGATTGGACTTTGAGAAGATATTAAACTTTACTTTGATATCTTATATTTAACTATTTTTCTCTTTCATTTTTTTAAGCTCAACCTTATAGTTTTCCTTCAATTCCGGCGGATTCAGAATCTGAACTGCGGAACCAAAGTGCAGTACCCAGTACAGGGTTTCCTGCATCTGGTTTGATTCAAAGCTGAGGTAGACCGCTTTTAATCAGTTCTGCTTATTCTTCTGATCCACAGACGCAGGCTATTATTGACCGTGAAATAGCAAACATTGATAAAAATAATGCAGACCTTACAGAAGAAGAACGTTCTGCAAAAATCGAAGCTATCGTAAAGGCTTACAACGGAAGCAAAATCTACGGTAACGGAGAAGAAGATACTGTTTATGGCGTTCGTAAATTAAGCGATATTATCGACAGTCATACAGCAACTATTACGGCTATTGCAGTTGAAGGCGGACGCTATCTCGGTGGTGTTATTGAAGTAACAAAAGATTACATTGCCCTTGCCACCGCTGCTGTTGAAAGCGATGACGAAGGTAAGACATCTTATTGGAAAGCCACAGGCACAACTCTTGCAGTTTCCTCTCTTGTAATGGGCGACTATATGACATTTGTAGGAACTGACAAAACTGCAAGTAATCTTGTAGAAGAAAACGGACCGGACACTGATAAAGGACAGTATTTCTTTACGAATAATCAGTATGAGTTTCAGGGCGTGCCTATTGATTCTAACGATACTATTATGTGGGAGCGTTCTAGTATAAGCGAGCATATTGGAGGCGACCTTACAGACGCTCTTGCAAGCTGTAATGAAAGTCTTAAAATGAACAACTCTCAGGTAGTTCAGTTCCTTGACCACCTTACAGCTAACTCTATTTTTGTAAATAAACTTGTTGCTAATCAGGCATTTATTAAACAGCTTACGACTAATAAGCTCATAGTCGAAGCAATAACTGACCCAAAATCAGAGGCTGGAAGTGAAGCTTTAGGAGTAAAAAACCTTCAAAAGATTTACTATCTTTCTAATAAAACATCGACACCAACCGCACCTACTTCTTATGTAACTGCAAGTTCTAATACTGCTGGAATCTGGACAACTGCAATAACGCCTTTTACTAGCGATTACAAATATCTTTTTTCTTGTACTCAGTATAAAAAAGATGAAAAAGACGGAGATACTGTAAAAGAGGTTGTTATCTGCACAACCATAAGTCGTGATACAGAAGCAGAGCAGGGGTTAAAGGCGATTTTTAACGCTTCGAGTGCCACAACAACAGCTAACTCGGCTATAACAAAAGCAGAATCGGCTATAACCCAGGCAAATAGTGCAACGGCAACAGCAACCACCGCTACAAAAATAAAGCGAGTTCTTAAAATAGAAAATCTGTATTATCTAAGACAAAAAGACGCAAATCATAAAGACACAACGGCACCGACTATCAATAGCGACACTGCGATTTCTGACAGTCAGTTAAACAAAGAGGGCTGGTCTACAAAGTTCCCGGATACTTCTAAGTATGATACAGAAGTTGGCTATGTAACGTGCGACACGGCTTCTGTAGCAGTGGTTTTTACCTGCCAGCGTCTTACTGTAACAGAAAACGGCACTCAAAGTTACGAGTTTACAGAAGTAAGCGTAGATCACACTATGGAACGCTTATACGCAATAACCGGCGGAAAGACACTTATAGAAGGCGGATATATAAAAACCGACTTACTAGACGTAGATAAAATATTTGCAAAACGCATAAAACTGCAAAATACAAAGGTTGGGGACGAAACAGTTTACGGCAGTATCTACGGTGGCAACAGATACAACGCAGACGGAACAGACTTAAACACATCTGCAAAAGGCTTTTACTTAGGAGCAGACGGAACACTAAAAGCAAAAGACGGATATTTTGAAGGTGAGATAAATGCTACTAGTGGAACTTTTTCAGGTTTAATAAACGCAGATGTGTTTCATTTTAATAAATCTTTTGCTGGCACAGATACTGGTTACACAGATTCATCAGGAACATTTCATTCATTTGTTAATGGTGATATGTGGTTAGTAGAATCTTAGGAGAAAAAAAATGTTTATAGCATATAGCGAAGATAATGAAGCCCAATATGTAGCTCAAAGTGGATTGAATTCAGAAAATTTGCCAGCATTAAAAATAAAAACAACTAATGGCGATAAATTTGCTTTTTTAAAAACATCAGGAGAGAATTTATCTAAGGTAAAAGTTATAATAAATGGAAACAATTATTTTTTACAAAAAATAAATCCAATTTGTGTTGCTATATCAGGATCTTCAACTTTTAAATTATTTACTTTTTTAAATGGAGAATTACAAGAAGTTAATACTATTTTTAATGGTGTTGCCGAGCAGTATCAAGAAATAAAAAGGATTCAATATATACCCGAATATGGTGCCTATATAGTTTTTTTATATACCGCAGGAAAAACTTCATCAAGTGGATGGCATTGGTTTTTTCAAACTGGCATATACAATCAAAAGTTGGCGACATTTATAGGTATTTCTTTTGATGGTATAAATTTCACCTTTTACCCTTCCGCGTTATCTGACAAAACTCCCCCTATGTTTATTTTTTATAATAAAAAAACACTAAGACTTGAATTAGGATGTTACTATGATACAGGTAGTCGCCCTGTTGTAAATACTGACACGTGTAGGATCCTAATCTATGATATTTTTAATAATCAATTAACGGACAACTACAATCAATCTGGAATATCTATGATCTCAGCAACTGTTTTAGAAACTATTAAGGGAAATATTTACTATGCAAACCACGAGAAGTACGGTGAGGCTTCATATCATTTTGGGGAATTCGGAAATTGGAAAACCAACAAGAAAGAAGATTTCCAAATTTATTATAATCAAACGTTAGAAAAAATTTATTTTCAATCCGGAAATACCATTTATCAACTTTCAGATACTGAAAATACGACAGAGGATAGCCTTGAAAGTTGCACCGAGGATGAATTTTATAAGTCGTATGGAAATATAAATGGATATGAAGTTTACAGCGAAACTCAGATTTATAAAGATTTCAACAATAAGATTGATTTAGGGGTAACTTTATATTCGTTAAGACCTCCGTCTATAAGTTACGACCCATATACAAAAAGCTATGTTCTAGTTACTAAAGATTCTAGTTCTTTATATATAGAAATGACGCAAAACTTTATAATCTATAAAACCCTTTATAAGATTTCTTTAAGCAGTGTTGAATATTGTTGTACTACAAATATTTCTACAAGTTGCACGTCTGACTATTAATAAGTAATAACTACCATAAGACTGTCGGTAGTATTTCTATACAACCACTTTTGTTGATAGTAATATGTCTAACGTTTTTACAGCTAAATTTAATAACTGTGTATTCTTGATTACTTCCTTCATGGACTCTTAAATAACATTCAGTGTCGTTATCAACCTCAATTTCAGCAACCCCATCGACATTATCTTTTACTTTTATAGTTCGCTCGAAAGTATAGGAACTTAATCCCTCGATAAGAATATAATCATCTGAATCCGGGGTTGTTCCATAGAAAAAGTCATAATCAATGCCTCTTTTGTTTTCTATAACTGTCTGAAAGGTATAATCGTAGAGACCATCTTCTTCTTCATTGGTTTCGTTGCTCATTTTACATCCTCCTAGGGCAATAACAATCAACAGAAACCAAATCTTTTTCATAAACACATCTCCTTAAAACAAAAGTAAACAAAGTATAAGACAGTTTGCAAAGAATTGCAAATAATCTACTTTGCGATTCTACTAAAAACTGCGTAGCCAATAAGCTGGGGGAGTAAAATCTTTTTTGTTGTTAAATTTATCTATACATTTTTTTTTGACTAAAAAATAAAAGCAAATAAATATTTCTTATTACAGGCATTTCATTCTGAGTTGTAAGAATGTAACTCGGTGTTTGATTGTCGTTTTTTTTTGAAGTTCTGATTTTTAAGAATATTGGATTTATGTGTATTAAATTTGCCTTTGTTAATTATATGTAGGGCTTTTGTATATTTTAGTCCAATTTTTATTTTTTTTGAGAATTGAACGAACTGCTTTTTTATTTATTTTAGAAATTCCCTGCAATTTTATGTCAAGAAAAACTTCACCAACATTTTTCACAATAACAGAAAATGATTGTGTATTAACTTTACTTTTTGCTAGAATTTTTGCACCAGTATCATTTGACATAAAAATAGGAATATTCATGTATTGTGCAAGAATCAAAGAGTGTATTTCTCCCATATTCTTTTTAGCACGATGCTTTGTTATTTCAGTAAATGTTTTTGTTATAGTTTCACCATTCATAAAATTATAAAAATCCGCAAAGGTTTCCGTATATTGTATTTTAAATATTTCCGCAGGAAGAAAAGCAGTGTATTCTATTACTTCTATATAGTCTTCAGTTACTAACTCCTTAATTACCTGATTTGTTAATAACTCTTGATTAAAAAAGAAAGTGTGTACTAATGGTTTCTTTTGTAATGAGTCAAATATATCTCTAATAAAGTTCTTTTCTTCAAGTAAGTTTATACCAGGAGCTAGTACATTACAAAAGTCAGAGTCAACAACAACACGGTTTTCCATATTTATTCCGACTTCGGCTCAATAAATTTAATTTTCGTTGCTAAAGATTCTGTCTTTATTTCTGGTAAATCCATTTTGTTTCTTATGGAATTTATTTTTGATTTTGGGAATACGCCTTGTTTCTCAGCTATTTCGAGTATTTCAGCAAAATCTTTTATGCTTTTTTTATTTGACCTTATACCAAGTCTTTTATAGCCTAATATTTTTATATAATCGTTTATTTTTTCTAATGTTGTTGCATCAGATATTATTTCTTCTGCATCTTTTTTAGATAAATGCTTTAATTCATACAATCGAATAACTACAGCCTTGAAAGGTACAAAAAAAGAATCCATCAGACAGAGAGATAACTTAATTAAGTTATCCAAAGTTATTTTTCCTTCTTCTGTGCAATAATCTTTAAAATTATTTTGTAACTCCTTAGAAAATATATCTTCAGGTATTAATAAAAGGGCTGCAAATTTATTCATTGCAATTTCTTCCATATCGGAAGTGTAATTTACACAATTACTTTTTAAAAATTCAGATAAGTCTAGAATATGACCTAATTCATGAGCAGCTGTGAAAACTTGTTTTTCAATCGATTTATGTGTATTAATGAATACAAAATTAACAACCTTGTCATTTACAAGCCGTTTTACATGACAACCATCATTCTCTTCATTTTCTTGTGGATAATACAAGACTGTGCAATTTTGTTCTAAAAGGGAGAATATTCCATCTCTTAATAAATTATCTGTATTTAAATTGTTTTGTAAAATGAATTGGTTAATTGCACTTATAACATCCTGTGGAAGAGATTTTATTTTATTAATCATTTATCTCTCCAAGAGTTCTAAAGTATACTTTCTTTTAGATCAATATAAGAATCGATAATATCTAAAACTTCATTGCAATTTTCTTGTGAACTAAAAGAACTCATACAATGAACTATATCCTTATATGAATCATTGTTTTTGTAGTTGATTAATTCTTCAAACGGAACAGAAAGTGTTGTTGCTATTGTAGTAAGTTGAACAGGAGTAACTGACAATCTGCCGAATAATAACCTGTTTAAATCTATTGTGCTAAAATTTAATTTAGAACAGAGTTCTGTTTTGAGATTTTCATTATCTCTAATAGCAGACATAATTTTATACCCAAGATCTCTTAAACTAGCCATAGATTACTCCATGCAAAATTGTTCAAACAAAATAAAATTAAAGTTATTTATTGTAATCGGAACTTCTCGAAAAATTCAATTAGAGATATTGATAAAATTAGTTGTTACATTCTCTTTTTTTTACATCTGCAAAAGGCTTTTACTTAGGAGCAGACGGAACACTAAAAGCAAAAGACGGATATTTTGAGGGGGAGATAAATGCTACTAGTGGTACGTTTGAGAATGTTACTATTTCAAAAAATACAGTTGCAAGAGATTTATCGTTAAGTGGTTTTAAGGCTGGTGATATTGTACTTAGAACATTGGCTTCAGAATTAGCGGTGAGTAATAAAAAAGTTACATATTATTCTCAGATTTGTGGGACAGGAACTATAAGAGTAAAGTGGTCATATAAATCGTCTGATTCCCCAAGTGCCAGTATAACTATTTTTGTTATGAATTTATCTGGCGAGAAAGTAACGAAATACTTTAAAAACCTAGAAATAAGTACTTCCGATTCTACTGAAAGTGTAAATATTGGAAGTGTGGATGTTGAAATAGAAGAAGGAGAGTCTGTGGGCGTCGAAATCAATGCTGATAGAGGAGGCGTAACTGGTGGACACGTATTTATCCACAGTTGTGTTATCTGTACAGATTCAAAAAATGGAATTTTGGCATATTTAGGAACAAGAACGTCTACGACTTATACGAGTGGTGCACGTTAAATTAAAATCTGTAATTTAGTCCAATTCCAAATTCGTATTGAAAACTCTTGTAGAATATGTCTTTTGTATTTTCTCTTTTATTTACAGAAACACTTTCGTAACTAGTAGTTCCGTCTGAATCGTCTGTTTTGGAGTAATAAGTTTCTGTAACTTTTTTTGTAGAGTTCATTATATTAAAAAAATTAAATTGAGGAGATACGTAAAGATTTATAGAAAATCTGTTTTTTAAGATACTTGCGTTAAAAATTACCTTTGTTCCAGTTTGAAAAAGTTCATAAGAGTTGTATTCATCTTCTTGATAATTCAAAATTCCAAGCGAAAGACATGGAGTTGCTGATAAGTCAAATTCATCAAAATGTTTAATAAAAGAGTAACCAAGATTTGTAGAAAGTCCTGTATTAGAATTATATTCTGTATAGAATCTGTCGTTTTCCGCTTTAGCAACGGACATTAGAAATCCTGTTTCCAAAAATAAATTATTATGCTGAAGATTTACAGTAAAAGATTGATATGAAAAATCACAATCCTGGTTAAATAAAATGTCATTTCCAATATGGTAAGAAAAGCCAGCTTCGGTTTTTGCGTGTAAAAGACCTAAAGCCAGAAAAAAAACTGAAACACTAAAAATCTTCTTCATACGAATTATTATAGTTTTTTATTTTTGTAAAATCAAATGCTGCCTTGTTGCTGGATTTTTATTTTGCTTGTCTGTTATTCCTCTGTGAAATTCCGCCAATATTCGTTAAACAATCGAACTTAAATGTTTTATTGTTCTTTTATGAAATTTGAACTTTCTCTTGATGATTATCAGAAACTCAGACAGTTACTTATGGCACAACCGGCTTCTGATGTTTACGAACTTTTAATAAAGCTCGACAGTCAGATTGCTTGTCCTAAAAAAATAGAAGGACTATATATGTCCCTGTAATGATGTATAATATAAGCGCAAACTTTGTTTTGGAGGTTTTGTTATGCAGAATTTACAGGTGGAAAATGCGCTTAATACTATAAATGAATTGATTCCCCTGGTGGAGCAGGCTGAAAAGCAGTTTAAGAGTGCCCGTAACTGGAGTTTTCTTGATGTTTTGGGCGGGGATTTTATTACTGACCTTGTAAAACATTACAAATTAAACAAAGCTGCTGATACCATGAACGAAGTTGACTACCTTTTGCAAAAATTAGGCCGGGAACTTGGCAATATAAATATTCCGGAAGATTATAGAATGCAGCTTGGCGGCTTTTTGACGTTTGCTGATTTCTTTTTTGACGGATTTTTTGTTGATGCCTATGTTGCTTCTAAAATCATGAGCAGCCTTGACCAGGTTCAGCAGTTAAAAAACAAACTTTATACACTTCGCTCAAGATTGTCGTGCATGTAAGAGTTGAATGGTTGGAATAATGTTGAAAAAACTGTGCATGCGCCTTTGAAAATAATTACTGCCCCAATGTTCCGAATGCGTTTATCTGCTCGTGGGCGTTTAAAAGTTCTTCTGCTGTATTGATTGCCTTTATTGCAGGTTCAAATTTTATTCCTATCGTTTTTGAAAGCTCTCTGGCTTCTCTCCATTTTTCGATTGCCTTTTGAATGTTTTCTTTGTCGCCTTTTGCGTAAAGGCTTAAGCCTTCTGCGTATTTTAAGTTTACCTGTGTAGATATGGTTGATCGGCCACGGTCGCCGAGTACAAGACGAGCTGCAAGGCTTATGTGATTTACCGGATTGAATGAACTTGTCAGATCGAGTGTGTAGTTGACGTTCATTTTTATGCCTTTTATGTCAAACTGGCTTCCGATACTAAAACGCGGGTTACCTCCTGAAAGCTGGAATCCTGCGTCAAAATCGAAGAATTTTGTAACGTTTAGTTCTGCTCCTGTTGCAAAAGAGTATTTTTGTGTTGATTTTATGTCGAGCAGGTTTACAGGCTGCCGGAATTCTCCGGTAAAAAGGAGGTTTTTGAACAGGCGGTACGAAAAACCTGCGCTTAATCTTGTAGGAAGAGAGTCGTCAAGTTCTGTTGTTTCTCCGAATCCTGTTAAGGCAAGACCTGCGTTGTTTATTGCAAGACCAAAGTTAAAATTTGGTTCTGTGCTGTCAAAATGTTTTAGTAAATTGAATCTTACCAAAAGCCCAAAGTCTGCCATTACGCCGAGCGCCGATTGTGCTAAACCTGAACCGCTTTTTATTTCGTCCGTCTGGTTGTCTGTGTAGTCGGGCATGCTTCTCCAGGAAGCTCGGATTGTGTAGCCGAGGGCAATTCCTTTAAAACTGTAACCGGCAAGAAAATTGTATGCCATGTTGAATGCAACGGAGGTTTCTGAATAGTAATTTCCGGCAACCTTGTCGCCAAAAAGATTGTATTCGGTAAATGGAACGTAAAAGCACTTGAATTGAAGACCAAGCCCAAGATTATTTTTGCGGAAGGTTCCTTCGAGGGTTTCCATTGCAGAGTCTGCAATCCAGGCGTTGTGAAAAAATGCAAGTTCGGTGTTTTTCAGGACGGCGGAACCTGCCGGGTTGTAGTCGAAAAATGTAATGTCGTCGCAAAGGCCTGTTACGGCGGTTCCAAGACTTTCGGCCCTGCCACCGGTTGGAATATTTAGTGAACGGAAAACTGTTGTGCCTTCGTTGTCGTCGTCGAAAGAACTAAAAACATCACTTAATTTTGAATTAACGTCGATGAGTTCAAGTGAATACAATGATAAATGTGCACCGCAAAAAAAGATTAGGAAGAGAAAAATAAAATGTTTTTTACAAAAAAAACGAGGTAACATATATTTACTATAATCCAAATTTTCTCCAAAATCTCAAGTTGTTTTTGAAGTTTTTATTATGTATGACATTCGTGCCGCAGTTTTGTAACTGGTTTTAATCTGTCTAAAAAGCTCAAAATGTCATTGTTGTACTTGATACGACAATCTATAAATGATTGCAACATATCTGTTTAGATTTCCGGGTTAAGCCCGAAAATGACAGAAGAATACTTTTTAGACAGCCTCGACTTTGCGCACGACATCCTGTCGTGGCCACAAATTGCAATGCAATTTGTGCGGGTCAACCGTCTTTAGCGCCATCCGTGGCGCGATTTTGTTACTAATGTTTGCGCAAGGGATGATTGCGTATCAGTCTGACGACTGCTACGCTGCGAGTTTGCTTTCGCAAACTCGTTATTGACATGTGCGCTAAAAGCGCACGGCTTTGCGCTTGCGCGCAAAGGATAGTAGTGGCGCGCTTTGCGCGGTGCGAAGCACTGTAGGCGCGTAAGACGCCGGAACCACGAATAGCCTGGTCTGCTGCCATGCAGCAGATGCGCCCAAATACACTTATAACCTTATAATTTTCGGATTTTTTTCTATATTACATAAGAAATTAGACCGAAAATATTTAATGTTAGATGTTAAAAAAGAAATTTGCTGTCATTCTTATTTTTTCTCTTTTTAGTTTTTGTTTTTTTGCTCAGGAAAACGTGGCAGAAAAAAAAGTAATGACGCTTTCTGAAATTGACGCCTTAATTGCCAGAAATGAATATTCCTGCGCGTTAGAAGAACTTTCGTTTTATATTCAAAAATATCCGCAGCAGTTTGATAAGGCTCAAAAGCGGATTTCTAAAATAATGAAAGACCGCAATGCTTTTAATCAAAAGGCTTTTGAACTTGCTCAAAAAATGAAGCAGTCGGCAAGTGAACAGTTGAGCGATGAACAAAACGACGCCCTTGATTCTCAAAAAATGGAAATTATTGTTTCTCTCGAAAATGCAGAAACCAATCCGTCGAAAGAAGCTGTTGAACTGACAAACGATGCCCGGCGCACAATCAGGCTTTCGTATTACATAAACCGCTCAAATGCAATTATTTTGCAGGGCTCTGCAATGGTTGCTGGTGCTTCGCTTGAAGAAAGTGAAAATTATTTTAAGGCTGCGAAAAAATTTGAAGAAGGACTTTTCTTAAAAACTAAAGATTCTGACGTTGTTTTTGACGGCGAAAAAGAAATTCCTGTTGTGTATTCTGAAAAGCTCAATAATGATGTCGAAAAACAGATTAAAAAAGCTGGCAATGCAAATTCTCAGCTTTTAACTTTGCTCGAAAATGCTCAAAAATCTTACGAAAATTATAAAAATGCTCTGAATGCCGGCGAATTAAAAACAAGTCTTGAAGAATTAAAAAATCTTAAAAATGCTTTTTTTGTCCTTGCTCAAAAACGAAACGAGATTTATGAGTGCGGAAAGGAACTTTATTCTCTTGAAAAAAAGGCAATTGAATTAAATCCTGGTCTGGTTGACACTTCGTACATTACTTTTAGCCGTTGGGCGGTGCTTGGTATAGAAAGTAATCCTGATTCTGGAATTGTCAGTGCCATTGACGCTTTTTTGAATACGAGGATTGAAGATTTAAAAGTGGCTGCGTACAAGGCGGTTCAAAAAGAATACGAAAAACTTTATGCGCCGCTTTCTTTTAACGAAAGTGTTGCTGTTGCCGACTCTGCCTTTTATTTTGCCGGGGAGGGGCTTGAAGTTCATAAACTTTATGAAAACCTGGCGGACTGTGAAATTAAAAATTATAAAAATTATTGCGCTTCGCTTGAGTTTATCCAGAAATTTTCTAAACAAAATCTGCAGAATGCATTTAGTTTGAGTAAGTCTCTTGAATTAAAAGAAAAAGAAATGCAGGCGGCGTCTTTGCTCTCATCGTCGATGCTAGCGACGGATGGAACAGAAAAATCTTTTGAAGAATATTCAAAAAAACTTTTGGCAGCCACACATTTTTATGCAGAACAAAATACAAAAATTCAACTTGAACAGAATTCTCAGATTGTAAAAGACGAAAAACTTATTCAAAAACAGTTTGAGTTAAATGAACACAAAGTACAGGAAGCAGAAATTGAAGACTTTTATGAGCCGGCTCAAAATCGTCAGGGCAGGAAACGCACAATGGCGGGAGTTCAAATCAAAGATGAATATTTAAATTGGGCCGAAAATCTTGCTTTTTACGAAAATATTCTTAGTGGCGCGGCGCAAAAATGCAAAAAGAACGAAAGTCTTGCCTGGGCTTCTCTTGCAGTTTTGTATTCTCAGGAAAGTGACAGAAAACTTGCCTTTTTTACTCTGGCGAACTCAGAGGCTTATTCGTATTTAAATGGAATTGAAGAAACTGTCGAAAACACAAAACTTGTAAAATTCTACCCGACAAAGGCTTACGAAAAATGTCTTGAAATTGATGCTCAAATAAAAAAAGAGGTTCAGGTTTTAAAAAATTACAGGGAAGAATTAAACGGTGGCGCAGAATCTGCAAAAGATGAAAAAACTTATCTTGACGGCTGCAAAAATATAGAAATGGTAATTGCAGTTTTAAATTCGCTCTTAAGTGAATGCAATAAAACAATGGTTGCGGCAAAGGTTAAGGCAAACGATGCTCTCAAAACGGCAAACGAAGCGCGGCAGCTTTATACTCAGGCAGAACGATATTTAAAATCAGAAGATTATGACAGTGCGCGGCAGGCTTTGTCAGATGCCGATTCTAGTTATAAAAAGTCTCTTTTGCTTGAAGAAAATGATTCTTTAAGGCAGGAATTTGGCGGTCGAGACGGAAAAATTGCCATGCTCGATGAACAGATTACGAGCCGGCAGAACAACTGGGTAATTACAAATGTCCGTTCGCTCATTACAGACGCCTATAATGACTACTATGCCGGAAGTTTTGAAAATTCAAAACGGGCATTGGATAATGCAACAGAAATTTGGGAAAAAACACAGGCGGTAGAAAATACTGAAATTTCGGAACTTATGAGCCTTGTAAGAGACGCCCTTGAGTCGAGCGGGGGAACAGAAATTGCCTATTCTGACCCGCTTTATAAAGACATGGGAACATATTTAAATAATGCAAAAATTCATTATGAAGAAGGCTTAAAACTTTTTAACGACGGAAACTCCAGCGAAGGAAAATCGCTTTTACTTCAGTCTCGGGACGAAGTTAGAAAGGTGCAGAGGGTTTTTCCTAAAAATCTTGAAGCAAATAATTTAGCTCTTTTAATAAACCGGGTTTTGGATCCTGCTCAGTTTAATTCAACCGTAAACCTAAAAATAAAACAGGCAAGAACAATTGCTTCTTCTGGTAAAGACTCTGATTTAAGAAAAGCGTTAACAGAAATGAAAGATTTGCAGAAAGTAATTCCAGAAAACGAAAGGGTTGCAAAAGAGGTAAAAGAACTTGAAAGCCAGATAAACCGTCTTGCTCAGTCTGAGCAGCGCAAAAAAGATCTTGCGCGTTCAGCTGCCCTTGCTCGTCAGGCTCAAAAAGAAAGCGATTTAACTAAAAAAATTGCACTTCTGGACGAAGCCTTAAAATTGAATAGAGGTAATACACTTGCTCAAAAGTTAAAGGACGAAGCCCTTATTTCAAATACAAAAGTTACGATTGTAAAGAATTATCTTGATGATGCAGACGAAGTTCTTTATGAAAAGGCTGAACAGTATTATAGCGATCGCTTAAAAAACGAAGCCATGGCCGTGATTGTTGAACTTTTTAACAAAAATCCTCAGGTTAAAAAAGTAATTCAACTAAAGAGAAGAATCGAAAATATGTAAAAAGATAAAGCGATATGTAACGAAAAAGAATGTGGTAGAAACATGATAAAAACTAACTTAAAAATAAAAAAGTTCCTCTTAAGTCTCCTGTTTGTTTTTGTGTGCATGTTTTCTTATGCCCAGAACCTTTATTTTGAATCGCCACAGGCATTAACTTCTCAAAATACCTACTTTCCGGTTGTGGTGAATGCAGGCAATAAAAACTATCTTTTTTTTGAAGAAAACCGCGGCGGAAAACTTTATGTTGAATTTATTAAAAAAGTAGAAGCTGACACGTCGTGGTCGCAGAAAAAGAATGTTGCCGGGCCTTTTGATTTTTATGGCGAAGTTCCAGACATTTATACGGCGACGGTTTTAGACAATGGAACTTTGTGCGTTGCCCTTAGCCAGTCGCAGTACGAAATTGGAATTTATACTTCAACTGACGGTGGCGAAAGTTTTTCTAATGTAAGCCTTTCTATGAGAGAGCAACGACTTGTTGCTCCGAGAATATTTAAAACAAAAAATAATTCTTTTGTTTTGTTTGCCTCTTTGAGCGAAGACAATAAATTTTCAATTGCTTTTTCGACTTCTGTAGACGGAAAAAAATGGTCGTCTTTTGAAAAATTTTTGCCTGCAAGTGGGCTTGATAATTCGTTTTCGCCATATCTTTGCCCTGTCGAAAGTGGCGACATGGTTGTTTTTCAGTCGCATTTTAGTGTGCCGGATAAGCCAAAAACGTTTCAGCTTTATACAACAGTTTCTGCCGATGGCTTAAAAAGTTTTTCGCCTGCCACTCTTTTAACAGACGACAGGGCAACGTCTTCGAGAAGACAGAATTCTTTTATTGAATATTCTAACCAGAGCCCTGTAATTTATTCTTTTAATGGAGAGATTTTGTGTGCCTGGGAAAGAAGCGAAGCGCGCTCAGACAATACTTATATTTCGCTTTTAAAACTAAATGCCGACGGTTCAATTGACGCAAACACTCGCGTCCGGGAATATTCTGATTTAAGAAGTTCGCACCGGCCTCAGTTTTTTAATTATAATAATTCAACCTTTGTTTTATGGTTTGACAATAACGGAGCTTATACTGCTCAAAAAACTGCTTCCGGCTCTTTTGGCGCAGAACGTCTTATAAAAAACAGTTCCGGGGCAAGTTTTGTCTATCCTCTTATTTTTAATTTAAACAATGAAATTTCGTACATCTGGCAGAAAAAAGAAAAGTTGCCACAGATTTTTATTGTAAACCAGGATAAATACGCAGATCCTCCAAAACTGTCGCCGCTGAATTTCCGCGAAGACAGGAGAGCAACCCAGCAAAGAATTAAAGTAAGCCTTACAATTCCAAAAGACACAAACGGAGTTGCAGCTTATTCTTACAGTTTTTCGTCTGACCCAAATACAGAACCTTCTGTTCTTGACTCTGACATTATTATCGAAAAAAACATTGCTTCTGGAAAATCTTACACTCTTACGGCGGACGCTCAGGGAGACGGACAATATTATTTTAAGGCAAAGGTTTTAGACGTTGCAGGAAACTGGTCAGAATCTTCTGTTGTAAAATACTATCGCGATTTAACTCCTCCTCAAAAATGTGAACTTTTGCCATTTAAAAAAGACGATTTTGGTTTTGTAAATTCAAACTCTTTTACGCTTAACTGGCAGAAAAACGAAAATGACGACGATGTTGCCGGCTACAGCTGGACTTTTACAAAAATAAGGGAATTAGATTCAAGGTTTAAGGATTCTAAAGAGAGGCCGCTACGCGTAAATTCTGCCAAAAAAGCAGAAATTCAAAAATATTTTAATGAACTTCAGCAAAATAAAGAGCGGCTGGTAAAAAAAGGTGCAAAGCTTCCGCGTTTTATAAAAACTGTAAAAAATTCACTTTCGTTTACAAATCAAAAAAACGGAGTCTATGTTTTTTCGTTCTGTGCAATTGACCAGGCTGGAAACATGGGCCCTGTCACTTCAGAAATTCTTGTTTTAAATAAATACAAGGCTCAGACAATTCTTAGCGGATTAGAAAAGAAAAAGGATGAAGCAGGTTCACTTGAGTTAACTCTCCATGGTCAGGATTTTAACTACGACGGATATATTGACGAAATTTATGTAGAAAAAGAAGGAGATCCGTTAAGTAAAAAAACTTTTTATTACGACTCTGGAGATTTTAAAATTCCTTCTTCAACTTTAATTACGAATCTTGTTTTAGAAGACCTCGAAGAAGGCTCTTACACCGTGCACCTGCATCATTCTGAGCGTGGACTTTGCAAAATAAGCCGGGCTGGAGTTGACACTTTTATTGTTGATGAATCCGGAACTGTAAAGTTTGAGCATCCTTTTGTGCTTACGTCTGAGTGGCACTCAGATTCAACTGAGCGGAAACTTAGCATTCAGGTTGTTGATTTGCTGTTTATTATTCTTGCCGCTTTGTGCGTGCTTGCGATTATTTTTGCGATTTATGGAATTGCTGGAGTTATAAAAGAATCAATGCTGATTGAAGAAGAAGTTCAGTCTTTGCTGACGGGAGAAATTATGCCTATGAGTAAAAAAGAAAAAGTTCAGAAAGTGAATAAGCGAAAAACCGGCCTTAAATTAAAACTTGTAGGATTTACTATTCTTTTAGTTCTTGCAATTGTTGTTATGGTTTCGGTTTTGCTTGGACGCAATATGATTAAGACACAACGGCAGACTCTTGTAAAAAATATGCAGGAGCAGGTTATTGTTTTAATGGAAGGAATGGCAAATTCCGTGCAGAACGCAATGAACGATGCTGTGGAGGGCGGTTCTTCTGTCGGTTTGATTGACCTTATAAGACAGACAAATACTTTTAAGCCGGCTGTCTATGCAAGTCTTATGGGACGGGCTTTAGAGTCAAAAGACGCAAATCTTGATTACTTTTGGGCTTCGACAGAAACTTCGGATTCATTAAAAGACAAGTTGAATACTTCGTCTCCGCTTTATGGCAGAAGCCGATTTAAAAATTCAACTGTGGAAGCAGAAATTGCCGTTCTTTGTGAAGAATTAGAAGAAAAGGCGCATGCTCAGGTTGATTCAATTCTGGAAGAAATTGAAAAAGAATATTCAGTAGAAAAAAAAGATGAATATACACAGAGTCTTCGTGAACTTTCGCGAGAAGTAACCCAGGCTCTGCCTTTGTTTAATGAAGAATCTCTTGCAAACGGGGAAAGCTTTTACACATTCTATTATCCGGTTTTTTATAAAAACAATAATGATTCAACACTTTTGCACGCAGTCCTTGTTTTGCAGGTTTCGGCGGAAGAATTGATTTCTTCAATCTTAAAATCCAAGATTTCGATTATTATTATTGCCTCGATTGTTGCAGTTATTGCCCTGGCGCTTGGAAGTTTTGGTTCGTTGATTTTAGCTTCGCTCATAGTTAATCCGATAACAAAAGTTGTGGATTTCGTAAAAAAAATTACAGAGACAGAAGATAAAACCCAGCTGGGGGAAAGTAAAGTTGATGTAAAGTCTCATGACGAAATTGGTACTTTAGGTGAAGCCATAAACGAAATGACTGCCGGACTCGTTAAAGCTGCCAGCGATGCAAAAATGTCTCTGGCTGCAAGAACTGTACAGCAGGCATTCCTTCCGCTTTCTTTAAGCAAATCCGGTGAAAAACGGACTACGGCTTTTGAAAAAGACAGTGGTTTTGAACTTTTTGGCTATTATGAAGGAACTGATGATGTTTCTGGAGATTATTTTGATTATAAAAAACTAGACGACCGCTTTTTGGCAATAATAAAATGCGATGCTTCCGGACACGGAGTTCCTGCTGCCTTAATTATGACAGTTGTTGCAACCTTATTCCGTAAGTATTTTGAAAACTGGTCATTTAAAACCCACGGAACAAAACTTGACACGCTTGCACTGCAGATTAACGATTTTATTGAATCTCTTGGAGTAAAAGGAAGGTTTGCAACTCTTCTTTTGAGTCTTTTTGATACAAAAACAGGCAAGGTCTATCTTTGTAATGCCGGTGACAACATTGTGCACATTTTTAGCCGAAAAACCTTAAAAATGAATACTCTAAACCTGCACGAAGCCCCAGCGGCAGGTCCTCTTCCGTCGTTTATGATAGAGATGAAGGGCGGATTTAAAGTAGAAGAAACGCATCTGGAAAGTGGCGATATTCTCTTTTTGTATACTGACGGTATCGAAGAATCAACAAGATTTTTCAGGGATCTGCAGTTTAATAAAACTGTCTGCAATGAACCAGGTTTAGAGGAAGGAGAAATTCACGCAAATCATAAAAAAGGACAAAAAAGTGAACAGTTTGAAAGTGAAAGAATCCGGGAAATTCTTGAAGCTCTGCTTAACCACAAAACTTATGTCCTTAAAAAATATCATTCGCCAGAACCAGGGGAAGAACTTATTTTTGATTTTACAAAGCTTTCCGGTTCAACAGAAGAAGCAATTACGGCTCTTATGTCGGTAGAAAAAGTATTCAGAATGTACAGAATTCCAGAAACAAAAGGCTCAGATGGTCGAGGAAGAAACAGTAAAATCCGCGTGGACAGAAAAATTGATTCATTCTTAAAAAATACGTTTAACCGTTACGATTATTATTGCTCAGGCGTTGTTGATATGGAAGAATCTAATTATGTTTATTACACAGGCGTAAATGAAGATCCTCAGGCAGACGACCTGACACTTCTTGCCGTAACAAAACTGTAAAAAAATGATTAAGGAAGGTGAACTATATGGCTTTTAAGGAAGATGTTCAAAAATATTTAGAAAAAGGCGTAAAAGTTTCTAAAGAAGCTTTTAATAAGGCAGGAACTGCTGTAACAAAATTTGGAGACGAAAGCGTCTTAAAAATCGAAAAAAAACAGTTTGAAGGTAATCTCAAAAAAGAACTTACAGCCCTTGGAGAAGAAACTCTTGCAGCCTTCGATGGCGGAACTGAAGTTTGCGCAGACAAAGAACCGTTTGCTTCTCGCTTAAAAAAGATTGCCGAAATAAAAACAGAAATTAAAAAACGCGACGAGCTGTTACAAAAATAATTTTTAAGAAGAAAACTTCAGACTTAAAAAATAAAATCAAGATAATTCACTCATAAAACTTTGTTTTATAACAAGATATTGACTTTTTCGGGGGGGGGGTATAATTCCTTGTTGTGAGTGAGCTTATTAAGTATTTTTTAATTTTTGTCTTTATAGTCTTTTCTTCTTTTTTGCATGCGCAGACAAAAAATCCGTTTGTAAAAAACGTAGAAAATGCTTACGGCTATTTCGGCTTTCCTGCGTGGAGCCCCGACGGTTCTTCTTTTGCCGCCGTCTGTGACGGAAGCGTTGCCCTTTATAACGCAGAAGACTTAACGGTCATAAAAAACTTTGCACCGCCACCGTCGGACAACAAACGTGCTCTTATTTCTTCAATTCAATTCAGCCGGAACGGCAAAAAAATTCTTGTCGTAAAAAATGATCATTCCATTGCAGTTTACGATGTTTCCTCTTGTGTTTTAAATTATGTAATTTCGGCAGAGCAGAGCTCGGCAGAAACTGCGGTTTTTGGTGTTAGCGATTTTAGCCTTTTAATTCCTTTTGACGGAAAAAATCTCTTTACTTATTTTTATCTTATTGCATCTAAAAGTTTTATTCTTTCTAAAAAGTTTGACTTTAACAAAAGAATCCTTTTTTTGAGTAAATCGGCAGATTCTAAAAAACTGCTTATTTCGACAGCGGATTCAAAAGCCTTTCTTTTAGTTAATAAAGACGATTCATGGCAGAACCTGGCAGAATATTCGTGGAATGATGAATCTTTCGTCTATCCGAAAATCAGTTCCGACGGTTCTGCTTTTTTATTTGCGACTGCAAAAAATAAAATTGTCGTTGCCCATATTAGCGATGAAGAAGATGCTCCCTCTTTTACAGAAATTCTTTTGAATGAAGACTTAAACGGCGAAGCAGATTTTTCTCCTGATGGCAAATATCTTTTTCTGGGAACTAAAGACAACAAGCTTTGTGTTTACGACACTTTAGAAGGCAAACTCTTAAAAACTCTGCTTTTAGGAGAAACGGAAAGCCTTTCTGCAGCTGTGTTCAGCCCGGACGGAGAAAAACTTCTTTTTACGACAAAAAAAGGAAATCTTTATTTATGGCTGTATCTTGCAGACGACAGCGGACTTGAGCTTTTTGCAAACAAGCCTGATTTTTCAGAAAATTCCATTAATTACGACACGGATTTAACTGCTGTAATTACAGGCTCTTTCCCTGCTGGCGGAAAAGCCGAAGGTGGCGCAGGTTTGGGGAGTGGAGAAGTTGCCGGCGTAAAATTGCCTTTTACTGTTGATTACTTAAAAAGAAAAGGTTTGTATTCAGAACTTCAATTTGAACTTTCTAGTGTTCCGGATCCTTTTTCGTTTGCCTTAGGCGCGGATTTTTCTGTTTTATCTTACGACGTTTTAAAGCCCTTTTTTATCGGTGGCCGCTTCCGGCCTTTTTTAGCCTTTCCTGACGAAGATTTTCCGTACAAATACGTTAACAGCGACAAATCTTTGGATTCTCCGTGTCTTGCCGGCAGCGGTTTTAATATTCCTTTCGGGCTGTGCATGATGCCTTTTGCTGACAAAAAGTTTGCCGTAAGTGCCGAAGTTTCGGTTGGGGCTAATCTTTTGTATCTGTGGAATAAAAAGTTGGGGTCGGAATTCCACCGCTCAGGTCTTTTTTATTCTTTTGATTTGGGCGCAAGGCTTGAGCTTTATTTTAGTTTTCTGAACGTTTTTGCCGGTGTGCAGTGGGATTCAATCTTAAAGTTTTGCGTGAATGCGGGGGCGGGCGTTTGTTTGTCTCTCGGTTCAAAGAGTTGAATATGAAATTTTGTAAGTTAAAAAAAATTGTTTTGGTTTTATTTTTTTCTTTTTTGGGCGGGCTGTTTTCTTCGTGCTCAAATTCGATTGATTCGCTTGTTTCTGACTACAACTCGGACTTTGACACAGATGTTACTGTAACAAAATCTAGTTCTGCCCTTTCTCCTGGCGACGACGGCTTTAGCGCCGACAACATGCTAAAAGAAACTTACTTTGTAAACAGCACTGCGACTTTAAATTTATACGCACCTGTAAACTGCAGTACCTACAAATGGAAACTTTTGCAGATTGAACAGGTTACCGAGCTTAATTTGACATATTCCGTTGAAAGGGCTGTCAGCTACAGTCTTAGCAACGGTTCTTCTGAGACATCGAGGGCGTTTATTTTGTATATTCCGACTTCTAGTCTGGAGGCTGGAACTTACAAACTCACACTGACAGTAACGGACAAGGAGGGTAATGAGTATAGCGACAACTGCAGAATCGTAGTTTATCAGCTTTAAAAGCTGAGTTTATTTAACGGAGGCATGATAAAAATTACATCCATGTAATTTTTATCATTACAGCTTGTTCAGGCGTTGCTTTCACAATCTGTGATTCTCGCCATCCATGGCTCGCCGCTAACGCGGTGGTTTATTTAAAGGAGAAAAATAATGAAATTAAATGGAAAAACGGCTTTGCGCGCTGCAAAATATCTTGCAGGTTTTGCGGCAATGTTTTTTTGCGCTTCGTGCGTAAATCAGTTGACAGAAGGAACCGTCAGCAGTTCAAACAGCAGTTCAAAAACACTGAACATTGCTGTTACAAATTATTCTGACCTTGTTTATTCTGATTCGTCTTTGGCAGAAAGCTCTTCTAGCAGAACTATTATGCCAGACTCTTACGACGCTAGCGGAGTTGACCTTTACATTTATGGAAGCGCAGCAAACGGCGATGTGTTTAGCGCTCCTGCAAAGGTTGAGTTTACAGGGGCTACTTCGAGTGATGGTTCAACTTCAACTACAGTAGGAACGATTAAAATTGATGCGGATGTTGCCCAGTGGGAATTTACTCTGGTTGCTGTTGAAAAAGACTCGACTGTTCCGGATAATCTTGCAGAAATGAAGTCAAATGCAGTACTTATCGGTTATGCTTCTTTAGACATGACATACGGAGACACTGCAAAGTTTACTCTTTCTCCAGACGGCCTTACAAAAGAAGCCTCAGTTGCCTTAAAACTTTACAACGACGGCTGGACAACCCCGGACGGATATTCAATTAAAGCCGGCATCTATAAGCTTACAGACGGAAGCGACGCTACAACAACAGGCGACGGAACTGGTGACACAACTGCCCAGGATATTACTTCTCTTGATTCTACAGAACCAGCAGATGCAAATTATTCCCTGGATACAATGACTCCGGGAACTTATGTATTTAAGGTTATTTATACAAATAGTTCAACCTCAAAAACTTTTATCTGGAGCGACACATTAATCGTTCTTCCTGGAAAAACTGTGGACAATTCAATTGCAATTCCAAACGTAATTGGAACTGTTCCTTCTGCGCCAGCAGACTTTAAGGCAAGCTACGAAGCGGACAGTGAAGATGAAAGAACCGGTTACTATACAGTTGATTTTGAATGGGCCCGCGGCTCTAAAAACGAGCTTTCTTATGAACTTGAACTTCTTACACTTGCCGACGACACAACATCCCTCCCGACAAGCGATGACGAGTGGACAACTGCAGCTGTAAAGACTGACGCATCGTCTGTTACTTTTGGCTCAGGCACAAACTCAGACTCAGTTACAGATTTTTCTGCTTCAGAAGTTTACTCAAGCGGCTCTCTTTTAACCGGAAACAAGGCAGCTTCTTTGTTTGCACAACTTGGAGTTCGCTACGCTGCAAGATTGCGCGCCGTAAATGACGCTGGCTCTTCTGACTGGGCTTATGTGAGTGTTGACGGCACAACAGGAACTGTATTTACAAGCGCAGTAATTAACCGCTACAGAACAACATATCATCTTAACGGCGGCACTTATTACGAAACAGGCGACACAACAGCAAGCGGCTCTCAGACTGATATTGTAGAATATGCCTGCCAGAGCACTGACGGAAACTCAATTATCCAGCCAAACGGAGCCACAGAAAACGGTCCTCTTCTTAAATATAACACTGCCACATGGAGCGCATGGGTTGATGGAAGCGGAAATACAGTTACAGAGACAACATACACAGGCTCTGCAAACCTTGACCTTTATGCAAAATATTCAAACGGCACTTCGGACGTAGAATTCCTGCAGAAAGAAGATTACGACATTAAAGGTACATGGATTACAGTTGACGGCACAGCCCTTACAGACGGCCAGAAAACTTTGACAATTGACGCAGAATCTGCAACTGAATCTGTATGGAACTTTAAGCCTGTAGCAGACGGAAACAAAATTACAGACGATTTTGCATACGATATTGTAACTCTTACCCTTACAAAGGGTGGCGCAACATACTTTGCAACAAGTGCAGGCAATGTTGGAACTGACGGCACAGACTTTACAATTCCACTTTCAAAACTCAGTGTTGGAACTTACCAGGTAACGCTTGGTGCTTCATATTCAACAAGTATCTATGTTTCTTATCCGGTAACAGTTACGATTGAGCGCTAAGTAACTTTTAGGCTATTCCCAGGTTGTGGTGGGCCTGTCATTCCCCGACTTGACCGGGGAATCCCTTCCTGCAATAGATTGTCGGGTCAAGCCCGACAATGACATGTGCGGTGCCCGACAATGACAAAAGACCTTGTCATTCCCCGGCTTGAAGACCTTGTCATTCCCCGGCTTGACCGGGGAATCCCTTCTTACAATAGATTGTCGGGTCAAGCCCGACAATGACATGAGCGAAGCACGGCAATGACAAAAGACCTTGTCATTCCCCGGCTTGAAGACTGTGTCATTCCCGCACTCGGGGGGGTGTCATTCCCACAGCTTGACTTATGTGTCATTCCCCGGCTTGACCGGGGAATCCCTTCTTACAATAGATTGTCGGGTCAA
>CAVJSA010000018.1:1750-4502 GCA_963651875.1 Lachnospiraceae bacterium | reverse complement strand
GTGTGGTCTTTGCCTAGTTTATCGATAAAATGTATACTCATTTTTATTTAATAATAAAAACAAAAGAGGAATAGATTTATGAAAATTGCACTTGTCGGATATGGAAAAATGGGCCACATGATTGCTTCCTGCGCTGCAGAAGCAGGACACGAAGTTGTTGCAACAATTGACGTTACGGCAAAGGACGCTTCTGTTATTGTTCCAGCCGGAGATACAAGGGCTGTAGCTGAGGCTGTAAAAAAGAGCGGAGCTGAAGGAGTAATTGAGTTTTCTCATCCGACAGCTGTAATCGGCAATTTAAATGCCTTAATTCCGCTTGGGCTGCCTGTTGTTGTTGGAACTACAGGCTGGGCAAAGAACGAAGGCGAAATTGCAGAACTTTGTGCAAAAACAAACGGAACTGCAATGCATTCTTCTAATTTTTCAATCGGCGTAAACATGTTCTATAAAATCGTCGAAGAAGCCGCAAAAATCATGGCAGAATATTCTGAATACGACGTTGCAGTTTGGGAAGCTCACCACAACCAGAAAGCAGACAGCCCATCCGGAACTGCTTTAGAAGTTGCCCGCCGTGTAATGAGCGCAAACAGCTCAAAAACAGAAATGGTTTTTGACGCCTTCCACGAAAAACCAAAGGCAAACCAGTTGCATGTAAGTTCAACCCGTGTAGGTTTTGTTCCAGGCACACACACAGTATTTTTTGACAGCCCTGCCGACGAAATTGAACTTACTCATCGCGCACGCAGCCGCGAAGGTTTTGCGCGTGGCAGTGTAAAAGCCCTGGAACGCCTGAGCGCAAAATTGCAGTCCGGAGAGCTTGAGCGCGGCCATCTCTACTCAATGAGCGACCTTTTTTAAGAATTTTCGCTTTGATTGTAAAAACCACCTGTTTTTTGTAAAATCAAGGCGGGTGGTTTATGAAAAAGAATTCCGTTGTTATTTATAAAAATTCGTGCGCACTTGTTGATTCAACCGAAGGAGACAAGTTTTTAGTAAACTGGTGTGTTTCCAGGGCAACTGCAAGCGGCAAAAAAGCAGTTTTTGCAAGCCAGAAAGTGCGGTTACGCGATGTAATTCTTTTGAGCGAAGAACCGGCAACATCTTTAGATTCCTGCCTGGACTTTGCAGAGTCTGCCGTTGCTCCAGAGAGCGAAGTAGAAAATCAGATAAAAGAAATACACGAACTTTTACTCAGCGACAGCGAAACTGCCACAACTCCACTTTTATTTACTGAACTCGTTGAACTGATTCGCGGAAATGTAAACAGCAACGAAGTATGGGGCGTTTACAGTGCCTTAAAAAAAGGTTTTTGCTTTGAAGAAAAGATTGAATCAATTCCCCCGGAAACAGTAAAACTTTATTTTGTTCCGCGCTCCTTAGAAAAAATTGAAGAATTAAAAAACAGGGCTTTTGAAAAAGAACATGCCGAAGAACTGCGTTCTGCTTTTATAGAGCGCCTTAAAAAGTTCAGTCTCGACCTTCCGTCTGACGCAAAATACATGCAGGAAGTAGAAGCTTTTGCTCTCGGCAAAACCGAACAATGTAAAATCTTAAAAGATGCAAAAATTAAAGAAACTCCAGAGCGTGCCCACGAAGTTTTATTAAAGACTGGAATCTGGGACATTACAAAAAATCCTTATCCTGTGCGCTGGGGCCTGAGCATGAAGAGTGCAAAACTAAGCCTTACAACTCCGCCAGACGAAGAAAGAATAACAGTCCCTGGAGTAAGCTTTGCAATCGACTCTCCCTGGTCAACCGACCCGGACGATGCAATTGCCTTTGACGGTGAATATTTATGGGTTCACATTGCAGACCCTGCAAGCACTGTTTTACCGGACAGCCCGATCGACATTAGTGCCCGCGGAAGGGGAGCAACCCTTTATATTCCGGAAGGGGCAGCACGCATGCTTAGCGAAGACTGTCTTGAAGACTATGCCCTCGGTCTAAAAGAAATAAGCCGTGCCCTGAGCTTTAAGATAAAACTGAGCGAAGATTGCGAAATTGAAAATTGCGAAGTTTTGCGCACGATTGTTGATGTAAAAAGACTTTCGTACGAAAAGGCAGACGAATTAAAGGACACTCCTGAACTAAAGCCCTTATTTGAAATTGCAAAAAAAACTTTTGAGCGCAGGACAAAAAAAGGCGCAGTTTCGATAAATATGCCGGAAATCCATGTGGTTGTGGACAGCGAAACAAAAAAGGTGAGCATGGAAAAAGTTGTTCACTACGAAAGTGGCGAAGTTGTGCGCGAATGCATGATTTTAGCCGGAGAAGGCGCAGCCCGCTTTGCTTTTAAAAATAATATTCCTTTTCCGTTTATAAGCCAGGAAACTCCAGAAATTCCAGAAACCCTGCCGGCAGGTCTTGCGGGGCAGTACAGACTGCGCCGCTGTATGCGAAAAAGAAATGTCGGTGTTACGCCTTCTTCCCATGCGGCTTTGGGGCTTAGCATGTACAGCCAGGTTACTTCTCCATTGAGACGCTACGGAGATTTGATCGGACACGAACAGTTGCGCGCCTTTATAAAAGGAGAGCCTTTAATTGACAAAGACACAATGCTGCTACGTGTTGCTGCCGGAGATGCTGCTGCCCGTGCTGCGCGCCAGGCGGAACGAAACAGCAACACACACTGGACACTTGTTTATCTTTTGCAGAATCCTGACTGGCAGGGCAGGGCAATCTGTCTTTCTAAAGAACCAAAACAGACAGTGTTTTTTATCGACGAACTTGGAATGGAATGTGCAATCGAAGG
>CAVJSA010000018.1:0-1511 GCA_963651875.1 Lachnospiraceae bacterium | reverse complement strand
ATGTCAGACGAATGAAGCGAATAGCGGAAGTACGAAAAGCCGGAAGACGTCCATAAAAAAACTCAAAAATATGCTTTAGTTGTGCACACTCTTTTATTTCATTATAATTTTTAATTATGATAGTAATGAAATTTGGTGGCTCAAGCGTTGCTAATGCCGAAAGAATTAAACACGTTGCCTCTATTATTCAGGCTTATAAAGAAGAGCGCCCCCTTGTTATTTTAAGTGCAATGGGCGACACAACAGATCACCTGCTCGAAGCTGCAGACTTAGCTGTAAACGGAAAAGTTGACATTGAAAAAGTTGAAAAACTGCATCTCGATACAGCAAAAGAACTCGATGTTGACGTTCCTGCTGTAAAAGAGCTTTTGGGTGAATTAAAAACTCTGCTTACAGGAATCAGCATGCTCCACGAACTTTCTAAACGTTCGCGCGACTATCTTGTAAGTTTTGGCGAAAGAATGAGTGTCCGCCTTATGGCAGCTTACTTAAACAAAGAAAAAACTCCTGCCAGATTTTATGACGCCTGGGACGTTGGATTCGTTTCTGATTCAAATTTTATGAATGCAGAACTTTTAGACGAAGTCTGGACAAAAATTCCAGAAAAACTAGCAGATTACAAAAACGGAATCCAGAAAGAAATTCCAATCGTTACCGGTTTTATTGCAAAAGATAAAAACGGCGTTATTACAACTCTTGGCCGTGGCGGTTCAGACCTTTCTGCAACAATGCTCGGTGCTGCTTTAGGCGCAAAAGAGATTCAGACATGGAAAGACGTTGACGGAATCCTTACGACAGATCCTCGTATTGTAAAAAATGCACGTCCTGTTCCGGAAGTTACCTACGAAGAAGCACAGGAACTTGCAATGTTTGGTTCTCAGGTTTTGCATCCGCGTTCAATGATTCCATGCCGCAAAACAGGAACTCCTGTTCGCGTTAAAAATTCGTACAACATTAAAAGCGAAGGTTCTGTTATTCTTGCAAAACACACAGGGGCAACTCCGCGCGTGCTTGCAATTACAAGTGTAAAAAATGTTGATCTGATCGATATTCAGTCAAACAATATGTTCGGTGCCTGCGGATTTCTGGCCCATGTTTTTAATCAGTTCTTAAAATGGAACGTGAGTGTAGACGTTATTGCAACTTCGGAAGTTTCTGTTTCGCTTACGGTTAATGCTTCTTCAAATCTTGACGGACTGGTAGAAGACTTAAAACGAGCTGCCGACGTTACTGTAAAAACCGAAAAAGCAATTGTTACAATAATCTGCGATGCTTCGGCTTCCAGTTCAATCCTTGCAGACGCTTTTGCAGCCTTAAATAAAGAAAACATCAATGTTCAGATGATTTCTCAGGGTGCAAGCAAGGTAAATATAAGCTTTCTGGTAGACACAAACCAGGCAAATACAGTTGTTCAGACATTGCATTCCGCTTTGTTTGAATAGTTTTTTTTATTTTTTTTAAGAGGGCGGGCAACCGCCCTTTTTTCTGCGCCTTGCGCCACGGACGGCGCA
>CAVJSA010000017.1:0-40590 GCA_963651875.1 Lachnospiraceae bacterium | reverse complement strand
TTGAATTTTTTATAACTGACAAAATGTCGAATTTATTTTAATAAAACTGCAAAATAGCCGTAGCCGAAGTTCTGGAGCAAACGCATTCTGAGCACAGCGACAGCATGCGGCTTGCGACAGGTTTTCGGCGAGAGGCTATTTGCAATATTTTTACTGAAACTCGACATTTGGACTAATTAAAACAAAAATGGCGTCTAAAGACATTTTATCTTTGGACGCCATTTTTTTTATGGTTGGTTATATTTAATTATTTTGTCCAGGGATTACTGCGGATAAATGTTTCGTCGCGTTCGTAACCTACCGAGATAATTCCTACAGGTGTGTTGCAGTAGTCTTCGATAAATTCAACATATTCTTGAGCTTCTTTTGGAAGTGCAGAATATTCACGAACTTCCTTGAGTGATTTTTTCCAGCCTTTAAACTTTTTAAGAACAGGTTTTGCGTTTTCCATTGCTTCAACTCCGGCAGGGAAGTCTGTAACGATTTTTCCGTCAATGTCGTAAGCAATGCAGGCTTCAATCTGTTCCATTGGATCGTAAATGTCTAAGTGTGTAAGTACGAGGCTGTCGATTGAATTTACACGGCAGGCATAGCGGAGAGCTACTAAATCAAGGTAACCACAGCGGCGCGCACGGCCAGTTGTAACTCCGTATTCGCGTCCTGTTTCGCGTACTTTACGGCAAAGTTCACTTTCTGCTTCGTCAGAATCATTGAATTCTGTTGGCATTGGACCGTTTCCAACACGTGTTTCGTAAGCTTTAAATACACCTAAGATTTTGTCTAAATCGTGTGGTCCGATTCCGCAGCCTGTTGCAGCTCCTGCAGCACAGGAAGCTCCAGAAGAAACATAAGGATATGTACCAGAGTCAATGTCGAGCATTGCACCCTGTGCGCCTTCAAAAAGAATATTGTTATTGCGGTATTCGTACATTTTTTGAGTAAGATCTACACGCATTTTAATCAGCTGATCTTTGTATTTGTTGATGTATTCAAGATCTTCGCCTTCAAATTCTGCCATCTTCTGTTTCCAGTCGAGGTCTGCAAGGCGGATTCCGTCGCGCTGTGCTTTTTCTGAATATGCAATTCCGATTCCGCGTCCTGTTGTTCCAATCGGGCGTTTGCGTGCAGCGTCGCGGTCTTTGTCCATCTGGCGGTAGCGTGGGAGAATGATGTGTGCGCGGTCAGAAATAAAAACGCGTCCTTCCCAGTTGATTCCATTATCTTTGAGCATTTTAAGTTCGTTAAAAAGGGCTTCTGGGTCAATTACCATTCCTGCGCCAAGAAAAACTGATTTGTTTGGGTAAAGGATTCCACTTGGAACCTGATGAAGAGCAAACTGTTTTCCGTCTACAACAATTGTATGACCTGCGTTTGGTCCGCCTGCATAGCGAACAACGTATTCAGCATCTTCGGCAAGGTAATCTACAATTTTGCCTTTTCCTTCATCGCCCCACTGGGCACCAATTACAACGACCTTCATAAAAAGCTCCTGCAAATCAAATAGTAAGGTTGCGCAAGAATCAAAAGTGCACAACAAACGGAAAGTATACTATCACAATCAAATATTAGTTTCAATTAACGAAAAATTTAAATATTTTGAACGGAAGCTTAAAAGCAGCCCGTCGCGTCGCTCCCTATGTCGCAAGCCGTATGCTGTCGTCGCAGTCCCTTTATAAAAAAAAACACCTGCTAAAATTGAATTTTCTTCCAGTCTTAGCAGGTGTCGTTTGTGTTAAGTTTAATTTAATTGAATATCAGACTTTAAAAAGGTCGATTTCTGCACCGATTTTGTTGATTGAGTCATGAACTTCTTTTGAAATATCAGCGAGGGCAACTCCCGTTTCGTTGATTTTTCTTGCGCCGACTTTCATTTCGTCCATACTAGCAAGCATTACTTCTGTTGCATTCTGCAAATTGTGAACTTCGTTAAGAATCTGCTTGTTTCCTTCTGCCATTTCTGCAGAAGCTGTGCGGACTTCCATAGAACTGTCGTTCATTGTGTGGAGAGCCTGACTGATCTGCTCAGAGCCTAAAGTCTGTTCTTCCATTGCAGCGCGAATCTGGCGGACAAGTTCGTCTGTTTCCTTGATTTTTGCTGTTACGCTCTGGAATGCTTCGCTTGACTGTACGCTTGCATCAACTACGCTCGAAATTGACTCTTCAATATTGCTGAGCTGTTCGCCGATTGTTTTTGACTGCTGGCTTGAAGTTTCTGACAGGACGCGGATTTCGTCTGCAACAACGCTGAAGCCTTTTCCTGCGTCGCCTGCGTGTGCTGCTTCGATTGCGGCGTTCATAGCAAGAAGGTTTGTCTGTTCTGCAATTGCAGAAATTGCGGCATTTGCTTCGTGGAGCGACTGAGACTGATTTTTAATCTGTTCAATTTTGTCGTTTACATCAAGCTGGCGGGCAGAACCCTGACTTGCGCGAGAAGTAAGGTCTTCAAAAGAAGAAGCCATTTTGTTCATAGAAGAATTTACAGAACTGATGTTTCCGATCATTTCTTCTACTGCGCTTGAAGCCTGTGAAATTCCTGCGCTCTGGTTTTCGATCATGCGTTTTAATGAATCGATGTTTGAAGCAATTTCGTTTACAGCACCGGCAGTTTCTGTAACGCTGTTTGACTGCGAATTAATCTGCTGATGAACAGAATCGATGTTTGCAAGAATCTGTGTAATAGAAGCAGATGTATCCTGTGTACTTGCTGTTAAATTGTCTCCGGCAAGTGTAAGTTTTGAATCTGTGGTTTTAAGGTTGTTTACGATTGTCTGCAGAGTTTCGGAGAATTTATTGAATCCGGCAACAACTTCGCCGATTTCGTCGTGTGTTGTCTGTTTGATTCTCTTTGTAAGGTCTGCGTTTCCGCTTGCAATTTCGTTAATGCTGTTTTTTACAAGAATAAGAGGCTTTGTAATTGAGCGGACAACAAAATAACTGATAAGCATGCTTAATAAAACAACTGCAAGTGTGCTTGCAAGAACGGCATGTGTTAAGCTTTTCTGTTCTTTTATGTAAGAGTCAAATGGAACTGCTGCAAAAACTGACCAGTTGCATTCTCCGCCAACAGGCAGGTAGCCTGCAATCATTTGTCTGCCAGTTGCCGGATCTTTGAAAAAATCTACTCCAGTTTCCCCAGAAGCACTGGCTGTTAAAACCTTTGCAAGATCACTGTCAGTGTCAAGGGCCTCAATGCTCGTTCCCTGCATTGATTTATCCTGAGCATTTGCGTTTCCGATTGTGTTTCCAGTTTCCATATCAAGGATTGCCGGATGGAAACCTTCTGCAAGTTCAATATTTCTTGCTATTTCATTCAGAAAATTTCCTTTCATTACAGAAACAATAGCGCCGCAGATTTTATTTTGTTCCCCGTAAACAGGAACCGAATACAGCATTATTGTAGTTCCGTCTCTTGTGTCAACGGCTGGCGTTGTAACAAAGCATCCGCCTCGCAACGCAGTTGCCAAATATTCTTCCTCTGCATAGTTCGCGCTCTGTCCATCGGCACGGACGGTATTTCCCTGAACATCGTAAAAAGCAATTGCAACATACCGGGAAGAATTCTTATTTGCGATTTCCTGCAGCTGCTCGTTTTTTTCAATAATGGAAAGGCTCATGTCACAAACAAAAGGAAGGGCAGACAAAGATTTTAATGTGTAAAATTCTCTGTCGTTGTTTGCCTTTATCTGATGTGCTACATTTTCAGAAATTGCAGTAAGTTCTCTTTGTGCTGAATGTGTAAGAAACTTTTCTGTAAATTTAGACATTGTAATACTTACAAGAAGGTTTGATATTACAAGTGTTGATACAACAAGTACAATAATCTTGAATTTGATTCCTGCTTTCACGCTAATTCCTCACTTACTTTATCGTTTTGTGCAAGATGCATCACTTTACGATAAAAAACTTACTCCTATGGTATAACCTTTTTATCTTATTAGCCATAGTTTTAACTGATTATAACTTTTTTGTAATCTGATTGTTTTGTGTTTTTAATCGGGAGAATATAAAAAAGCCCTCCGTAATTTTATAAAAAACGGAAGGCTTTGTTTTGTTGCTTCTTAATAAAGCATTGCTTTATCGGTGTGCCCTGTAGAGCGACGCACCGCCATAACATTAGAGAGGAATATTTCCGTGCTTTTTAAGAGGTTTATCAGTGTTGTGTTTGTTTTCGAGAATTGCAAAACTCTGTACAACGCGGGCTCTTGTTTCTTCCGGCTTAATTACTGCACTGATGTAGTCTCTCTGAGCTGCGATTGCCGGTGTCATGAATGTGTTGCGGTATTCCTGACCTTTTTCCTGTACAAGTTGAGCATTGTTAGGATCTTTTAATTCCTTTGCGTAAAGAATTCCGATTGCGCCTTCTGCTCCCATAACTGCAATTTCTGCTTTTGGCCATGCATAAACAAAGTCTGCACCAAGATGCTTTGAACACATTGCAATGTAAGCACCGCCGTAAGCCTTGCGTGTAATTACAGTAACTTTTGGAACTGTAGCTTCTGCATAAGCATAGAGAATTTTTGCTCCGTGGCGAATAATTCCTTTCTGTTCTTCCTGTGGACCTGGAATAAAGCCTGGAACATCAACAAATGTAACAAGAGGAATTTCGTAAGCATCGCAGAAACGAACGTGGCGTGCAATTTTGTCAGAAGCGTCGCAGTTAAGAACGCCACCAAAGTTGCCTGGGTTATTTGCAACAACTCCGACTGTTTTTCCTTCGATTTTTGCAAAACCAGTTACTGCGTTACCTGCAAATTCTGCCATTGATTCAAAGAATGAGTCATCGTCAACAACCCGGCTGATTACTTCGCGAATGTCGTAACCCTTTGTTGCTGATTCCGGAAGAACTGTTTCGAGTTCGCCTGCTTTTTTTTCTGTATATTTGAATTCAACTTTTGAGCCAAAAAGAGCTTTCTTTTCTTTTGCTTCAAAAGGTTCTTTGTCGCCGTAATAATGAGGAATGTAGTCTAAGAGTTTGCGTACTTTTTCGATACATTCTTTTTCGTCCTGACAGCGATAGTGTGCAACTCCAGATTTTTGAGCGTGAATTGCTGCCCCTCCTAAGTCTTCTGAAGTAATGTCCATGAACATTACCTGTTTTACAACTTTTGGACCTGTAATGTACATTTCAGAAATTTTATCTACAGTAAAGATAAAGTCTGTAAGACCTGGAGAATAAACTGCACCGCCAGCGCAAGGACCGGCAATTACAGAAATCTGTGGAATTACACCGCTTGCTCTTACATTCTGCTTAAAAATATCACCGTAACCGCAAAGTGCATCAACCCCTTCCTGAATGCGTGCTCCACCGGAATCGTTAAGACCAATAACTGGACAGCGAACTTCGATTGCCTTTGCAATGAGCTCTGCAATTTTCTGTCCGTGAACTTTTCCGAGTGAACCGCCCTGAACTGTAAAATCCTGGGCATATACTGCAACTTTTTTTCCGTTAACTGTTCCAAATCCTGTAATTACGCCGTCGTATGGAATTGTTTTTTTGTCCATTCCAAAGCTTGTACATTGATGCTGGGCATCAGCGTAAATTTCCATAAAACTGTCTTTGTCGCACAAAAGATTGATTCTTTCGATTGCGTGAAGTTTTCCCTTTGCGTGCTGTTTTTCAAGATTGTATTCAAATGCCATCCTAATGCCTCGCTTAAATGATTTACAAAGAGAATATGACATTTTTCAATTTAGTGTCAATATGACAAAAACGCATTAAATGTCAAAATGATAAAACAATGAAAAATTGACTTGGGCCAGTTCTTTATTTTTTTATTGTTTTTTTAATTCAAAATACATAAATTTAGTTCAGGACTGCTTTGTCTTTTTTATAAAAATCTGGAGAATTTTATTTTGACTGATACTAATAATTGCATAAATATTGAAGAAAACACTGTTTTACTGCGTTCTTTTTTAGAAGAACAGACTTTTGCCCGCACAGATTTAAGCAAAATCATGAACGAAAACGGCACTCTTGCCTGTGTAAAAAGTTCTGGAGTTGTGGAATTTTCTCCCTGGCAATTTAACGTAACAAAAGTTTTAGACGACAAAACCGTAGCTTTTGAAGGTTCTTGTTTTGCAGGAAAAACTCTCTCACAGACTTTTTTTGAATTAAACCAAACAGATTCAGCTTTTGCAAAAGAAACAATTGTCTGCATTTTTAAGGTTTTAGACAAAATAATAGAAGAAACCGAAAAATCACAGCAGGGCGAAGGCTCATCTTTTATTCTTCCAGGGCCTGAAGGAATTATAATTTCTGACAAAAACGACGATGAAAGTTTTAAAGTGCTTTTGCTTCCTGGAAACTTATTTGAACGCTGTGCACAAAATTCAACACAATACGCAGAGTTTCAGGGACCATTTATTCACCGTGGTTTAGAAGGTCTTGAATCCCTCATTTTTACGCGGGCAAGCCTTGCTTATACGGCTGTAACTAAAACAAAGGCTTTTTCTAAAAAGAAACTTGAAGAACGCCAGGCAGATATTACTGATTCAAATTTTATTCCAGTTGAATACTCAGTAAACGGAATTGCCCCGGATTTAGCACAGGCGATAAACAGCGGACTTTGTGTAAAAAATAAAAAACGCATAATTCCAGGCGAGCGACGTTTTATAAACGAAAAGGAAGAAAATAATAGAAAACAAACGTTAAATTCTGCCTTAAAGTTGAATTCAACACTTATAGAAAACTTTTTTAATTCACCTGTCGAGGCAGATAAAAATTCAAAAACTGATGAAGTTTTTGAAAGTGAAAAAACTGCTTTCTTAAAAAAACAGACGCGACAGATAAAAATAAAAAGGTTTTATGCGCGTAATTCAAAAAGAATTTGGGGAACTGCAATTGCAGTTGTTCTGGCTGTCAGCTTTGCATTAAATTTTAACCGCGAAAATAAAAAACTTGCTACAAGCCTTGGATTAACTTCAACACAAACCGTGCAGACTCTGTTTAATGGAATTCACACAGCCGACGTAACTGTTATTCAGGAAATTGCAAAAGGAAAAGACAGTAAAAACCTTATTCAGACAGTGTCGGGTTTTTTTGTTACAAATAAACAGCGCCTTGCAATGGACGAACGCGACGGAACTTTAAGCCCGGCACAATGGCTCTTTTTTAAGGGACAGACTGATTTTTGGCAATATGGAATTACAGATTTTAAAATCGACGGACAGGAATCTGTTACAACATTCAACTATCCGCGCCGGCAGGACAAACCTGTGCCATTAACCGAAGAAAACGGAAAGCTCTTAAAAAAAGGCGACGAAGTAAAACACACTGTAAGTTATAACCTTGTTTATAACGAAGGTGAATCCGTTATAACTGTTTACAAAACAACGGAAGAAGTTACATTAAGATGGAACGGAAAAAGATGGATTGTGCGTTCAATAAAAGGAACTGGAAAAACTTCTTCCAATGGTTACAGCGTAAAAAAATATAAGGCAGACTATATCGAAGCTTTAGAAACCTGCTCGGGCGATGTAAAAAAGGCTGCTGAAATCCTGCGCCAAAAATACAGTTTTGTTCCGACAGAACAAAACCTTCGGGACGCAGTTCCATTCATGATAGAAAAATACAATAACAGCGCCGCAAAGGACTTTGAATAAGGCTTCGTTTAATAAGATTGCCGTGTCGGCATTGCGATAACGGCCCTGCGCGTTATCTGCCACTTTTTGAAGCGGATTTTCGTTTGCGGCTGGTTTTTAACTGTGGTCTGCAACGTATTTGTCGTATGCTTCTGACATTTTTTCTTGTGTTGAATTGTCAGAAGGAAGCGGATTAAATAGTTTTGCAACTTTTACAAGTTCTTTTACAAGTTTATCTTTTGGAGTTGTTAAAAGAACGTAGATTGTTCTGTCCTGGTCTTTGTATTGTTCTTCGATTTCCGAGGCATTAAAAATAACTTCCCTCATAATTGCAGAATTGTCCAGGATTTTTAAAAGACGCAGTTTTTCGTTCTCATCTTCTTTCTGGTCTATAAATGTCTGAATTACCCCTTTTATAAAAAGTTCTCCCGGCTGTAAAAGGGCGAGCCTCGCCTGTGATTTTGCCAGATTTAAAGAAGTTTCGTCGTTTGTAAGTTTTCCTTTTCCTGTGGCGTATGGAAGAATTGTGTCTTTTTTGCCGTGTTCAATCCATTCAGGTCTTGAGCTTTTTACTTCTTGTGGAGAAGCAGGTGCAGAAGTTGAACCACAGCCAAAAAATAAAAATAGCGAAAGTGTGCAAAGTGCAAGTGTCAGAATTTTTTTCATAGAGTCTCCAGAATTGAAAAAGCATTGTAGCATTAAACAAAATAAATTCCACGTAAAAAATTAAACCGGACATTTTAGCTATTTCGATTTTGAGTTTTTTTTAATGCAGACTAGCTGTAGCCTTGCGACCTCGTGTCGTGACAAGAAATGAGGTTTTCTGCGGTCAGCACGACTATTTCTATATTCTTTTGTAATATTTTTGATAAAACAAAAATTTTACCACAGTAATATTTTAAATTTTTTTATAATTAAAGCGGGTGAGAAGTTTAACCTGTAACTAAAACTATACAATTTGTTTTGTAATTCTAGTTGTTTTATGGTGTTAAAAATTTATGAGTTTTAAGATACTTGTTTCTGGTCTTGAAAAAAAATATGTTGTTTTTTCCGTGCTTACGCCGGTTGTCATGATTGGCGAAGTTTTAATGGAAACTGTTATTCCAATGATTATGGCTCACATAATTGACGATGGAATTGCAAATAAAGATCTTGGCTATGTTGTTTCGGTCGGGCTTTTAATGATTGCCTGTACGCTTTTTTCACTTTTTTGCGGAGCCTGCGGCGGTCGTCTTGCTTCCGTTGCTTCTTACGGCTTTTCGCGGAATCTTCGAGCCAGACTTTTTAAGAATGTTCAGGGATTTTCCTTTGACGAAATGGACAATTTTGGAACAGGTTCTCTCGTTACCCGTTTAACTACGGACGTCACCAATTTACAGAATATGTACCAGAACGTAATCCGCACAATGGTTCGTTCACCACTTATGATGATAACCGGAACTGTTATGGCATGCTTTATAAATATTCGCCTTGCAGTTTTGTTTTTTATTGCAATTCCAGTTCTTGCTTTTATGCTGATTTTTATTGCTTCGAAGGCATATCCAAGATTTCAGGTAATGTTTAAAAAGTACGACAGGCTAAATACTGTAGTTCAGGAAAGTTTAGTAGGAATTCGCGTTGTAAAAGCTTTTGTGCGCGGAGACCATGAGTGTAAAAAGTTTGAAGAAATTGCAGGTCAGGTACGCGACGCCCAGGTAAGTGCAGAAAAAATCGTAATCTTAAATGCGCCGATAATGAAATTCGTAATTTACATGTGCATTATTTCTGCTCTCTGGTTTGGCGGAAATATGGTTATTTCTTCTTCAATGAAAACCGGTGAACTTGTAAGTTTTTTAACATACGTAACGCAGATTTTAATGAGCCTTATGATGGTGAGCATGATGTTTGTTCAGTTCATTTTGTCGAGGGCTTCCGTTAAGCGTGTTGTTGACGTTCTTTTGCAGCCAATGAAAGAAAGCGACGAACAAAATAATTCAGATTTGCCCGAAGTAAAAAACAGTCTCGATGCAAAAAACAACCTTGAAGTAAAGGACGGCGAAGTTGAATTTTGTAATGTCTGGTTTTCTTACGACGGCAAAAAAAGCAACTGCGTACTTTCGGACATCAACTTAAAAATTCCTTCTGGTTCAACTGTCGGTATTATCGGTGGAACCGGGTCTTCAAAAACGACACTTATTTCTCTTATTCCTCGTCTTTACGACTGTCTTGAAGGCTGTGTCAAAGTCGGTGGAATTGATGTAAAAAATTACAGCTATAAAAAATTAAGACAGGCGGTCGCCCTTGTTTTACAAAAAAACGTTCTCTTTAGCGGCACAATAGAAGAAAACCTGCGCTGGGGAAACGAAAACGCAACCCGGGAACAACTGGAAAACGCCTGCAAGGCAAGCGACGCCCACAATTTTATTACAGAACTGCCAGACGGCTACAAAACAGAACTCGGACAGGGCGGCGTAAATTTAAGTGGCGGACAAAAACAGCGGCTGTGTATTGCCCGCGCCCTTTTAAAAGAGCCAAAGGTTTTAATTTTAGACGACTCAACAAGTGCGGTAGACACGGCGACAGATTCAAGAATCCGCGGGGCGCTAAAAGAAACCTTAAGCGGAACTACAAAACTTATAATTGCTCAGAGAATTTCTTCCGTGCAGGATGCCGATTTTATCGTTGTTCTTGACGACGGCAAAATAAACGGAGTGGGAACTCACGAAGAACTTTTAGCTTCCAATAAAATTTATAAAGAAGTTTACGATTCTCAGCAGAGTCAAAATTAGCGGAGGTCTGAAAATAAATGCCACCTGTAAAAATGCGGGGCGTTCAGCGTCCTAACCATACCGGAAAAACAATCTTACGACTTTTGTCTTACATGAAGGCTTTTAAATTTTTATGGCCGGTTTTATTTATATGCATTGTTCTTACTGCCGGCGCAGAAGTTTATGGAACTTATCTTTTAAAGCCTGCCGTAAACGACTACATTGTGCCGTTCATTGGACAATACAATCCAGACTTAACAGGCTTTGTCCTGCTGATTCTTAAACTTGGCGTAATTTACGCAATAGGGGCAATCTGTACATTTGTAACCCAGCGTCTTTTGTTAAAGATTTCAACTTCAACACTTTATAATATCCGCTGCGAACTTTTTGAACATCAGGCAAAACTCCCACTGTGCTATTACGATTCTCATCCGCACGGTGTTTTAATGTCTTTGTACACAAACGATACAGACACCTTGCGCGATATGTTCAGCCAGAGTATTCCTCAGCTTTTAACCGGAGTGTTTCAGGTAACTGGAATATTTTTTATGATGCTTTTTTTGAGTGTTCCTCTTACCCTTGTAATGCTTTTAACCGTTGCTGGAATTATGGTGTTGAGTGCAAAAATCGGAAAACTCAGTGCAAAAGCTTACAGAAGTCAGCAGGACAATATCGGAACTGTAAACGGCTATATTGAAGAATTAATCGAAGGTCAGAAAGTTGTAAAGGTTTTTACTCGTGAACAGCAGGCAAACGAGCGCTTTAAGGAATTAAACGACAAACTCTGCGAATCCGGAACTCAGGCTTCTACCTATGCAAATATTTTAGGCCCGATAATGAACAATCTTTCGCATTTTCAGTATGCGCTCATTTCTGTTTTTGGTGCCTTTCTTGTTATAAGCGGACACATGGATCTTGGAACAATTGCAAGTTTTCTTCAGTCAACGCGCGAATTCTCCCGACCACTTGGACAGTTGAGCCAGCAGTTCAATTCAATTTTAAATGCACTTGCCGGAGCAGAACGCATTTTTAGTGCAATTGACGAAAAAATCGAAGTCGATAACGGAGATGTAACTTTAGTAAACGCTTACGAAGCTACAGTTACAAATAATTCAAAAAAAGAAAAACGACTTGTTCAGTCTTTTGCGCCAACAGGTTCCTGGGCCTGGAACTGCCACGACATTAACCGCCTTAAAAAACTGCAGGGCGAAGTTATTTTTGATCATGTTAATTTTTCTTACGACGGCAGAAAGCAGATCTTAAAAGACATAAACCTTCACGCAAAGCCGGGGCAGAAAATTGCCCTTGTCGGTTCTACCGGTTCAGGAAAAACGACAATCACAAATCTTTTGACCCGTTTTTACGACATAGAAGAAGGGCAGGGGCTTATTACCTACGACGGAATTCCAATTAAAGACATAAAAAAGTCAGATTTAAGACATTCGCTTTCCATGGTTTTGCAGGACACTCACCTTTTTTCTGGTTCAATAATGGAAAACATCCGCTACGGAAAACTCGAAGCAACCGACCACCAGGTTTACGAAGCTGCACGACTTGCAAATGCAGACAGTTTTATCAGGCATCTTCCAGACGGATTTAACACAATTATAAAAGGCGACGGTTCAAACTTAAGCCAGGGACAGCGGCAGTTACTGGCAATTGCGCGGGCAGCGGTTGCAGATCCACCGGTTTTAATTCTGGACGAAGCTACAAGTTCAATAGATACACGCACAGAATCTTTAATCGAAAAAGGCATGGATTCTTTAATGGCAGGACGCACGGTTTTTGTAATTGCACACAGACTTTCTACGGTTCGTAATGCAGACTGCATAATTGTTCTCGAGCACGGTTCAATAATCGAGAGGGGAACTCACGAGCAGTTAATGCAAAAACAGGGCCGTTACTATCAGCTTTATACAGGTGCCTTCCAGCTAGAATAGTTTTTTTATTTTTTTTTGGACGTGTTTCCGGCTTTTCGCAGTTCCGCGTCGGAGCGCTCCATTCTTCTGCCCTAGGTGCAGAAGAACGCCTTCGGCGCTGCTACAATCCGGCGTAGGAGGGCTGTTCAATCAGCATTTTTTCTTAATAACAAAAAATAATTTGTTGCCGTAAAATTTCACATCTATACTAAATTCAACATAGAAATAAAAAAAACGCCAAAGACGGCAGGTAAAAACAATTGCATGCATTTTTATTTTGACCTTCTGGCTTTTTTAACAGATGCTACCGCTAACGCGGACTTTTTATTGGAGGATTCTATGAAAAAAATTTTAGGTGTGTTGTGTGCATCATTGTTTGCTCTTTCTCTTTTTTCTTGCGGTAAAGGAAAAGGCGGAGCAGGAGAATTAGTTGTTTATGGTTCGTGCGAAGAAGAATATCTTGCTGCTGCCTGTGCTCAGTTCGAAAAACTTACCGGCGTAAAAACAACTTATCAGCGTCTTTCTACAGGCGAAGTTTTAACAAAAATCGAAGAAGAAAACGGCAAACCGTCTGCAGATGTCTGGTTTGGCGGTACAACAGATCCTTATAACGAAGCTGCCTCAAAAGGACTGCTTCTTCCATACGAAGCAAAGAATGCAAAACATCTTGTAGGTCAGCAGTTTAAAGACGCAAATAATAACTGGTATGGAATCTACCGCGGCATCTTAGGATTCTTCTGGAACAAAGAAGAAATGTCGCGCTTAAACCTTAATCCGCCAAAAGACTGGGACGACCTTACAAAGCCTGAATACAAAGGACTTATTTCTTTTGCAAATCCTAACACCGCCGGAACAGGAAAACTTATTGTAAATACAATGGTTCAGCTTAAGGGCGAAAAGGCAGCAATGGATTATTTTGCCAAGGTAGATAAAAACATTGCACAGTACACAAAATCTGGTTCAGGTCCTTCAAAACTTGTTCCAAAAGGAGAAGTTGTAATTGGCGTTGGATTCCTTCATGACGTTGTTTATCAGATTGTAGATAACGGTTACAACAACATTGGTCTTACAGCCCCTGCTTCCGGAACTTCTTACGAAATTGGTGCAACTGCAATCTTTAAGGGGGCAAAGAACGAAGAAAATGCTAAAAAATGGATTGAATTTGCTCTTTCTCCAGACTGTGTAGACCTTGCACAGAAAAACGGTTCATATCAGTTCCTCGTAATCGACAATGCTGCCCCAGTTGATGTTGCCGTACAGGCTGGCCTCGATAAAATCGAAACTATGAACTACGACTTTAACGATGCAAAAGCAAACGGCCCAAAGTATTATTCAGAATTCTTTGAAGTAATTGCAAACGATTCTCGCGTAAAAACTAAGTAAAAAACAAGTCATTCCCGCACTTGATGCGGGAATCTCGTAAAGACATGAGATTCCCGCACTTGATGCGGGAATCTCATAAAACCGTGTCATTCCCGTATCGTTTTCGGTAAAGACCGAGTGGACAAGTTTTTTGCATCTTTGGAGTTTATATGACATCTCAGGGAAAATCTCTCGACAGAAAAAAATTACTTGCTGACCCTGTTATGGTTGCAGCTATTGCAGGCATTTTTCTGTTTTTGTTTTTATTCATTTTGTATCCGCTTGCAATTCTTTTGTCGGATAGTGCCGTTGTCGAAACAAAAAATGGCACAGGCTTTGGCTTAGGCAATTTTATCCGCATCTTTAAAATGACAACATTCCGTAAGGCCATTTCAAATACACTTTTTTTAGGAATTATTTCTGGCTTTGGAGCAACGGTTATTGGATTTTTGTTTGCCTATGTTGACGCCTACGTTGATACAGGTTCAAAAATTGTACGAAAACTTTTTAATATAGTATCAATTCTGCCTGTTGTTTCTCCGCCTTTTGTACTTTCTCTTTCTGCAATTTTTTTATTTGGTCGTACGGGGCTTGTAACCCGAACAATCTTAAATTTAAATGAATCCCAGCTTTACGGCTGGCGCGGAATTGCACTTGTTCAGATTTTAACGTTCTTTCCAGTCTGCTATATGATGTTAAAAGGTCTTTTGCGTAATATTGACCCTTCTCTCGAAGAAGCTGCACGCAATATGGGAGCAAGCCGTTTTAAGGTTTTTCAGACAGTAACGCTTCCTCTTTTGCTCCCAGGTCTTGGAAATGCCTTTTTAGTTTCGTTTATTGAATCTGTTGCTGACTTTGCAAACCCAATGATTATCGGCGGAAACTACGACACCCTGGCAACTTCAATTTATTTACAGTTGACAGGTGCTTACGATAAATCCGGAGCTACTGCAATGGCTGTAGTCCTTCTTGTTATTTCTATGGGGCTTTTTATTCTTGAGAGGTACTGGCTCGAACGAAAATCCGTTGCAACCTTAACCGGTAAGGCAACCCGCTCCCGTCAGCTTATGACAGACAAGAGTGTGCGCTATCCTTTAGTAACGCTCTGCACTCTTATTACAGTTTTTGTTCTTATTATGTATGCCCTCGTTCCACTTGGCTCTCTTTTTAAGCTCTGGGGGCGCGATTACAGCCTTTCTTTAAAATGGTATCAGTATGTTTTTAAGAACCGTGGATACCGTGTTTTTACGGATTCAATGCTGTTGTCTCTTATAGCTTCTCCAATAACGGCTCTGCTTTCCATGATTATTGCATACCTTGTCGTTAAGCGGAAATTCCTTGGCAAAGGCCTTATGGAATTTGTTGCAATGCTTGCAATGGCTGTTCCTGGAACAGTTTTGGGCGTTGGTTTTATCCGTGGATTTAATTCTGGGCTTTTCCATACAGGTTTTATGTCTGGTTTGTACGGAACCGGGGCAATCCTCGTAATTGTGTTTATTGTTCGTTCCCTTCCAATCGGAACCCGCTCAGGAATTGCAGCCCTGAGGCAAATCGATAAATCTATCGAAGAAGCCGCCTATGATATGGGCGCAGATTCGGGCCGGGTTTTTGCAACAGTTACACTGCCGCTCATAAAAGAAAGTTTTATCTCCGGCCTTGTAACAACCTTTGTCCGCTCGATTACGGCAATTTCTGCAATTATTCTTCTGGTTACGCCAAAGTATCTTCTTATAACTGTAAGAATTAACGAATTTGCAGAAAAAGGAGGATATGGAGTTGCCTGTGCGTATGCAACAATCTTGATAATTATTACATACGTGGCAATCTGCGTAATGAACTTAATTTTAGGAAAAATCCGGACAACAAAGTGATTGGGAGAATATTTATGGAAAATAAAACACCAAAAGGCGTTCGCCTTGAACATATAACTAAAATCTATCAGGATCCAAAAACAAAAAAGGATTTTAATGCAGTCGATGACGTAACCCTCCAGATTGAACCAGGCAGTTTTGTAACCCTGCTTGGCCCGAGCGGTTGCGGCAAAACAACCACTTTAAGAATGATTGCCGGCTTTGAAAGCCCGGATTCTGGAGAAATTTATCTTGGAGACGAAGCAATCAACGCCTTAACGCCAAACAAACGCGACACTGCAATGGTTTTTCAAAGTTATGCCCTGCTTCCTCATTACAATGTTTTTGACAACGTTGCCTATGGATTAAAAATACGCAAATTGCCAAAAGCAGAAATCGAGCAGCGGGTAATGGACATGCTCAGCCTTGTTGAACTTGACGGAAAAGAAGAACGAATGACAAACCAGCTTTCCGGCGGACAGCAGCAGCGTGTTGCCCTTGCGCGTGCCCTTGTAATGCAGCCTGGGGTTTTACTGTTTGACGAGCCTCTTTCTAATCTTGATGCAAAACTTCGTGTAACAATGCGCACCGAAATCCGCAAAATTCAGCGCAAACTCGGAATTACAGCAATCTATGTAACCCACGACCAAAGCGAAGCCATGAGCCTTTCTGACGAAATTATCCTTATGAATAAAGGAAAAATCGCCCAAAAAGGAAGCCCCCAGGAAATTTACTATCGTCCAAACAGCGAATTTGTTGCAGATTTTATTGGCGAAGTAAACTTTTTAAGTGGAACTGTAAACGAAGTAAACGGCGAGCAGGTTACGGTAAATGTTGACGGAGCGTTAATCAATGCCGGAACAAGTTCAAAGTTAGAAAAAGGCAGCCAGACAAAAATTGTCATACGTCCAGAAAACCTGCGTGTAGCAGATAAGGGCCAGCTTGCATGTAATGTAATTTTAAGCACGTTTATGGGAGCTTACCAGTATTATCAGGTAATGGTTGGCGACACTCTGTTAAAAATTCACGATTATAATCCTCGCGGACACAAAATTTACCAGGCTGGCGACAAAGCATTCCTTGATTTTGAAGGCTCAAGTCTGCATACACTTTAGTTTTTTTTAGGACGTGTTTCCGGCTTTGCGCAGTTCCGCTGTTCGCTACATTCTGCTGACCGCCTTGCAGTCGGTCAGCAGAACGCCTTCGGCGCTGCTCCAATCCGGCGTAGTTTTTTTTAAAGAGATTGTCAGGGCAGGATAAGACAATGACAGTTCTTTTAATATTAAAACGATTGTTTAACAAATACTTTTCTGGCGCGGACGGTGCATGGCTGTTTGCCGGTAATAAATAGCCCCGGCTGTAAGGCCACCGGAGGTGATACAAAACGGGGCTGTCTTATGGACAGCCCCGTTTTGTATTGGAGGCGAAAGCCGTAAGCCTGAAAGACGGGACGCGGGCAACAAAATGCGCTCCAAAATATAAAATCCAGCAAAATTCCTGCAATAATTGTAAAAATCCTTTTAATTGAACAGAAATTTGAAATTCTTTATAATTACCGATATTTGATTTTTTAAAGGACTCTCCAATGAAAGCTATTGAACTTGAAAAAGCTTATAATCCTAAAGACTTTGAGGACAGAATTTATAACGAATGGGTAGAAAAAGGCTATTTTAAACCTGCCAGCGACGAATCTTCTCCGGTTCATTCACAGAAATCATCTAACATAAAATATACGGTTGTAATTCCGCCGCCAAATGTTACTGGCGTGCTTCATATGGGACACGGTCTTAACAATACTTTGCAGGACGTTGTTGTGCGCTACCACAGAATGAGGGGTGACGACACTCTCTGGATTCCAGGCACAGACCACGCAGGAATTGCGACTCAGAACATCGTAGAAAAACAGCTTAAAAAAGAAGGCAAAACACGCAACGACTTGGGACGTGAATCTTTTATTGAACGCACCTGGGAAGTTACTCACAAACATCACGACATTATCGTAAAGCAGCAGAAAAAGCTCGGTAACTCGGTTGACTGGACCCGCGAACGCTTTACTTACGACGAAGGTCTTTCTAAGGCTGTACGCGATGTTTTTGTTACTTTGTACGAACGCGGGCTTATGTACAAGGGACAGTATCTTGTAAACTGGTGTCCCCGCTGTGGAACTGCCCTTGCAGATGATGAAGTTGACCACGAAGACACTGCAGGCGCAATGTATCATATCTTCTATAATTATGCTGACGGCTCTGGAAAAATCGAAGTTGCGACAACCCGCCCAGAAACATTCTTTGGAGATACAGCCGTTGCCGTAAATCCGGAAGACGAAAGATACAAAGACCTTGTTGGTAAAAAAGTTGTTCTTCCTTTAATAAACAAAGAAATTCCGATTATTGCAGATTCTTATGTTGATAAGGAATTTGGAACCGGTATGGTAAAAATTACTCCGGCTCACGACCCTAACGACTGGGAAGTCGGAAAGCGCCATAATCTTGAAGTAATCAATCTTTTAAATCCTGACGGAACTTTAAATGACAATGTTCCGGAAAAATACCGCGGATTAAAGCCGGAAGCTGCACGAAAGCTCGTAATCGAAGATTTAACGGAAAGCGGAAACTTTAAGGGTGAAGAAAAGATGGTTCACTCTGTAGGACACTGCTACCGCTGCCACACTGTTGTAGAGCCTTATCTTTCTTACCAGTGGTTTGTAAAAATGAAGCCGATGGCAGACAAAGCGCTTAAAGCATGGCGCGACGGCGATATTGAATTCTTCCCTAAAAAGTGGGAAAACACATATTCTCACTGGCTCGAAAATATCCGCGACTGGTGTGTAAGCCGCCAGATCTGGTGGGGACACAGAATTCCTGCATGGTACTGCGACTGTGGCGAAACAATTGTAAGCCGCACAGATCCTTCATGCTGTCCAAAGTGCGGAGCAGATGCTTCTCATTTAAGACAGGATCCTGACGTTCTCGACACCTGGTTTTCTTCCTGGTTGTGGCCGTTCTCAACTTTAGGCTGGCCTGAAAATACCGAGGATTTGAAAAAATTCTATCCTACAACAGCCCTTGTTACTGCTTACGATATTATTTTCTTCTGGGTTAGCCGAATGATTATGGCTGGCCTTGAATTTACAGGAAAAGCTCCGTTCCACGACGTTTACATACACGGTCTTGTCCGTGATAAGCAGGGAAGAAAAATGTCAAAATCGCTCGGAAACGGAATCGATCCACTCGACATTATCGATCAGTATGGTGCCGACGCGCTCAAATTTACTTTGACTTATCTTTGTGCCCAGGGACAGGACATTTTAATTGACAATGATTCTTTCAAATTTGGCTCAAAATTCTGTAACAAAGTATGGAATGCAAGCCGCTATATTCTCGGAAACCTCGAAGGCAGAAACCTTGTTCCTGTAAAAGACAGCGAGCTTTCTGAACTCGACAAATGGATTTTTGGAGAATTGAATTCTGCCGCAAAAAATGCGCGCGCAGCCCTTGATTCTTACCGTTACAACGACGCCGCAAGCGCAGTTTATGAATATTTCTGGAATACTTTCTGCGACTGGTATGTTGAAGCTACAAAACTCGTATTCTGGCACGGAACAGAAGAAGAAAAGGACAGACAGGTTTCTGTATTGCTCAATGTTCTCGAAGAATCTTTAAGACTTTTGCATCCGTTTATTCCTTTTGTAACAGAAGAAATCTATTCAAAGCTTCCGCTTAGCCAGATTGTAGAAAACCGCAGGACAAGCGGAACTCAGAAAATCCTTCCAAACGAAGAATATACAGCGCTTTTAGTTACAGCTCCGTATCCAGAGTTTAAGGCTGAACGCGTTGACGAAAAAATCAATGCACGTTTTGCTTCGCTTAAAGATGTTGTAAGAAGTGTCCGCGGACTTCGCGTTGAATGCGGTGTAAATCCTGCTGACAAAATCAATCTTGCTCTCGTTGTCGAAAAGGGAAGCAACTGCGAAGTTTGCAAAGAAAAGACTGACATGATTTCGCTTTTGGCTGGACTTTCTAAAGTTGAATTTGTAGAAGAAAAACCTGCAAAATCAATCGGAACTGTTGGAAGCGGATTTGAAGCCTTTATTCTCCTTGACGAAAACGTAAACACAGAACAGCTTTTAAAACATTTTAACAAAGATCTTGAAACAGACCGCAAAGATGCTGAAAAAATTGAATTTAAATTGAATGGAAAATTTGGTCAGCATGCTCCTGCAGAAGTTGTTCAGGCTGAACGCGACAAACTTGCAGAAATAAAACGCAGAATCGAAAAACTTGAAAGTTATATCGCAGCCTTAAATTAGTTTGGGGAGTAAAAGCATGGCAAAAAAATTCGAAATGAAAACCGAAAAACCACAGGTAATGGGGAATAAGGAAGCTCAGGAGCTAAAAAACATTGTTTTGGCTCCTTACATGCAGCTTGCTACGGGACTTATCGGAAAAGCGCGCCATGCAGGTGGAAACATGTTCCGCCACCAGATGGACACGCTTGCCATTCTTATAGACTATGGCTACATTGACTCAGTTTTGTTAAAGGCGAGCGTCGTTCATGACACTGTAGAAGACATAAAGGGCTTTGACAAAAATCTTATTATAAATGCAGATTCTGAAGGCGAAGAAGTTTTAAATCTCGTTCTCGAAGTTACAAGGCGGGAAGACGAAACAAAAAAAGAGTTTTTGCAGAGAATCCTGGACACAGGAAGCCAGAAAGCAAAGATTTTAAAATGCGCCGACAGAATTTCAAACATGATTTCTTTGGGATATGTTACAGACCCTCATTTTATTGAACGCTATTGCGACGAAACAGAATTTTTTCTTTTGCCGATGGCGCTCGAAATTGACTTTAACATGTATCACGAGCTTATAAGCCTTATAATGACAAGAAGACGCTATCTTGAAGACGGCGGATATTTTGACAACCGCCACAAAGAAACAAGCAGCGACGACAGCGTAAAATAAGCGCGGATAACGCTGGTAAACAGTGCAAAAAATGGATTGAGCGGAATTATTTATAATCATTTTTTTATAGACTATTCTGCTGAAATTCATTATTTTAAAGAAAGAATTTAATTTTTTAAGGAGATAAAAATGGCAGTTAAAGTTGCTATTAACGGTTTTGGCCGTATCGGACGTCTCGCATTCCGCCAGATGTTTGCTGCAGAAGGATATGAAGTTGTAGCTATCAACGATCTTACAAGCCCAAAAATGCTTGCTCATCTTTTGAAATATGACACAGCTCAGGGCGGTTTTGCAGGAAGAATTGGAGAAGGCAAACACACAGTTTCTTACATTGATGACGTTCTTGCTGAAGACGGAAAAACAGTAACAAAGCCAGGCGCAATCGTTGTAGACGGAAAAACAATCACAATCTACAAGGAAGCAAATGCTGCTAACCTTCCATGGAAGGCTCTTGATGTAGACGTTGTACTTGAATGTACAGGTTTCTATGTTTCTAAGGCAAAATCACAGGCTCACATTGACGCAGGTGCTAAAAAGGTTGTAATTTCAGCTCCAGCTGGAAACGATCTTCCAACAATCGTATTCAATGTAAACCACAAAACTCTTACAAAGAACGACAACATCATTTCTGCTGCTTCTTGTACAACAAACTGCTTGGCTCCAATGGCTAAAGCTCTTAACGACTTTGCTCCAATCCAGAGCGGAATTATGTCTACAATCCACGCTTACACTGGCGACCAGATGATTCTTGACGGTCCACAGCGCAAGGGTGACCTCCGCCGTTCACGCGCAGGTGCTCAGAACATCGTTCCAAACTCAACAGGTGCTGCAAAGGCTATCGGTCTTGTAATTCCTGAATTGAACGGAAAATTGATTGGTTCTGCTCAGCGTGTTCCAGTTCCAACAGGATCTACAACAATCCTTACAGCTGTAATCAAGACAGACAAAGAAGTTACAAAAGAAGCTATCAACGCTGCAATGAAAGCTGAAGCTACAGAATCTTTCGGATACAACGAAGATCAGATTGTTTCTTCAGATGTAATCGGAATGCGCTATGGCTCACTCTTTGATGCAACACAGACAATGGTTTCTAAGATTTCTGACGATACATACCAGGTACAGGTTGTTTCTTGGTACGACAACGAAAACTCTTACACAAGCCAGATGGTTCGCACAATCAAATACTTCGCAGAAAACTGCTAATTATAAGATTGCGAACAATCGCTAAGTTTTAAGTAACTAAAAAGCCCGCTTTGTAAAAAGCGGGTTTTTTTATGCAAAATTGAATAATACAAAAAAATGCGCCACGAATGGCGCAAATGTAACTTTAGTTAGCCGAACAACGCTTTTGCGCGTTTGTTACTCCCAGCCGAATGTTGCAGGCGGCTTGTTTGTTGCGTCAAAATAAAGAGCGTCAACAAACGGAAGGGCAGCAATCTGTTTTACGATTTCCTTTAAAACGTCCATCGGAAGCCATGCAAAACGCGCTGTCATTACGTCTTCTGAGCAGACCGGGCGCAGAACAAAGCTTGCGTTTTGTGCTGTCGAAGCATAAGGCAGGTCGATTGTCAAATGCTGGAAGATTGAATTGTAAAGTCCGTTTTTGTGGAGCTGTGTCAAAACAATGTTGTCAACTTCGCGCAGCTGGTCAAGGCGTCGGCGGTCGCAGTAGCCTTCCTGAAGCTTTAAGTCTTCGTCTTTTAATTCAGGCTTCTGGTAAAGCTTAATTACTGTTCTGTTCAGGAACTGAGCGTCATTTGTAATTCTTGTTGAACAACTTTCAACTTTTTCGCGGATTTTCGGAATATGATGGAATCCTTCGCCTTCGCTTCTAAAAGTAAGGCAGGCTGGGAATCTGTAAGTTCTAAAGTCTCCCTGAACTCCAACCGAGCGAACTGGCAAAACTGTGCGTTTTAAGTCCTGTGTGCAGTGCGGGCAGAACTGGTCAATTACAACGTCGTCCAGCTCTTTCTGGGCTTTGTTTAACTCCTGTGCATCGCTTTCGCTGAATGAGCCGTCTGAGCACAAAACATTGATCGAAAGGCCTGGACCCGGGAAAGGATGACGCATTACAAGCTCGTCAGCAAGACCGAGTTTTTTTCCGATTGCGCGTACTTCGTCCTTGTAAAGGTCTTTTAATGGTTCAATAATCATTCCCTGCGCAATGAGTTTCTGGATTCCGTCTACGCGGTTATGATGGGTTTTAATTGTTTTTGAATTTTTTGTTCCGCCGGACTCGATAATATCCGGATAAAGAGTTCCCTGTGCGAGCATCCATTTGCTTTCGTCGAGATTCTGTTCTTTTACAAAAGCATCGCGGACTGTAATAAAGTTTTCGCCGACAGCCATGCGTTTTTTCTGTGGATCTGTAAGACCTTTAATTGCAGCTAAAAAACTTTCCGAAGCGTCTTTTACGACAAAATTCTTAAATCCGTGTTCGTGGTAAGCTTTTTCGACATTTTTAGATTCATCTTTGCGCATAAAGCCGTTGTCAATGTGCAGACCTAAAACTCTTTCCTGTCCTAAAGCCTTGTTCAAAAGCGCAAATGCAACGGTTGAATCAACTCCGCCACTCAAGAACAAAAGAACGTTTTTGTCGCCGGCGTCTTTTTTGATTGATTCTACAATATGATTTAAAACAGTGTCTTCGTCCCAGTTTACTTCCATTCCGCAGATTTCTGCAAAATTCTGAAAAATTTTGTTTCCTTCTGGAGTGTCTTTTACTTCGCAGTGGCACTGAAGCGAAAATCTTTTTTTTGCAAGATTCTGAACGGCTGCATTTTTGCAGTCTTTTGTTGAGCCGATAACTTCAAAGCCTTCTCCTGCTTGTAAAACTTCATCCTGATGGCTCATCCAGACCTGAGTTTCTTCGCTTATTCCTTTAAAAAGAGGAGAAGATTTTCCCAATTCAGTTTGAATCAAGGTTGCGTGTCCAAATTCTCCGGTTTCAGCCTTTCCGACTTTTCCGCCGTAACTCTGCGCCATAAGCTGATGTCCATAGCAAAGTCCTAAAATCGGCAGGTCAAGATTTAAGATTTCTTTATTGAATTCCGGCACATTTTCGTCGTAAACAGAAGCCGGACCGCCGCTAAAAACAACGCCTTTTGCATCTTCAAAAGCAGAAAGCGGGGCAGACGGAAGCGCAATTTCAGAATAAAAGCCCATTGCGCGAAATCGTTTTGCAATCAGGTGGGCATACTGCGAGCCAAAATCCAGAACAACTATTTTTGAACGTGACATATTTCTCCCAATAACCGGTTTTGCCGGTGTCTTATAAAATTTCAAAGTGAATTATACAGAATATAAAGTTTTTATGCAAAATAGCCCGTTTTATAAAGTCTGGTTTTGTTTTTGTTCTGGGATATTTGTTGAATTTATTTTTATAAGATAGGCTGTCAGTTCCCGCAGAACTTTTTGTGCAACCTGAGGATTTGACTTAACTAAAAAGCGGAATTTTTTCCCGTTGATTTTTACAACAGTTGTGTCGGTTACAGCCTTTGCAGTTGAAGAACGAGGCTTAAATAAAAAGCAGTTCAATTCTCCAAAAAAATCACCGCGATGGTAAAAACTTTGTTCGTTGTATTCGCTTCGGCAAACTTTTATACAGCCTCTTAAAATGTAATAGGCAAAAGAATTGCGTTCACCTGCTTCGTAAAGATTTTCGCCAGCGTTTACAAAAGTGAGCGAAAGTTCATTTGCAACCAGAAAATCCGGACGGATAAAAAGTTTTCGACGGATTTTTTCTGGCATAGAAGAATCTTCTCTTTTTGGAAGAAGATAAAGTTCACCCAAAAGAAGGACATCAAAAAACTGACAGACAAAAATATACTGAGCAAAAAATAAAAAGAAAGTAAAAAAGAAGAAAATGTCCATTAACAAAATGATTACATTTCCTAAAACGCCGTAAATAAGATTGTAGCGGCTTACGTTAATAAAAGAGTGAAGAACAGTTCTAAAAACCCAGAAACTCAAGGTACAGGTAAGCGAAGAAAGAGCACAGAGCGAAAATTTAGGTTTTGTGCCAGAGCCGATTTTATACATCAGCGTAATGACAATAAAAATAAGGATGTTTGGAATATAATTTATCGCACTTCCATTTAAAAAGCTGTCATAAATAAAATTCAACTGTGGAAAGCGTTGAAAAAACGGCAGTCTGATAATTGTTTTTAGTGCCATGTACGCAAAAATAAAAACAATTACGACAGAAACAAAAATAAGTTCAAATAAAAAAACAAGAATCTGCGTAAATAAAGCCCGACGCTTTTGCTGGTCATGAAAAATGTTCGACATAGAAGCAAAAACCGAAGCAAAAAGCCGGCGCGCCATCCATATGATAAAAAAGACTAAAACGATTTCGAGGGTGCTGAATGGTTTTATGTTCTGAAATTCTGAAATTACGTGGGAAGTATCAAAATACTTTTGAATTTCCGGAATTATCCTGCAGATTGAATCCACAAGTTCAGGCGAAGCGTGAAGAAGCCGTACTGCAATCAGAATAATCATGATCAGTACGGGAACAACAGAAAAAATAAGGTCAAAAGAGCAGGCACTTGAATAACTTAGCAGACCGTTTTGAATAAACAACTTAATGTTGAGAAAAACGCTCTGCGCAAATGTTAATAAAGTGACAGCCCTCTTTTTAAATTTCATGAAAAACTAGAAATCTGCGAGTTTTGGTGCGCGTGGGTAAGGAATTACATCACGAATGTTCTGCATTCCTGTTACGTAAAGAAGCAGACGTTCAAATCCAAGACCAAAACCTGAGTGTGGAACTGAACCAAACTTGCGAAGATCAAGATACCAGCTGTAATCTTCCGGCTTGAGTCCAAGGTCTTTGATTCTATTTAAAAGTTTGTCGTAATCGTCTTCGCGCTCTGAACCGCCGATAATTTCGCCGAGTCCAGGAACAAGAACGTCAACAGCTTTTACGGTTTTTCCGTCGTCGTTGAGCTTCATGTAAAAAGCCTTGATTTCTTTCGGGTAGTTGTAAACCATTACAGGGCACTTGTAGATTTTTTCTGTAAGATAGCGTTCGTGTTCTGTTGCAAGGTCGCAGCCCCAGTAAGGCTTAAATTCAAAATCGTCAGCATGCTTTTCGAGTTCTGCAACAGCTTCTGTGTAAGAAACTCTCTTAAAAGGAGTTTCTACAACGTGGCGCAAAGTGTCGATTACGCCCGGCTGAATTCTCTTGTTAAAGAATTCCATGTCTGCAGTGCATTTTGTCAAAGCCCAGTTCAAAAGATATTTAATAAAGTCTTCCTGAATGTCCATGTCGTCTTCGAGATCAAAGAAAGCCATTTCAGGTTCGCACATCCAGAATTCTGCCAGGTGGCGTGTTGTGTTTGAGTTTTCTGCACGGAAAGTAGGTCCGAAAGTGTAAACGCGTCCGAGTGCAGTTGCAAGAGTTTCTGCTTCGAGCTGACCAGAAACAGTCAGGTTTGCTTTTTTGCCGAAAAAGTCCTTGTTGTAGTTTACAAGTTTTGCTGCGTCTTCTTTTTTCATTCCTGCAGCGCCTTTTTCAAGGGCGATTTCTGCGATTTTTTCCATAGAAAGAGTTGTAATCTGGAACATTTCGCCTGCACCTTCAGCGTCTGAGCAGGTAATTTCCGGAGTGTTAATATAGTAAAAACCGCGCTCCTGGAAGAAAGTGTGCAGAGCAAAAGCCATCTGGCTTCTCATGCGGAACACAGCGCCAAAAGTATTTGTGCGTGCGCGTAAATGTGCATTGTCGCGCAAAAATTCCATTGTGGCAGCCTTTTTTTGAATAGGGTAGTCAGAAGGACATTTGCCAAGAACAATGAGGGTTTCCAGGTTTACTTCAACAGACTGACCAGAAGCCGGAGACTCAATGAGTTTTCCTGTTGCCTTGAGCGAAGCACCTGTCGAAAGATTTTTAAGGGCGTTTTCAATATTTTCTGAATTCTGTGGATTTGCCGGATTAGAGCGGTCAAAAGTAAGCTGGATCGAAGCAAAGCATGAACCGTCGTTCACCTGAATAAAAACGAGATTTTTCGAATCGCGGATTGTGCGGGCCCAGCCACATACAGTAACTGTGCGTCCGTCTGGAGCGGATGTTAAAATATCCTTTATAAGTTCTGTTTTCATAATCGATTATTCTATCGAATTTAAACCAGCGTTTCAACTTTTTGAATTTTTCAGGATTATGGGCGCATTTTTACGGCAGGCCGTAAAAACCGGGCTTTCCGGGGTTCCGCGCCGTGCGCGCTCCAATGTTTGTGCTTCGCCCAAACATCGCCTCCGGCGCCCCTACAATCCCTTGCGCAGCAAGGTCGTGCGCACATTGCGCACACGTAAATAACGAGTTTGCGCAAGCAAACTCGCAGCGTAGCAGGCGCAAGCCTGATACGCAGAAATCCCTTGCGCAGCAAGGTCGTGCGCACATTGCGCACACGTAAATAAACGGGTTGTCTAAAAAGTATTTTTTTGTCAGTATCGTGCCTTGAACTTAGAGATTCCCGCTCCCCGTGCGGGAATGACAGTGACGGTTGAGTGCAGGAATGACAATATGGGTGTCATTCCCCGGCTTGACCGGGGAATCTTTTTTCATAATGACTTGCATGCCGACGCATACAATGCATTATGAAGAGAACTTTTTAGACAGCCCCGCAGCGTAGCAGGCGCAAGCCTGATACGCAGAAATCCCTTGCGCTTTATTGCATTAGTTTTTTGTCAATTTTTTCACGACGGGAATTCATATTGTAGTCAAATAATGAATATCCTATTTTATTCATTGCTTTTAAAAGCTTGCAGTATCTTGTCTCTGGCAGAATTTTTTCTGCTTCTGCCATGTAAAAATCACATTTTTCAGTATCTTTTTGTTCAAAATAAAATTGGGCAAGGTTTATATTGCAATAATATTTATCGTAATTGCTAACAGCATATTTTTGTGCCTTTGTAAAAAATTCCCCGGCCTTAGAAACACTTCCTCCACCGACAGCCGGCGCATAATAATACCACCAGCCCGAAAGTGTAAGGGCAAACGACATTTGCGGATTATTTTTAACGACAACCGCATAGTCTTTTTTTTCCTGCAGACCAGCAGTAATAGAAGCCGAACGAGGTAAAAACTGCATCATTGAATTAGTAACGTCGGCAGAAGTTAAAACAAACCACGGATTTAATTCTTCAGCAGTTTTGTCTTTTGAATATTCAATTATTTTTTCGTACTGAGGACGCAAAATTCCTTCCATGAGCGGAGAATGCATGTCTTTTTCGTATTCGCAGTTGTACTGAGCCGTTGCAAGCATATTGTTTAAAACAATCTGAGCTTCCTGGGACAAACTGCCGATTTCGCTGGAAAGTTCTGCCTTGTATTCCGTTATTTTTTGAATGCAGGAATCTGCACTGTCGAGCGAGCGTAAATTAACTCTAAATTCAAGAACGCGGGCGATCAATTCGTTTTCTTTGTCTGTAAAATCCACCGCCGGCAAAGAAAAAGTAAAAGAAGCAAAAACAACTAAAAAAGCAAAAAAACGATGTTTCATAAATTTTCCTGTATTTTTGTAATCAGTCTGAGAAAGGCAATTTTTTTTATAAATTCGATATTCGGACTAATTATAAATTTTTTTTTAGTTTATGCTATGCAAAAATTGAACATGTTGCACACTGTATATAAAAGATGCTACAATTTTCCGCATTATGGAAAAAACAAACAAAAGCGAAATTCCTGTCTTTTTTGCAACTGATAATAATTATGTTCCTTTCCTTGCAGTTGCCTTAACTTCACTTTTAGATAATGCTTCGAAAAATTATTTTTATAAGATTTATGTTCTTACTACAAGTTTAAAAAAAGAATATGTCGATCAACTTACTTTAATTTGTGAAGATGCTTGTAAAAATGGTGCGAGTGCTTCTATTGAATTTGTTTCAATGAGAGAAGAAATGGAAAAATCTTCCGGAACATTCCACCTGCGCGATTATTATTCAAAAGAAACTTATTGCCGCGTTTTTATTCCACGGATTTTCCCTCAGTACGAAAAAGTTCTTTATCTTGACTGCGACATTGTAGTAAAAGGTGATATTTCCGAACTTTTTAACATTGACATTGGCGACAACATTGTTGGTGGCATAAGCGAAGAAGTAATGGTCGATTACGACGTTTTTGGAACTTATGTCGAAAAAGCACTTGGCGTTCCTCGCAACGAATATTTTAGTGCCGGTGTTCTTTTAATCAATGCAAAAAAATACCGCGAAGAAGACATCGAAACAAAATTCATAAAACTGATGAATGCTTTTAAATTCCGCGTAACCCAGGACGAAGATTATCTTAATGTTTTGTGCTACGGAAAATCAAAAATGATTGAACTAGGCTGGAATAAATCTGCCTATAAAAATGACAGTTTTGACGATAAAAATTTAAAACTCATTCATTACAAAATTAACTGGAAACCTTGGCATTACGATAATGTTTATTATGAAGAATTCTTTTGGGAATACGCTCAAAAAACCTTCCTTTATGACGCAATTTTAAAAATCAAGGCAAGTTACGGCGATGATTTAAAACAGCGCGACAGCGAAGCTTTTGACAATCTCGTAAAAATGGCCGTAGAAGATTCAAACGATCCTGACAACTATTATAATTCGCTAAAAAAGGCAAAATAAAACGCCCGTGTTTTTAAGGAAGTTTTATGCAGAATCAAGACGAAGTTAAAAAAGATCCTGGCAGAGTTGCGATTGTAAAAAAAATTGAACAGTTTGAAAAAGAAGCAAAATGGAGCATTGATGTAGAAGACGATCCTCCTGCTCCTCCTTTAATGCCGGAAATGGTAGACTACATGAACAAAAAGCTTTCGAGCTATCTGTGGATGAAGTTTGCCAATTTTCTTGCACGTGCTTACATAAACAACCTTTTAAGCAAGCGAATGATGATTATTAAAGATGTTCGCGGACTTGAAAACTATATTGAACTAAAAAACAAGGGCGCGTTCATTACCTGCAATCACTTTAATGCATTTGATAATTTTGCTGTGTACAAGGCAATCGAAAAACATGTCTGGCACCGCGAACTTGTAAAAGTCTGTCGCGAAGGCAATTTTACAAATTTTCCGGGCTTTTTCGGATTCCTTTTTAAGCACTGTAATACGCTTCCTTTGAGCAGCGTTCCTTCTACAATGAAGCTTTTTATGCATGCCGTAAAATCTTATCTTTCGCAGGGAAGACAGATTTTAATTTATCCGGAGCAGGCAATGTGGTGGAATTACAGAAAACCGCGCCCGCTTACAATCGGAACTTACAAAATGGCGGCAGAAAATAACGTTCCGGTTCTTCCGTTTTTTATTACAATGACAGATTCCGACGTTGTAGGTCCGGATGGATTTTTTGTTCAGGAATATACAGTTCATATTTTAAAACCGATTTATCCAAAGCCGGAACTTTCTTTAAGACAGAATGCAAATTATATGCGCGATCAGAATTATGCTGTCTGGAAAGAACTTTACGAAAAGGTTTACAATACTCCTCTTGTTTATTCTTCTTTGGCACAAGCAGTGGCAAAATAAAATATGCTCGACAAACGCAAAGTAATTTATTTTAAGGATGAATTAAACGACGAATTTTCAACGGCAACCATTACGCCACGAAAAATAGACGAAACTTACGATTATGGTGGCCGTTCTGTTTTGTGGAATATAATTCACTTTTTTTTATATAGAATTATTGCCGTTCCAATTGCCTTTTGTTATTTAAAATTCAAATTTGCACATAAAATCGAAAACCGTAAAGTAATTTGCCCTTTTAAAAATAAACCTTTTTTTGTATATGCAAACCACACAAATACTTACTGCGATCCTCTCGTGCCAACCTTTGTTTGCTGGCCAAAAGATGCAATGGTAATTGTTCACCCGAATAATGTTTCGATCCCCGTTGTTGGACGATTTATGCCTTTTGTCGGAGCGCTTCCTTTGCCAGATACTCTCAAGGCAGGAAAAAACTTTATCGACACAATCGCTTTTCATGTTTTAAAAAAAAGAGCAATCATGATTTATCCAGAAGCCCACATCTGGCCTTTTTATACAAAAATAAGGGCGTTCAGGGATTCTTCATTTAAATATCCGGTTGAATTTAAAACTCCTGTTTTTTGTTTTACAAATGTTTATAAAAAGCGTAAATTCTCTAAAACACCAAAGATGATTACTTATGTTGATGGACCATTTTTTGCAGACGAAAATTTAAGTGCAAAGGACGCGCGAAAAAAGCTTCGGGACGAAGTTTACGAAAAAATGTGCGAGCGAAGTCTTTTAAACGAAGTTGAAGTAATCAAATACATAAAGCAGGACTAGTTTTTGTTTATAAAAAGACAGAGGAAAAAATGAAATACATTCTTTTTTGCGGAAATTATAAGGTTTTTGACGGAATGCTTTCTACAATGATTTCGATTTTTAAAAGGAGCGTTTCTAAAGAGCCTTTAACTTTTTTTGTTTTTACAATGGACGTTTCGCATTTAAAGGCTGATTACGTAAGCGTAAGCGATAAGCAGATTGCTTTTTTGGAAAATCTTGCAAAATCCTATAATCCGGAAAGCTGCGTAAAAAAAATTGACGTTACAGAAGTTTACAAAAGAGAATTTGATTCCTGCCCGAATGAGCAGTGCTATTGTTCTCCTTATACTTTGATCCGCCTTTTTGCTGACCTTTTTGAAGAAATTCCAGACAAATTGCTTTATCTTGACGTTGACCTTCTTTTTAACCGCGATATAGATCTTTTGTGGAATATTGATGTCGAAAATTATGAATATGCAGCCGCCCGCGACCATTACGGAAAATTTTTAGTTAATCCAAATTTTGTAAACGCCGGCGTAATTCTTTTTAATATAAAAAAATGCCGGCAGACTAGACTTTTTAAAAAGAGCCGCGAACTTATAAAAACAAAAAAACTGGTCTTTGCCGACGAAAGTGCGCTTATCCGGAGTACGACAAGTAAAAAAATGCTGAGCCAGCGCTTTAATGACCAGAAATTTCTTTATAAAAATACTGTAATCCGTCATTTTTCAAAACGACTTTTCTGGCTTCCTTATCCGCATACTGCAAACATAAAGCAGTGGAGCGTAACAAAGGTTCATAAGGTTTTTGGCTACGAAAATTTTGACGACATTCTCTACGAATATATTTATCAAAAGACAAGGTTTGAACGGGAATTTTTATAAGACGCATTTTGCAATTTTCTAAAAAATTGCAAATGCTATAGGCTATGGCTGTCTATACTTTTTTAGACAGCCCTGTTTTTTTTATTCTGCCTTTTCTTCTTTTGGCGAAATTTTTGAACTAAAATAAGCCATTGCAGTTCCTGCAAGAAGACACAAAATACAGGCAACAGCCATGAGTGGGCCTGTTATTTTAGAAAATCCAGGGAACAGAGTTGTAATTGAGCCGGCAACGAGACCAAAAATTACAGCATAAGTTTGGTTTGGCGCAATCTTTAAAAATGTCTTTACGAGCCAGGCTCCGCACAAAAGGCCAATTAAAACACCAATTCCATTTGGCAATAAAAGAAAGAATGCCTGAACTGTCATGCCTGGAACAAAAAGACTTGGAATGCTCTTCATTACAATCGGGTAAACTCCCATAATGAGCATTAAAAGTGAGCCTGAAATTCCCGGGATAATCATTGCAATTGCCCCGACAAACCCGGCAGCAAAAATGTGCAGCGCAAGTGGAACAGTCCATTGCGGAAGTTCTGCTGCAATTGCGTTGCCTGCGTCTGTTCCGCTACCAATGTGACTGAATACAAGAATCGTTGCAATTCCTGCAAGTGCACAGATTACGACTGCAACAATTTTAGAACCTTTTATAAAACTTCCGTCTTTAGTTTTTGACATAGTCCAGAACAGCATTGGAATGCTTCCAATTATTAATCCTGTAAAAAAGAAGTTTGTCTGGACTGGAAAGTTTGTATAAAGAAAAGAAATAAGTTTACTGAAAATCAATACACCGAGAGCCATTCCGCAGACAATCGGAATTACAAAACGGCGGTTTTTGAGCAGTTTTTTAACATTCAATGTAATGGCATTTACAAATTTGTCGTAAATATTAAATACAACTGCCATTGTGCTGCCAGAAACTCCAGGAATTACGTTTGCCATGCCAATGACAATTCCAATCAGTAAAATGCGGATAATGTCCATAAAGCTAATTCTCCAAAAAGGTTTAAATTTATAAAACTACAGGATCGTCTAAAAAGTAAAGACATGCTGAATTTATTTCAGCAGCTGCAATGTATTTAGCAGATAGATTCCCATATCAGGTACGGGAATGACAGGTTGAACTCTAAACTGTCCCTGTAAAAATTCCATTAAGCTTATTTGTAATAATGACTGGAAAATAAACTAAATTCAAGTTTGCTCAAAGTATAGTCTTGTAAAATGCGGATTATTGCATACATATCTTTAAAACTGTATAATTATGAATAATTATTAAAAAGTGATGCATATTTATGCAGTTTTTCAGGAGGCTTCATGATGGACACCGAAAGTCTTTTTATTGGACGTTTGTCAGTTCTTGCAGAGCGCAATGACCCGATTGACCCGGGACTTTACGAAAAATACGACGTAAAACGTGGGCTTCGAAATGCAAATGGAACCGGTGTTCTTGTCGGGCTTACAAGTATTGGTGATGTTGTAGGTTACGAAGTAAAAGACGGCAAAAAAATTGCAATTCCAGGAAAACTGCTTTACCGCGGATACAATGTTGCAGATTTAATCAGCGATGCCGAAGCACATTCTCAGTTTGGTTATGAACAGGCAGTTTACCTTCTTTTGTTTGGTGAACTTCCAACTCAGACCGAACTTGACCTTTTTAAAAAATATCTGGGCGAATTAAGGACACTTCCGCCAAACTTTACGGAAGACATGATCATGAAAGCTCCATCTGCAGACATTATGAATAAACTTGCCCGCGGTGTTTTAGCTTCGTATTCTTACGATAAAAATCCTGAAGAACGCGCGCTTTCTAATGTATTACGCCAGTGTATTGAACTTATCAGCCGTTTTGGAACATTAACCGCTTATGGCTACCAGGCAAAGCGCCGCTACTACGACGGAAAGTCAATGTATATTCATAATCCTCTCCCGGAACTTTCTACTGCAGAAAATTTTCTGCGCTTAATCCGTAACAACAAGGCTTTTACCGACGACGAAGCAAAACTTCTCGACTTAGCCCTTATTCTCCATGCTGAACACGGTGGTGGTAACAACTCTTCTTTAACGGTTCACGTAGTTTCTTCTGCCGACACCGATACTTATTCTGCAATTGGGGCGGCTGTTGGTTCTCTTAAAGGTTACAGACACGGAGGAGCAAATATCCGTGTTATGGAAATGATGGACGACATTAAGAGCCACGTAAAAGACTGGTCTAGCGAAAACGAAGTGCGCGAATATCTGCGCAAAATTTCGCGTAAAGAAGCATTTGACCACACAGGTTTGATTTACGGTCTTGGACATGCAATTTATACAATAAACGATCCTCGTGCAACGATTCTTCGTGACCATGCTGCAAAACTGGCAAAAGAAAAAGGTCTGGAAGACGAATACAATCTTTACAAGCTGATTGAAAAACTCGGTCCAGAAGTAATTTACGAAAAACACGGCAACGAAAAGAAAATCTGTGTAAATGTCGATTTTTATTCAGGCTTTATTTATTCAATGTTGAATATTCCTCGCGAACTGTTTACTCCGCTTTTTGCTGTAAGTCGTATTGCCGGTTGGTCTGCACACCGCATAGAAGAGATTGTTGCCGGCGGAAGAATTTACCGTCCTGCATACAAAAACATTCTTGCAGAACGTGCATATATTCCAATCGAAAAACGCTAGAGCGCAGTTTTTGAGCTAAATAACGATGGAACTTGAGCGATTAGATAAGATTCTTTCTCACCACGGCTTTGGCACTAGAAAAGATGTAAAAAAGCTTTGCCACAGTCGTGTTGTTTTTTTGAACGGAAAACTCATAACCGACCCGGCAGCAAAGGTTGATATAGATACCGATATTCTCGAAATTGACGGCGAACGAATTACTTTACAGCGCGACCTTTATATTATGCTCAACAAATGCAGGGACGTTGTCTGTGCTAACAAAGACGGAGAACACTCAACTGTTTTTGACCTTTTAGACGAAACTCTGCGTCACAGGTTTTTAGGCGGAGACCTTCATTGCATGGGCAGACTCGACATTGACACCGAAGGACTTTTAATTCTTACGACAGACGGAAAATTAACCCATTCACTTTTGTCGCCAAAAACACATGTTCCAAAAACCTATGCAGTCGGTTTACGCGACAACCTTTCTCCAGAACAAAAAGAAACCTGCACGCAAGTTTTTAGCAAAGGATTCTGGATTGACCGGGAACAAAACGAAGCCGGTTTTGACTGTTCTCCTTCTGTTTTAAAATGGTGCAGTAGCGACACAGAGTTGGGCGCAGAAGAAAAAAAACTTTATGAATGTGCAGCCCTTAATTCCAGCGGAAAAGTTGACTGCTTTTTAACGATTTACGAAGGCAAATTCCACCAGGTAAAGAGAATGTTTGCCCAGCAGGGAAACGAAGTTATTTATTTAAAACGCGTAAAAATGGGCTCATTGTTTTTAGACAGTTCTCTTGAACTCGGAAAATACCGCGAACTTACCGACGACGAAATCTCTCTTTTGTCGGGCACACAGGCTGACTAGAATACTGGCTAACTGTCGCATTGGAATAACTTTACAAATAAACATTTTGTTAGCATAATCTAACAAAATGAACTGTCTAACACTTTCTTTTGAAAATTCAATTTTGCCGGGACTCTTAATTCCTTTTTTGGGAACAATCTTAGGCTCTGCCTGTGTTTTTTTTATGCGCTCTAAAATGCCAGACCTGGTTCAAAAAGCCTTGCAGGGATTTGCCGCCGGCGTAATGGTTGCCGCGAGCGTGTGGAGCCTTTTATTGCCTTCTTTTGACCAATCGCAAAACCTTGGCAGACTTTGTTTTATTCCTCCAGTTGCTGGCTTTTGGGCAGGAATTCTTTTTTTACTTTTTATCGATAATGCAGTTCCGCATTTACATTTGGGTTCAAGCAAGGCAGAAGGTCCGGTAAGTCATTTAAAGAAAACTACAATGATGGTTCTTGCCGTTACAATTCACAATCTTCCGGAAGGAATGGCAGTCGGCGTTGTGTATGCAGGCTTTGTTTCTGGCAATGCAGGAATTTCTGCCCTTGGAGCTTTGAGCCTTGCCCTGGGCATTGCAATTCAGAATTTTCCGGAAGGCGCAATAATTTCCATGCCGCTAAGGGCAGAAGGCACAAAAAAGGGCAGGGCGTTTTTATATGGAGTTCTTTCCGGGGCAGTTGAACCAGTCGGCGCATTTTTTACGATAATTGCTAGTTCTTTAGTTCTTCCGGTGTTGCCCTATCTTTTGTCTTTTGCAGCTGGGGCAATGATTTATGTTGTCGTAGAAGAATTGATTCCTGAAATGTCAGAAGGTAGCCACTCAAATACAGGCACAGTCCTTTTTTCGGTTGGTTTTACGTTAATGATGACTCTCGACGTCGTTTTAGGCTAGGCGCGCTTTTTTCTCTGGCGGTGGTTGAACTTTGCCTTTTGACGTTTTTCAATCACCGGCTTTTATTGCCTTACTTTTTTAAAGCGTCTTTTATTGCAGATAAAAGTTCTGAGTATTCACTAAAGGCCGGAATATCCGGATAGTCTGCCTTAATTTTGTCTGTCGTGCGGAACAAAAAACCTGCCTTGCTTGCCTGGATCATTCCAAGGTCGTTGTAGCTGTCTCCAAAAGCAATAGTTTCAAAACCAATTGACTGCAGTGCTTTTACTGTCGAAAGTTTTGACTGTGCACAGCGCATCTTGTGTTTTACGATAAAACCGTCTGAATCAACTTCCAGGCTGTTGCAGAAAATTGTCGGCATTCCAAGTTTCTTTAAAATCGGACCGGCAAATTCTTCAAAAGTATCGCTCAAAACAATAGTCTGGCTTAAAGAACGAAGTTCATCTAAAAATTCTTTTGCCCCAGGCAGAGGATCAATTTTTGCAATTGTGTCCTGAATGTCTTTTAAAGTAAGACCGTGTTCTTTTAAAATCGCAATTCTATAATTCATCAGTTTGTCGTAATCCGGTTCGTCGCGGGTCGTGCGCTTAAGTTCCGGGATACCAGAAACCTTAGAAAATTCAATCCATATTTCCGGGGCAATAACGCCTTCCATATCTAAGCAGGTAACGTACATAAAAAACCTCACATTTAACAGTAATGGCAAGAGTCTAGCATTTTTTGCAGATTGGTAAAAGCAGAATTCTTATGAGCGCAATAGTTTGCCCGCATCCCGTGTTGCGTGGTTACATTGCTGCGCAACGCCTTACGGCGCCACTCCACCCGGGGCTATTTTCTACTGTAAAAATCCGCATTCGCCCGTCTGCGCCCAAAAAATTGACTGTATAAAAAAATAGACAGAAATAAAAAATCGTATAAAAAAGTGGACAGGTGTTAAATTTTTTATATAAAACTAGACATTTAAGATTTTTGTGTTATGTAGCGTTTTAAAATTTTAATTCTCTGTATTATAAATAATTAAAGCGGTTTTTAATTATTATTTACCTTTGTCTAAAAACTTGGCACGCTTCTTGCTTTATTCTCTTTGTAAACTTTTGCAATCGGGAGTAAGTCAAATGGAAATGCTAGAAACCTATATTAAACAAATTCAAAGATATCCTCTTTTAACGGCTGAGCAGGAAATCGTGCTCTCCAAACAAATTGAAAAAGGCTGTACAAAGGCTAAAACTGAACTGATCAATTCAAATTTAAGGCTCGTAATCAGCGTTGTAAAAAAATTTGTTAATACGCCAAAGGTTTCTGTTATGGATTTGATTCAGGAAGGAAACTTAGGTCTTATGGCTGCGGCTTCTAAATTTCATTATGGATTTAAAACAAGATTTTCGACCTATGCTTATAACTGGATTTTGCAGTATATGCTACGCTATCTTTACAATAAAACTTCGATGATTGCTCTTCCTCATCGCAAAGAAGAGCTTTTGCGCAAAATTACAACTGCTAAAAATGAATACAAGCAGAGCTTAAATCGCGAACCAACAACCGCAGAACTTGCAGAGTGCTGTGGTATAACTCCAGAAGAAGTTGAATCAGTTCTTTCGTATTCTTTTAATGTTTCGAGCATTGATATAGCAGCAACGGACGACGGTTCTGCTACAATCGCAGACCTGATTGCAGATAATTCTTATAACCCGGAGCACATTTTTATCCGCGAGCAGGACAAAAAAGAAATAAAAGAAATGGTAAATACGCTTTCGGCAAATGAACGCAAGGTAATTTACAGCCGCTTTAACTTTGAAAACGACCTTCATATTCCAACGTTAAGAGAACTGAGTTCTTTACTTGGTGTGAGTGCAGAAACCGTTCGCCAGATGGAAAAAAGGGCCGTTCAAAAAATAAAAAAACAGGCCTTTGCAATGAATGTAAACCAGCACTCAAAACACTTTGCCTGTGTTTAGTAAAAACGCTAAAAACAGTCCACTGGGCTGTTTTTACGGTTTCCGCCGTCGCTCCCTATGTTGCACGGCTACGGCTATTTTAAAATAAACTCGAGATTGAAGAGTCTTGCAAAAATTCTTGGTTATATTCCAAAAGAAAATAAAAAAAGTTAAAATCTTTTTGTGTCTTCTAAACAAGTTAAAAAGCGAAATCCTGTAAAAAGGAGAACTTCCGGCAAAAAAAGAACAAAAAAAGTTAATCTCGATAAAAATAAAGTTCGCTTACTCTGCGGAATTATTTTTTTAATTTGCTGTGTCTGCATTGCTTTTAATATCGTAATTCAAAGTGCAGGCGAAAAACAAAAGACAGCACAAAAAACTACAGTTGCCGAAGCTCAAATCCAGGAGAAAAAAACTACTCCAAAAACAAAGACCGTAACAGAAAAAAAGGCTCAGCCGGCGCAAAGTCAAAACTCAGCAAAGGCAGAAAGTTCAAAAGGTAAAGAACAACCTGCAAAGCCGCAGACTCCAAAAAGTGAGCAGACCCAAAAAACGCAGCCGCCAAAAACGGATTCTTATGTTAAAAAACAGGAGACCGCCTCTAATGTACAAAAAAATAAGCCTGAACAAGTACAGGCTAAAAAAGACGATTCTAAAACCAACGTTTTAACTCAGGATACAAAAAAAACAGAAAGTTCGCCGTTTTTAATTCCTCCGGCAAAGAACAATGCAACTCTTGTTTTTGTAATTGATGATGCAGGCTTAAATGTTGAATACACAAAAAAATACGCAACCCTTCCTTTTCCGCTTACGATTGCGGTTTTGCCAAAACTTGTACATTCAAAAGACTGTGCCTACGTTGTGCGCTCAAATGGAAAAGAACTGATTTTGCATCAGCCGATGCAGTCTTTAAATCACAACCTTGACCCGGGACCTGGAAAAATAAGCGTTGATATGAGCTTTGCCGAAATTTCTGCTGTTGTAAATGCAAATCTTGCAGAAATTGGTCCTGGCGTAAAAGGCTTAAATAACCACGAAGGCAGCGAAGTTACGGGCGACGTTTTAAGAATCGGGGCTGTTTTGGATGTATGCCAGCAGAACGGAATTTATTTTTTAGATTCAAGGACAACGGCAAACACTCAGGCTCCTCAGGCCGCCCTTGAACGCGATATGAAAATTTATGAAAAATCGGGGCCTTACATCGATAACGTTGTTTCAAGACAAGCAATGCTTACAGAAATTTATAAATCGCTCGAAGTAGCAAATAAAAAGGGCTGTGCCATTGTAATCGGCCATGTAGACAAGAGCGTTAATATCCTTCCTGACCTGCTTTTAGAAATGTATCCTTACATAAAAGCCGCAGGCTATCGGTTTGCAACTCCTTCGACGCTTCGGTAAAATTAAGAATACTGGAGAATAAAATGAAGGTTCTTGGAATTGAAAGTTCCTGCGACGAAACGGCCTGCGCCATTGTTGAGGACGGAAAAAATATTTTAAGCAATGTTGTTGCTACACAAATTCCTTTTCATCAGATTTATAAGGGCGTTGTGCCGGAAATTGCCAGCCGCAAGCACGCCGAATGGATTTTGCCTGTTGTTAAGCAGGCGTTAAAAGAGGCTAATCTTACACTTGCCGATATTGATGCGATTGCTTCGACAAACCGCCCGGGACTTATGGGCGCTCTTTTAGTCGGCCTTACTTTTGGAAAAACTCTTGCCTGGTCGTTAAATAAGCCTTTTATTGCAATAAATCATATGCTCGGGCACATGTATGCCGCACACCTTGTAAACGACATTCCTTATCCTTACATTGGACTTTTAGTAAGTGGCGGACACTCAATCATTGCCAGGGTAAACGGTTTTGACGACCTGGAAGTTCTCGGAACAACGATTGACGACTCTATCGGAGAAGCTTTTGACAAGGTTTCTAAATTTTACGGTCTTGGCTATCCTGGTGGCGTAATTATCGACCGCCTGTCTCAAAATGGAGACCCGAAGGCTTTTAATTTTCCAGTTCCAAAACTAGACAAGGGAGACGACCACAGATACGACGTTTCGTTCAGCGGCTTAAAGACGGCTGTAATCCATCAGTCGGAGTTGTTTTTAAGGCCGGGATACGAAAAAACAAACGAGAATCTTTGCGCTTCTTTCCAGGAAACTGCCTGCAAGACAATTGTTTCGCGCCTTTTGCGCGCTGTTGACGATACGGGCTTAAAGACAGTCGTTGCCGGCGGCGGCGTTGCAGCAAATTCAAGGCTGCGTTCAATGCTTGCCGAGCGCACAGACTTAAACTGCATTTTTCCGCCGTTAAAGCTCTGCGGCGACAACGGCGCCATGATTGCAGGCGTTGCCTACCACTTTTTAAAAAGAGGAGACACAAGTCCGATCGACACGACTGCAAGTGCAAGAATTCCGCAGTTTAAGCGCGGCTTAAAAAATCTGGAATTTTTTGGAAGAAGGTAAGGGAGCGGGTAGTCTTGGGCAGTCTAACTGTCATTGTCGTGTCCCTCCTATGTCATTGTCTTACCTTGACCCGACAATCTTTGGATGCTTAATTGTCATTGTCGGGCTTGACCCGACAATCTTTTGCCTGGGGGAGATTCCCGCATCAAGTGCGGGAATGACAGAGTTGACAATGTGCGCAAAATGCGCACGCCCCTGGCACTTCGCGCCAGGGATGCCTGCCTGCCA
>CAVJSA010000016.1:0-41764 GCA_963651875.1 Lachnospiraceae bacterium | reverse complement strand
GCAGCCACCATACAAAGAAGCTACTTAAACTGTCCTAAAAATTGGGGTCAGTTCATATTGTGCATTTGTCTGCGATATGTACACCAAGAGGATTAACTTCGTCCAAATAGACATTTGTTCCGATAAAAACTTCGTTTCCAATATTTTTGTAACCAAGAAGCCTGAAAAGTTTTGTCCTCTGAAATCCCGAAATAAAAACGCAATTTTCGATCAGCGGTCTAAAAAAATGAATAAGGATTCTTTTAAAATTGTATTGTGAGCGGTTACTGCGCATTAAAAATCCCTCCAGAACTTTCAAAAAAAAAGAGCCGCCGTCCGGGCCGAAACACCGTAACAGCGGATAAATACGTCGATTGACATACTTATATTTTATTATATGTAGTTTGATGTATATATTCAACTTTATGATATGTCAATTGATATAATTCCAATTATGAATTCTTTCAGGGAAAATCTTCGTAATGAACTGGACTTTAAGGGGCTTACCGTTAAAGAACTTTCGGCTAAAACCGGAATTATCAAGGGAACTTTAGACAATTATCTTGGTGTAAGAGCTTCCATTCCGCCGGCAGACATTGCTGTAAAAATAGCCGACGCCCTGAATGTTTCTGTTGAATATCTTGTGACAGGAAAATCTAAACAAAAGTCAGAAAATCTTACAGAAAACACTTCCATTAATTCTGATGAAAAGTCTTTGTTAAAGGATTTGAATTCTGTGCCAAAAGAAATGCAGAAGACTTTTAAAACTCTTATTCACCAGACTGCAGAAAATTTAAATTCGTCGATTTGAGATTGCGTGTCGAGCACGACAATGAGCAACCAGGCATGATGTCGAGTTTTTATTTAAGCAATTCAAAATAGTCTTTCACCGAAAAACAGTCGCAAGCCGGAGATTAATAGAAAAAACGTAATCCCCGCCCTATAAAATCAAATTCAATTTTTGTGCTAAAATAAGCGCATGAGCGATTTGTTTGATTCTTCTAAAACACAAAGGGAACCTCTTGCTTCTCGTTTGCGGCCTCGTAACCTTGACGAATACATCGGGCAGGATCACATTGTTGGCAAAGGGCGACTCTTGCGCCGTGCCATTGCGGCCGACCAGCTTACTTCCGTTATTTTTTATGGACCGCCTGGTTGTGGAAAAACAACCCTTGCCCGCGTTATAGCAAACCACACAAAATCAAATTTTATTACGCTGAATGCTGTTTTGACTGGAGTTGCAGAAATCCGCACTGCAATTAAACAGGCTGACGATTATTGTAAACTCTACGGCAAACGCACGATTTTATTTGTTGACGAAGTTCACCGGTGGAATAAGGCTCAGCAGGACGCTCTTTTGCCCTGGGTAGAAAACGGAACGATTATTTTGATCGGGGCAACGACCGAAAACCCTTTTTTTGAAGTAAACAAAGCCCTGGTTTCGAGGAGCCGGGTTTTTCAGTTAAAACCGCTTACAAAAGATGATCTTTTAAAAGCTGCGCACTTTGCGCTCAACGACACAGAGCGCGGTTATGGTCACTGGAATGTTGAATTTGAAGCTGGCGCATTAGAACACCTTGTTGACACTGCAAACGGAGACGCCCGTTCTCTTTTAAATGCGCTTGAACTTGCCGTAGAAACAACGCCCGAAAAATGGAATCCTTACAATGCAAATCCTGAACCTGCATGGGGTTCTACGATTTATATTTCTAAAGAAACGGCAGAAGAATCGATTCAAAAAAAAGTTGTTTTGTACGACCGCGACGGCGACTATCATTACGACATAATTTCGGCCTTTATAAAATCCTTGCGCGGACGAGATCCGGACGCTGCAATGTACTGGCTTGCACGAATGGTTAGAGCCGGCGAAGATCCACATTTTATTTTTAGGAGAATGCTTATTTCTGCCTGCGAAGACACAGGGCTTGCCGACCCAAACGCCATTACAATAGTAGAAAGTTGTGCACAGAGTTTTGACAGAGTCGGTTTACCAGAAGGAAGATACTTTTTAGCGCACGCCGCCCTTTACCTTGCAACCTGCCCTAAATCAAATTCGAGCATGGCATTTTTTGACGCCCTTGCAAGTGTAGAAAAAGAAGATGCCGAAGTGCCAAACCATTTAAGGGATTCAAGCCGCGACGCAGAAGGCTTTGGACACGGAAACGGCTATCTTTATCCGCACGCATACCGCGACCACTGGGTTGCCCAGCAATATCTGCCAAAAGAACTTGTCGGAAGAGTTTTTTACACACCGACTGAACAGGGCTACGAAGCAAAAATAAAGGAAGACGTTTTAAGCCGGCGTGAAATTCAAATTTCTGCAATATTAGAAGGAATAAATCCAGAAAAGCCGGAAACCGACGCCAACTGCGGAATGCATCCGCTGCCACATTTTGCAAGCGATTTTGAAAACCCGATCGGCGAATGGTGGATAAACAAGAACTTTACAAAAAACACAACCGTAAAAGAAGAAAGCCTGACCTTTTCTCCAAAAGATGAACGCAAAGAAACTGCCCTTGACCGCGCAGATAAATCCTGGAGGGCAAGGCTCGACTCAAACCGTGCAGAAGTTTTAACGACTGTGCGCAACGCAATGATTCAATTGGCGGATTTAACCAGACACACACGGAGCCTTGTCTGGAACGCAGACGACGGACTTTTATTGTGGGAAGTAAGCAGAAAAACTCCGGAAGGCGTTACAGCCGGTCTGTGCTACAGTCAGCGCGGACTTGAAATTTTAGAGCAATACGGAAGAACTTTAAGCGACCTTGACCGCCCTGTTTTAATGAAGCGCCCGGAAAGCATAGAAAACTACTTAAACGCAAAAGTTTTTGCCAGCATTCTCGAAAACTACAGCGAACAGGGAATGATCTTTGACAGAATATTTTTTCGAGATCCGTTTAACTGCCAGGACAGCGTAGATGTTTTGGCCTATGCGCTCGAATGTTTGCCGGTTGAACTTGTTTCCAAAGATTTTAAAGTCGTAATTTCGCAGAGAATTCCGTCGAAGGGACAAAAACTTTGGGAACTTATTTACAACCAGGTTTTAAGTCAAAACACAAGGGAGGGTTTTGAAAGCATTTTAAAAAAGATGAAGGAATGCGAAGAAGATTTTTTTGGAAATCAGGAAAATCCGCTTTTTGCATGGAACGGTGTAACCATAGAAAAAGCGTTTAAAGAACGTAATTTTGAAGTAAAGGCTGCAGGAAAAACAATAACCGAAAAAAGGAGAATTACAGAAACCGAAATTAACCGCTGGTTTGACAGCGAAAACTCTTCTTACGGAAGTGCAATGGAAAAAGGGTTAGGAAGTGAAGATTTAAAGAAAATCAAAAACCTTCTTGTTTCTGCCAGTCAGAACAGACTTTTTAACTGGAGCACGACAATTGAGTTTTTGACAGTTTCTGTAGTAAAATAAAAGCGTTAGTGGGTGTAGCCATGGCGAAGCCAGTCGCGAACGAAACGAAGTGGAGTGAGTGACCGAGGGTTACCGAGTGGCGAAACACACGACCTGCCGCACGGCAGGGAACGCCCAGATTTTTAAGGAGAATTCAAAAAAATGAATTTTATTTTTTTAGGACCACCAGGAGCCGGAAAAGGAACACTCGCAAAAGAAGCTGCTAAGGCTTACAATATTCCACACATTTCTACCGGCGATATTTTCCGCGAAAACATTAAAAACGGTACAGAGCTTGGAAAAAAAGCAAAGGCAATCATTGACGCTGGTGGTCTGGTAAGTGACGAAATTACAATTGGTCTCGTAAAAGACAGACTTTCTCAGCCAGACACAAAAAACGGCTATATTCTTGACGGATTCCCACGCACAATTCCACAGGCAGAAGCTTTAGACACTTTTGCAAAAATTGATGCTGCAGTTAACTTTGACATTGCAGACGACGCTGTTGTTGAACGTCTCGGCGGTCGTGTATGCTGCAAAGAATGTGGTCAGATGTTCCACCTTAAGTTTAACCCGCCAAAAGTTAGTGGCAAATGCGACAAATGTGGCGGAGAACTCTACACTCGCGACGACGACAAAACTGAATCAATCCAGAATCGTCTCGTTGTTTACAGAAAGTCAACCGCTCCACTCATCGACTTTTACAAGGCAAAGGGCAATCTCGTAGACATTGATGCCCGCCCTGCCCCGGAAAAAGTTCTCGAAGAGTTTAAGGCAAAATTTAAGGCATAAAAATAAATAATTTTGTGCAAAGACGGTGAGCAATGTACGTTTTTAGACGGCAGAACTCACCGTTTTGTTTATGCCGGCGGACAGTTTTCGGTAAATGACAACGCTTGTCTGGGCCCACTGTGCCTGCCCCTGCCCACTGTGCCTGCCCCTGCCCACTGTGCCTGCCCCTGCCCTCTGTGCCTGGCAACTACAGTCCGGGCCCGCAAGTTGCCGTCTGTGCCTGCAACTCCCCACTGTGCCTGTCTGCCCTCCGTGCCCGCAACTTGCCGTCTGTGCCTGTCCCTGCCCACTGTGCCCGCCTGTCTGTACCTGCCCCTGCCCTCTGTGCCTGGCATCTTCCGTCTGTGCTGGCATCTTCCGTCTGTGCTGGCATCTTCCGTCTGTGCCTGGCATCTAAAGTCTGTGCCTGGCATCTACAGTCTGCGCCCGCAACTTGCCGTCTGAGCCCTGCGCCCGCCATTGCAAAAAAAATCATTTTTTGAAAAACTAAAAACATGTCACTCAACTGCAACGAAATTGATTTAGTCTTAAAAGAACTTGACATCGAAGGCTCATTCATTCAGGAAATCGTACAGCCTTCTTACGATAGCATTGCGCTTTATACGTACAAACCAGGAATTCCAAAAACAGTCTTTATCTGTCTTGCCGGCGGAGAATGCAGAATCCACGAAGTAAGACGCAAGATTCCCAAAAACGAAAAACCGCTTCGCTTTAACGAACTTTTGCGCTCAAGAGTAAAGGGCTCAAAAATTACGTTCTGCGCCCAACTCGGCAAAGAAAGAATCATAAAAATTTCAACCTGGCGCGAAGGTCCGCTTTACGTAATGCCAGCCGCCCAGGAAAAATTTGCAAAAAAGAAAAAGATCGAAACTACAGAAACGAGCGAAGAACTCAATCTTTACATACGATTGTGGTCAAACGCTGCAAATATTTTTTTGTGCGATAAAGAAAACGTAATCCTGGACAGTTTTTATCGCCGCCCGGCAAAAGGCGAAATGACAGGCGAAGTGCTGTCTCTCCCCGAACCAAAAAAACAGACTCCAGAAGAAATGGCAGCCGAAGACGTTTTTATAAAGCAGAAGTTCCCGGTGCGCGATTTTAAAGAAATCGAAATTCAAAATGAACAAAGGCAAAGCGATAAAACGCCGAGTCCCCACGCCTCTTCCATCAACCTTTCTTTTAACGAAAAGGTTGACCTTTATTATTTACAGAACGCAAACCACAACTCGCTCGAAAGCCTTTTAGAACAAAGTTCAAAATGGTACAACTCTCATAAATCAAGGCTCGAATCCGCCCTCGAAAAGCTTGAATCCAAAAAAAACGCATTTTTAAACGCGGCCCAATGGAAGCACTACGGCGATTTAATTTTGTCGTATGCGCATGCTTTTAGCGACGGTTCAACCAAAGGCGGATTTTTAGACTGCGAAGATTTTGAAACCGGCAGCAAAGTCCATATAAAAATCGACCCGACAAAGTCCGCCCAGCAGAATGCCGCCCAATACTACGAAACCTACAAAAAGCAGACGAGCGGACTTACCGACCTTGAACACGACATTCTCTTAACAAAGCGCCAGATAGAAGAATTAGACAAAAAGTATAATTCCATGCTCCAGGAAAAAAATCCTGTAAAACTTGAGCAGGTTCTGCGCAAAACTCAAAAACCACGTCAGCAGGAAAAACAGGAACGCCCGGGCTTATGTTACGAAGCAAAGAGCTGGACAATTTTTGTTGGCCGCGACGCAGACGAAAACGACGAACTTTTGCGCCACTGCGTAAAAGGAGCAGACTTGTGGTTCCACACGCGCGACTACGCAGGCGGCTATGTTTTTATAAAGGCAAAGAGCGGAAAAACTGTTCCGCTTGAACTTTTACTGATTGCCGGGAACCTTGCAGTTCATTATTCAAAAGCAAGAAAAAACGGCGAAGCAGACCTTTATTACACCCAGGTAAAACACCTGCGCCGTGCAAAAAACGGTCCCAAAGGGCTGGTTCTTCCGACCAACGAAAAAAACCTGCACATAAAAATGGACAGTGCAATTTTACGCCAGCTCGAAGATTCCCAGATTTTAATTTAGAGGGTGGCAAACTTTAACAGAGGCTTATATGACAGAAAAACAAAAAATGCTTTCACAAAAACTACATTTAGACAGCGACGAACTTATAAAAGAACGCAAACGGGCAAAAGACCTTTGCTTTAAGCTCAACAACACAAAACCGTCTAAAAAAAAGAAAATCGAAAGAATTGCAAATAAAATTTTAGGCAGAGCCGGAAAGTTTTTAGAAATAATTTCTCCATTCTGGTGCGACTACGGCTACAATATCGAAGTCGGCGATCATTTTTTTTCTAATCACGACCTTGTAATTTTAGACTGCGCAAAAGTAAAAATCGGCAACAACGTCTTTTTTGCCCCAAACTGCGGAATCTACACCGTAGGTCACCCGATAGACACCCAACGTCGCAACCAAGGTTATGAATACGCCTACCCGGTTACCATTGGAGACAACGTCTGGATTTGCGCCGGAGTAACAATTCTGCCAGGAGTTACAATCGGAAGCAACGTCGTAATCGGAGCTGGGAGCGTTGTTGTAAAAGACATTCCAGACAATTGCGTTGCCCTTGGAAATCCCTGCAAAGTTATCCGCCCGATTACTCAACAGGACAAAGAAAAACTTTGGGACAGATAAGTTTTTATTTTTTTTAGATTTTTTGGAGCGCAATTCGCTTAAAAACTTACAATTTTTTACGCCGCCCTTGTTTTGTTTAATTTTCCCGCTCTTGCTGCAAGTCCTCGCTTCGCTGTGGTCTTTCCGCAACGATCGGGGCTAGTTTTTTTTGTAAGCGGAAGATTATGAGCAAAAGGCGTGTTTTGATTCACAAAAATTTTTATGATAAAATAACCGCCTATGAAAATCAGCGATATTTTACAGAATAAAAAAGTTACAATTTCCTTTGAAATTTTCCCTCCTAAAAAACAGGACAATTTTTCTTCCGTTCAGGAAACAGCATTAAAGCTGTGCACTTCTCACCCGGACTTTATTTCCATTACTTACGGGGCTGGCGGTTCTACTCAGGCAAACACTTCTGACCTTGCCCAGACAATCGAAAACAACGGCACAACCGCCCTTGCACACTTAACCTGTGTGCGTTCAACAAAAGAACAGTTATTGCAGACAATTCAAAACTTTAAAGATAAAAACATTAAAAATGTCCTTGCCCTGCGTGGCGACCTTCCAAAAGACGCTTACGAAAACGAAAATCTTTTTCCTTCAGGACTTTTTCATGCTTCTGCCCTTACTGAACTTTTAAAGGAGCACGGTTTTTGTGTTGGAGGCGCCTGCTATCCGGAAGGTCATCCGGAAAGTTCAAACCGCGACAACGACATCGAAAACCTAAAATACAAGGTAGATGCCGGCGTAGACTTTTTAACTACACAGATGATTTTTGACAACGACATGCTCTACTCATTTTTGTATCGTTTACAGTCCGCCGGAATCCATCTTCCGGTTTTGGCCGGAATCATGCCTATTACAAATGCAAACCAGGTTGCACGCATGGTAGATCTTTCAAATGCCTACATTCCGCGCAAACTGCTTTCGTTCTGCGACCGTTTCCGCCACGACAACGAAGCCATGAAGCAGGCTGGCATTGCCTACGCAACCGACCAGATTATCGACCTGATTTCTAACGGCATCCGCGGAATCCACATCTACACAATGAACAAACCGGAAATTGCCCAGGCAATCTTAAAAAACATAGATTCAATCATTACAGCGGTAAATAAATAAACCTTCGCTGCAACCTTTTTTATTCTTTTGTGTCTAATTTAACAGAATGCGCATTCAATCTGACTTTACAGGGATTGAAAATGAATTTTTACAAGGATTTTGTTAAAGACACAAAAGAATTTACAGATTACGAAGATTTTAAAGCTAATTTTGAGCTGAAGATTCCTTCAAACTTTAATTTTGCACGCGACGTTGTTGACCGCTACGCAGCCTTAGTTCCTTCTAAACTGGCTCTTGTATGGTGCGACGACAGTGGCGAAAGTCATTATTTTACTTTTAAAGAAATTTCTCAAAAATCAAAGCAGGCTGCTGCCTTTTTGTCCGCCCAGGGAATAAAAAAAGGCGACACCGTAATGCTTATTTTACGCCGCCGCTACGAGTTCTGGTTTTTCCTGCTTGCCCTGCACAGACTCGGCGCAATTGCAGTTCCTGCGACAAACCAGCTTTTACAAAAAGACATAGAATACCGCACACAGACAGCCGGCATAAAAATGATTGTCTCTTACGACAACGAAGAAGTTTTACAGAGAATTCAAGCCTCTGCAGAAAATTCTCCATGCGTAGAAAAACTCGTTACGACAGGCAAGGCAAGAAGTGGCTGGATAAGTTACAGCGAAGAAATTCAAAAATACAGTTGCGACTCAGCAGTTTTACAGGACAAGTGCGACACGCAAAACACCGACACAATGCTCGTTTATTTTACTTCCGGAACAAGCGGACAGCCAAAAATGGTTCAGCACAACTTTACTTATCCGCTCGCCCACATTGTAACGGCAAAATACTGGCAGCAGGTAACAGACGGCGGTTTACACTTAACAGTTGCAGAAACCGGCTGGGCAAAAGCCATGTGGGGCAAAATCTACGGACAATGGATCTGCGGCTCTGCCGTTATGGTTTACGATATGGCAAGTTTTTCGCCTTCTAAAACAATCGACGTTATTGCAAAGTACCGGGTAACCACTTTCTGTGCACCGCCAACAACCTACAGATTTATGGTTCGCGCCGACATAAAAAAATATGATCTTTCTGCCTTAAAGCACATTACAACCGCCGGCGAAGCCCTTCCAAAAGAGCTTTTTGACAAAGTTTACGAAGCAACCGGCTTAAAAATGTGCGAAGCCTTTGGTCAGACAGAAACGACAGTCTTAACAGGGAACTTCCCCGGAATGCAGATAAAACCGGGTTCAATGGGTAAGCCTTCTCCACTTTATAATCTTGAAGTCGTACGCGACGACGGAACAAAGTGTGCGCCAAACGAAGAAGGAAGCATTGTAATTCACCTTAAAAAGGGCGACAAGTTAGATTTTCCGGCAGGGCTTTTCCAGGGCTACTACAAAAATGCTGAGCAGACAAAAAAAGCATTTTTAAACGGCGACTATTACACAGGCGACCGAGCTTATTATGACAAAGACGGCTATTTGTGGTTTATTGGCCGCAACGATGACGTAATAAAAACTGCAGGCTACCGCGTAAGTCCGTTCGAAATAGAAAATATTTTACTTTTGCATCCTTGCGTAAGTGAATGTGCAGTTGTCGGAGTTCCAGACGAAAAGAGAGGACAGGCAATAAAAGCCGTAATAGTCTTAAAAAAGGAGTTTGAGCCGACAAAAGAACTAAAGCTTGAAATTTTTGAATATATGAAAACAAAGACAGCTGCCTACAAGCATCCGCGGATTATTGAATTTGCAGGCGAACTGCCAAAAACGATTTCCGGCAAAATTCAACACGCAAAACTGCGCGAAAAATAAACACAAAGGGCAGGCGTTTTATTCAAAAAATCCGGCAAGTCAGGAATTAAAACTTTTTGTTGGAAGATGCGTTCTTTATTGATTTTTTAATTGCTGATACTATAACTTATAGAAGGATTTTTAGTTTGCGTTGCAAATTTCCTTTAGATTTTTTATTGGAGAATTAAAAAAATGACTAAACTTGGTGCATTTGTTGCAGGTGCTGCTTGTGGCATCGTTGCTTATGAACTCGTAAAAACTCCGGCTTTTAAGAAAGCCTGTGCTGCAATTGTTGGAAAAGGACTTCAGCTTAAAGACGAAGCTGCTGCCTTTGCTGAATCTGTAAAAGAAGACGCTCAGGACATCGTTGCAGAAGCAAAATATGCTAATGCCGAAGCAAAAAAAGCTTCAAAATAAAAAATAAACTATAAGGGACTGTCTAAAAACTACATCGTCATTACGTGGCTTGTTCTTGTTGTCATTATCGTGCCTTGCTGCGAGAATCTTTTTAACAGATTGCTGTATCGAGTGCGGAAATGACATTATAAAGCCAGGTTGTTAGTCAGTCCCTTGTTTTTTTACAGGAAGAATAATCTAAAAATGAACGTTACTGTACATCACTCTCTGCCTGGTCGTTTACGTTTACACTATGAACAGGGTTCACTTTATCCAAAGCAGGCAATTCTTGCACAGGGGCTTATTGCCGTGCAGGACGGAATTACAAACATAGACTTAAACCCTACAACCTGTTCGTTTTTAATTCACTACGATCCAAAAATTCAATCCGAAAAAAATATTCTCAACCTTTTTAAAGCGTTGACTTCTAAATATCTCGAAGACGAAGACTTATTAAAAAAAGTTGCCGAAGTTCCTGTAAAGGAAAGCATCGGCGGTGTCTTTGTTTCTACATTTGTAACATATTTTGTAAAAAAACTTCTGCCGCTGCCGATACGCACAATTCTTTTATACAAAGACCTTGTTCCGCGGATTTTTAGCGTTGTTGAACGCGTAAGCGAAGGTAAAGTCTTTAGCACAGAACTTTTAGACGCTACCGCCTTAACCTTTGCAACCTTAACCGGTAACCGCAACACCGCAACCCAGATTTCTACCCTTTTGAGCATGGGCGAACAGATTGAAGAAATTACACGCAGACAGTCATACAATAATTTAGCCCAGACGCTTTTAGTTTCTCACGAAAATGCCTGTCTTGTAGAAGGCAACGAAGAAAAGCATGTTCCAGCAACAAGCTTAAAAAAAGGCGACCTCGTAGTTGTAAGAAAAGACTGCCTTATTCCTGCCGACGGCGAAGTTGAAAAAGGCGTCGGACTTGTAAACCAGGCAAGCATTACAGGCGAATCCCTGCCGGCAGAAAAATCTCCTGGAACTTCTGTTTTTGCAGGCACAATCCTTGTCGAAGGCGAACTCTACGTGCGAGTGCGCACAACCGGCAACGAAACAAAAGTACAGAACATTATAAAAATGATCGACTACTCGCAAAACCTTAAGGCTTCTGCACAAAAACGCTCAGAACAGCTTGCCGAAAAAGTCGTTCCGTTTAACTTTTTGCTTGCCGGTCTTACCTGGTTCTTTACAAAAAACCTTACAAAAACAATGGCAACCTTAATGGTCGATTATTCCTGCGCAATGAAGCTTTCTGCCCCGATTGCTGTCCTTTCTGCAATGAAAGAAGCGGCCGAACACGGAATTTCTGTCAAAGGCGGAAAATACCTTGAAGAAGCAGCAATGGCAGACACAGTTGTTTTTGACAAAACCGGAACTTTAACTTTTGCAACCCCGGTTCTCGAAGAAATCTATCCGACAAACGGCTTTACAAAAGACGAAGTTTTAACGTATGCAGCCTGCCTCGAAGAACATTATCCGCATCCACTCGGGCGCGCTGTTGTAAAAGCCGCAGAAGAAAAAGGACTCACCCATCCAGAAGAGCACGCAAAGGTTGAATACATTGTAGCCCACGGAATTGCTTCCACCTGGCGCAACAAAAAAGTGCGCATTGGAAGTGCTCATTTTATCTTTGACGACGAAAAAGTTCCCCTGCCTCAGGAAGCAAAACAGATCCAGGACGAATGTCAGAAAAACGGACACTCAATGCTCTATCTTGCCCACGACGGAGTTTTGGCAGGAATTCTTGCGATTGGAGACCCGGAGCGTCCGGAAACAAAATCAACAATCAGACAGTTGCACGCCCTTGGCGTTAAAAACTGCGTAATGATTACAGGCGACACCGAAGGCGCAGCTAAAAAAATCGCTAGGGCTGCAGGAATTGACACCTGGATAAGCCAGGCTCTGCCAGAAGATAAAGTAAAGTTTATTGAAGAACAGAAAAAACTCGGTCACAAGGTAATAATGCTCGGAGACGGAATTAACGATGCTCCTGCCTTGAGTGCTGCCACCGTCGGAATTGCAGCAGAAGGATGTTCTTCTATTGCTGGCGAAACTGCCGACATTGAACTAAACGAAAACGGTTTGGAAAACCTCGTAACTGTCCGCCGCCTTGGAATGGGCCTTATAGAAAAAATAAATGTCCATAACGTCGCAATAATCGGCTTAAACTCTGCATTACTGGGAATGGGCGTGTTCTCTCTTATTACCCCGGGAATTGCCGCAATTTTGCACAACTCGCTTACAGTGGCAATTAGTTTACGCGCAATGGAAAATATTCTGGAGGAAGAAAAAAAATGATTGTAACTTCTTTTTTTCCTGGAAGAATCCGTCTGCGAGCCCCGGTTTTTAAGGACAAGGAACTTTTTGAAAAAGCTCGTTCTATAATACAAAACGGAACTGACGCCGTTAACTCCATCGAAAATAACCCGATTAACGGTTCAGTTTTAATTACCTATTCTCCAGAAAAACTTCCGCTCGAAAAACTTGCCGGGTTGCAGGATTTTTTCTTAAAACTCGGCAAAAAAGCTGAACATTATACTTCAGCAGATAAAGGCGAAGTAATGAAGATGCTCGAAGAGTTCGAAGAAATTTCTAAAACCTGGAAATAAACAACTGCCAGTTAAAAATCCCGTAATTTTATTGCATACGCCGGCGTGCAGGGGTTGCAGCTTGCTGCAAGTCCGAAGGACCGCGCGCCTAGCAAGCCCCGAAAGGCCGGTATTGTGTGCCTTTCGTCCGTAAAAAATGGCTTTAATTGCCTAGATTTTTTATTTTGATTAAACTCTCTTTATGAAACAGGATTTTAGGGCTTTTTTACACGAACAGACTCAAAAAGGTTTGAGCGTTTTTATGGACGGAGCAATGGGAACTATGATTCAGGCTTCGGGAATCAGCGATTACAATATTCCCGAAGATGTTTCTATTGAACACCCGCATATTATTAAAAATATTCATTCAATGTACCTGCGTTCAGGTTCAAATATTTTAACTTCCAACACATTTGGCGCCCTGCCTCTCAAGGTAAAAGAGGGAAGATATTCAACCAAAGAATATTTAAGTGCTTCTGTAGAAATAATGAGAGAGGCTATAAAAGAAGCCGAAGAATCAGGAATTACGAGAGCGCATTTTAAGGCATGGAACACTTCGCAGCTCGGAAAACTCCTTGAGCCGATGGGGGAACTTACTTTTGACGAAGCTTACGAAAATTACAAGGAAACGGCGATTCTTGCAGAAAGTCTGGGCTACGACCTTGCTTTAATTGAAACAATGGCGGATCTGCACGAAGTAAAGGCGGCTGTTCTTGCCGTTCAGGAAAACACAAACCTGCCGATTATTGCTTCGATGACTTTCCAGAAAAATCTGCGCACGCTTACGGGCGCTGACGTGCAGACTGTTGTAACTTATCTTGAAGCATTGCACGTTGATGTTCTGGGATTTAACTGTGGCGGAAGCCTTGAAGACGGCGAAAAAATTGCAGAAGAGTTTTTAAAATATTCGCACACGCCTGTGATTGTTCAGGTGAATGCAGGAATTCCTGTCGTAAAGAGCGGAAAAACTGTTTTTTTGGTTGAACCACAGAGTTTTGCAGAAAGCCAGTTAAAAAACCGTAAGAAAGGAGCTGCTGTTCTTGGCGGCTGCTGTGGAACAACTCCGGGCCACATTAAGGCGTTAATCGAAAAAGTTGAAGAAGCTGGCAGCGTAAAAGCGCAGAGCATTGCGGACAAAGACAGCACTTTTATCTGTTCTTACAACAAAACTGTGCAGATTGGCGGAAGCGCAGGCCCAATGATTGTAGGCGAAAGAATAAACCCGACAGGAAAGAAAAAAGTAAAAGAAGCCTTAAAAGCGCATGACATGAATTTTGTGCTTGAAGAAGCCGAAAGCCAGATAAATGCCGGTTCGCAGATTCTTGACGTAAATGTCGGTTTGCCAGGAATTGACGAAGCTCAGACAATGACAGACGCGCTAAAGACGATTCAGAGTGCTTTTTCTACTCCGCTCCAGATTGACTCTTCTGAACCCGGCGTAATTGAAAAAGCCCTGCGCTATTACAACGGTAAGGCACTTATAAACTCTGTAAATGGAAGGCAGGACGTAATGGATAAGATTTTTCCGCTTGTAAAGCATTACGGCGGAACCATTGTTGCCCTTTGTATTGACGAAAACGGAATTGCGCCGACTGCCGAAGGAAGGGTTGAAGTTGCCCGAAAACTCATTAAAGAAGCGCACAAATACGGAATTCCAACCCGCGACATTGTTATTGACACCTTAACTTTAACTGTAAGTTCGCAGCAAAAAGAAGCGTTAGAAACCTGCCGGGCAATTACTCTCTTAAAAAATGAATTTGGCGATGACGGCTTAAAATTTATTCTTGGGGTTTCGAATATCAGTTTTGGACTTCCTCGACGCGACATTATCAATTCAAGATTTTTTGCAATGGCCCTGTATTCGGGGCTCGATGCCTGCATTATAAATCCGCTGAGCCAGCCGATGATGGAAACCTACTACGGTTACCGGGCACTTGCAAACTTTGACGAAAACTGTCTCGACTACATTCAAAAATACAACGGAACAACAGCCCCGGTTTACGGAATAAGTGCTGAACAGCTTGCGGGGGCAAAGGAACTTTCTGTACAAAAGACGGCACAAAGCGTAACTGCTCCGGCTTCTCAATATTCTGCCCTGCCTCAAGACCTTACGGAAAATGAAAAAACTTTAATCGACATTATTTACAAGGGCTTTAAGGACAGTTCTGCAAATGCAACAAAAAAAATGCTTGCAGAAGGCGTAAAGCCTGTTTCGATAATTGACCGCTGCATCGTGCCTGCCCTGGATATGGTCGGAAAAGATTTTGAAAAGGGAATAAAATTTCTTCCACAGCTGCTTTTGAGTGCAGACACTGTAAGCTGTGCCTTTGACGTTATAAAAGCATATCTAAAAGAAACCGGAACGGCGGAAGAATCAAAAGGAACGATTGTAATTGCAACTGTTTTTGGAGACATTCACGATATTGGAAAAAATATTGTAAAGGCAATGCTCGAAAACTACGGTTTTACAGTAATCGATTTAGGTAAAAACGTTCCGCCTGAAGTTGTCGTAGAAACAGTTTTAAAAAACGACATTAAACTTGTTGGTTTGAGCGCCTTAATGACAACAACAGTTGCCAGCATGGAAAAAACGATTATTTCTTTACGCTCTGCCTTAAAAGAAAACGGAAAATCTGCTAAGATATTCGTCGGTGGCGCAGTTTTAACGGCTGACTATGCTGCGCAGATTGGGGCAGACTATTATTCAAAAGATGCAATGCAGTCTGTTGCCATAGCAAAGGAAGTTTTTAATGGCTAAAAGCAAGCTTACAAAAAAAGAAAAACGCAACAAAAAATTTGCAGAGCGCGAATTAAAATCATTCAGCGGAACTTATCCGTATTTTAGATTATTGTGGTCACCAAGGACCGCTAAAGTTTCGTGGAAATTTTTATATACAGTTACAAAAAGCTACCTTGGAATTCAATTTTTTGAAAAATGGGGAATTTACCATATTCCGGTAGTTCATGTTGACTCACCTTTGGACAAAAAAATTCCATTTACACCGGAAAAAGTAAAAATTTACATGGACTTTGTGTACATGTTTTTACGCCCTCTTACAATGTTTATAAAACGCTTTGGCTTAAAAAAGGCAGCTCCAATCTGTAACGAATGGTTCAGTGCAACTACAAAGGTTTACCTAGAAGCAAGCCGAATGTACCGTCATTGCCTTTCTACAACAGAAAGACCAGATTACCGGGAGAATTTTCATTTTAAGGTAATTCATGCTTTTGACCCTCACCTTTTGTGCGTTCCAAGCCTGCATATTGCGCTTATTGCCCTTGCAGAAGTTTTTTATAAAGATGTATTCAAAAAGGCCGGTTTGAGCGATGCTGAATGTTTCCAGAAAAGCACAGAAATTTACAACAATTCAATTGAAATTGCTGAATCCGTTTTGTATATGAAGCAGCACTCAGTAAACTGCATTCCAGCTGCACTTTACATGATTACAAAACTGTTTCCTTCTCTCTTCAGTCCAAATGACGCAACTAATTTTATTAATGATATGTTCCTTACGGCAGAAAACATTAGTCCAAAAGACGTTGCAGCAATCAAAGAACACATTTCTTTTATGTACGAACGCTACCTTCTCGAAGGAGTTGCCGCAGACGACTGGAGAGAACCAGTAATTCGCTGGATAGAAAACTACGACTGGAAGGCTGAAGCTGCAAAAGCAGAACTGGCACAAATCGAAAAAGAAACCACACAGACAAACGGACAGGAATAAAAAAAATGTTTGAAGTAAGAGTTCAGGATGATTTTGCTGCAGCACATTTTTTGCGCGACTACAACGGAAAATGCGAAAACCTGCACGGACACAATTACAAAGTTTATATCCATGTAGAAGGAAATAATCTTGATGCAGGCGGAATGCTGCTTGATTTTTCGTTTTTAAAAAAAAGCCTAAAAGAAGTTCTTTCTAAAATTGACCACACAAATTTAAACGACATAGACGAATTTGACCAGAATCCAAGTGCAGAGCGCATTGCAATGTACATTTATAAAAATCTGGTACAAAATCTGCAGTCAAAAGGAATTGACCTTTCAGATAATTCTCCAGACGGCACAAAAATTTCCAAAGTTGATGTCTTTGAAACAGAAAAAAACAGGGCCCGCTACATTCCGTAAATAATACAAAAACCGGCAATGCAATTTTTTATAAAAAGATTTATAATAAATCATTAAATTCATTATTTTTTGGAAAGACAGAAAAAATACAGTCTGTTTAAGCGTTGCTTTTTATAACTGTAATTCTCGTCTTCCAGGGGAGCTTCTAAAACGTTCAAAAATGGCATTCCCGCACTTGATGCGGAAATCTCTAAATGTTCGTAATATATGCATTTAGAATTTCAGGTCAAGATGAGAAAATGACAGAAAAAATACTTTTTAGACAACCCCTTATCAGGAGAATAAAATGAAAAAATTGCTTGCTGCTGCTCTGGCAGTCTTTGCTGGTATGTCGCTTTCTGCATTTGCACTTGAAAAAAACATTGCAGATAACGAAAAAGTTGAAAAAGTTGCTTCAGTTACATCTGTTGCAAACACAAAAGGCACAAAAATCTATGTTGTCGGAGATTCAACATTCAGTGCTTTTTCTGATCCTTACTATTATCCACGCTACGGAATCGGTACAAAACTACAGGATTTCTTAAATCCTAAAAAAGTTGAAGTAATCAACCTTGCAATGTCTGGTCGTTCTTCAAAAAGTTTCTTAACAGAAGCAAATTACAAAACATTGTCTGCCAGCATTAAAAAAGGAGACTATTTAATCATCGGTTTTGGTCATAACGACGAAAAAACAGAAGAAGCCCGCTACACAAATCCAAACGGTTCAAAAGAAGAAGCAGGTTCTTTTAAGAACAGCCTTTACGAAAACTACATTAAACTTGCACTCGACAAAAAAGCAACTCCAATTTTGTGCACACCAATTGTTCGCCGTGCACCAGGAAAAGCTTACGAAGGTTCATATGTTCACATTACACAGAGCACTTCAGAATTTGCCGGTGGTGACTACGCAAAAGCAATCCGCGAACTTGGAAAAGAAACTAGCGTTTTAGTTGTAGACAATACAGCTTACACAAAAGACCTTTACGAAAAATCAGGTGATGACGTAACTGTAAAATTCCACGCATGGCTTGGACACAAGGCTGCATCTGTAGATAACACACACCTTAACACTTATGGTGCAACAGTTCTTGCTTACCACGTAGTTACAGAAGTTGCAAAAGCAAACAAAAACTTTGCAAAACTTGTTGCAAAAGACATAAAAGAACCAACAGAAGAACTTTTAGTTCCAAATCCATCTTACGTTATTCCTGTTTATACAGAATTTTCACCAGAAGACAAATCTACAGTTTTTGTAACAACAGAACCATGGTTTGGCACTGTTTTTGGTGATATGGGCGGAATCGAAAAAATCGCAAATCCAGATATTTACGAAATTACCGAAGAAAACGGAAAAGTTGTAATGCATTCCGGAACAAAAGACGGAAAAACATCTGCCGGAAAAATCGCTTCAGGTTCAGACGGACTTGCATTCTACTTCCAGCAGATTCCAGCAAACAAAGATTTTACACTTTCTGCAACAGCAACAGTTTTAAATGCAACAAAAAACAATCAGGTTTCTTTTGGTCTTATGGTTCGTGACGATGTTTACATTGACAAATACGACAACCAGGTAAAAAGCGACTACGTTGCAGCTGGAACTTTAGGACTTGCCCGTGGCGAAGGTGCATGGGTTGACCTTTTCCAGAGAACTGACGGCGATTTAAAACAGACAACAGTTTCTAAAGAAAGTTTCCCTGTAAGTGGAACAAAAGTTCAGCTTTCAATTACAAAATCAGGCGACACTTACACTGTAAACTACGGAAAAGATTCTGCAACATTCCAGGCAAAACTTACAGAAGTAGATCCAAAATGGGTTTATGCAGGATTGTACACATCCCGCTCAGCTTATATCGAATATTCAGACATTAAGCTTGAAGTAAAATAAAACTCAAAAAAAATGGGGCTGCTGGCAAGTTTTTATACTAAGTCATTCAGCCCCACATATTTTTAGTTTTTGCACATCAATGACACAATACTTTGTCATTTTCGAACTTGTTTCGGAATCTTACCTGTAAGAATCTCTTAAACAGGTTCAGGGTGACGGTAAGTCTTTTCCCACAATGACAAAACAATATGTCATTTACATTAACGATTTTTATTTCTACTTTACAAAAATCTTACACAAAACCATAAGAACGGCTTCGATTAATCCTAAAACAACTAAAATCATCAGATGCTTAAAACCTGGCTTTCTGATTTTCTTTTCAGAAATAAAAAGTCCGCCGACAAGTGCCATAAAAAACATATAAACCATTGTCAGATCAAGTTTATTTGCAAGCTGCAAAAGATAAATCAACGGAAAAACAATTGCAGCCGTTGTAACAGGAACTCCTGTAAAAAATTCACGGTTAGTATTTTCTTCTTTCTGGCGTTCTTCTTCCTGAACATTGTAATATGCCAGGCGGATAACTGCGGCTAATGCATAAAGAATACAAAGCAAAACAAGAAAATCCTTTAAATACTGATAGTAAGGCAGGCGTGTCGTAAGTTTTGCAATAATTTTAGAATTCATTATAAGGTTAAAACCAATGCAGGCAGGCAAAACCCCAAAAGCAATTGAATCCGAAAGCGAGTCAATTTGAATTCCAAACTTTTTTTCAAAATCCGTGCGGTTTGCCTTAGAACGGGCAACTTTTCCATCAAAAGCATCAAAAAGCCCGCAAAGCATTAAACAGATTATAGCCGCAAGAATATGCTGAGGCATAAAAGAAAAAATTACTCCTACAATTGCAGAAATAATTGAAAAATAAGTTAAAATAACTGTGTAATCATAAACACCTAACATAAAAAATCCTTATAAAACAAATTCAGCACGACATTAGTTTTTAGTCAGTCCTAATTATTTTAAAACAAAAAACTAATCTCTCCTTTTGGGAAATTTAATATTACCACCTTAAAAAATCCCTTGCAACTCTACTAATTTTAAAGCAAAATGTCCCTTATGTTTCAAACTCTAGTGAGTTTTTTTTCTGCACATATTCCTTACTGGCCTCTTGTCTGCTTTGTACTTCTGCTTATTGCAGGTTTTAACATACCTGTTTCAGAAGATGCAGTAATAATTTTAACAGCCGGGGTTTCTTTTGCAGATCATTCTCTTTTAATTCCAAACTGGATTGCCCTTTATCTTGGAATTTTTATAAGCGATTTAATGGTTTACTGGTGGGGACATCTTATTTCAAAAGGAATGTTCCAGATAAAAAAAGTTCAGAAAAAACTTACTCCAGAAAAAATCCGATTAGTCGCAAAAACAATCGACGACTACGGTTTTAGAACATTTATCGTCTGCAGATTTATTCCTTTTGGTATTCGCAACACTCTTTGGCTGTGTTCAGGGTTTGTCGGTCTTCCATTCAAAAAATTTGTTCTTTACGATTCAATTGCAGCAATTATAAGCTGTTCAACACTTTATCATCTTGTAATCTTTCTTGGAGCAAAAGGTTCTCTCGCTTTTAAAATCGCAGGAATCTGCTTGTTTGTTGCACTGATTGCATTTTTTGTCTTTATGGCAGTTCGCGTAATAAAAAAAGAAACTGCTTTTTTTGAATCAACCGACGAAAACTAATTTTTTTAGCCCTTATTACTTCCGCCTTAGTTTCTATACAAAAAAAAGATGAATGCCGTCTTTAGCATTCACCTTTTACAATTCAAAGTCACTAACACCCGCGCTTTTTTACAGGCTCACTTGTTAAATCAACCCCAAGTTTTTTAAATATCTTTCGGTCAACTTCGCTGAGCATTACGCTTGTATGAACCTGGCAACCTTTAAACAAAGAAAGCTGTTCCAAAGCTTTTTTGCAGTTTTCGTCATTCAGGCTAAGCATTGCAAGAGCAACTAAAACTTCATCAGTATGCAGTCTTGGATTTTTGCCGTTAAGATAATTTACCTTCATATTTTGAATCGGCTCAATCATTTCAGACGGAATCAATTTTACGCTGTGGTCAATTCCAGCCAGGTATTTTGCAGCATTCAAAATAAGGGCGGCACAGGTTCCAAGCAATTCAGAAGATTCTGACGTTATTATTTTTCCGTCATTAAGTTCAATCGCTGCAGACGGCAAACCCGATTTTTTTGCACGCTCTTTTGCCGCAACAGTCACCCTTCTGTCTTCCGTCGTAATTTTTGACTGCTGTAAAAGGAGAGTCAATTTATTTACTTCAGATTCTTCACACTTTCCTTCCGCCAGATTACACAAAGCAGCGTAATATCTTCTGATAATTTCCTGATTACTTGCATAACGGCACGCTTCGTCGTCAAAAATACAATTACCGGCCATGTTTACCCCCATGTCCGTCGGCGATTTATACGGATTTTCGCCGTAAATTCCCTTAAAAATAGCGTCTAAAACAGGATAAATTTCAATATCGCGGTTATAATTTACAGTCGTTTTTCCATAAGCTTCAAGATGCCATGGATCTATCATATTTACATCATTTAGATCCGCAGTTGCAGCCTCGTATGCAAGGTTTACAGGATGCTTTAACGGAAGATTCCAGATTGGAAAAGTTTCAAATTTTGCATAGCCGGCTTTTATTCCACGAACATTTTCGTTATAAAGCTGACTCAGGCACACAGCCATTTTACCAGAACCAGGCCCCGGCGCTGTAACAACAACAAGAGGACGGCTAGTTTCTACATAATCGTTTTTTCCATAGCCTTTTTCGCTGTCAATAAGAGAAACATTATTAGGATAGCCTTCGATTAAATAATGAAAATACGATTTTATATTAAGCTTTTTTAGTCTGCGGGCAAAAGCCTTTGCTCCTTCCTGACCGTTAAAATGAGTAATTACGACAGAACCAACAAAAAGTCCGCATTTAATAAATTCATCTCTCAAACGCAGAACGTCCTGATCGTAAGTAATTCCAAGATCGCCTCTGACTTTATTTTTTTCAATATCCTGAGCACTTATTACAATGACAATTTCTGCCATTTCCGAAAGCTGCATCAGCATTTTTAGTTTGCTGTCAGGTTCAAATCCCGGCAAAACACGGCTGGCATGGTAATCGTCAAAAAGTTTTCCGCCAAATTCAAGGTAAAGCTTGTTTCCAAAATGCGAAATCCGTTCCTTAATGTGCTCCGATTGAATTTTTAAATACTTATCGTTGTCAAATCCCTTTTTCATACCAAAAAAGTATAAAGGATTTAATCATTCTTTTCTATAATCTTAAAAATTCGGGGGGCTCGGTGCAAAGCACCGACCGGGTGTTCCAGTGTTCCGCTAGACGCTACATCGCTTCGCGACGCTTGCGCGCACTTCCACCCCCTGCCCCATAAAAAAAACGGTGCTCAAAACAGCACCGCCTAAAAAAATTATAAAAATATTTTTCTACAGAATGTAACGCGACAAATCAACATCAGTTACAACGCCACGAAGTTTTTCGTCAACAAATTTTGCATCAATTGTCAGAGTTTCTCCGGAATGTTCATCTGCAGTAAAACTTGCATCTTCCAGAACTTTTTCCATTATTGTATGCAAACGACGCGCACCAATGTTTTCACTTCTGGAATTAACGTCTTCTGCCAGGAAACTCATTCTGTCGATAGCATCTTCGCTAAATTCAATCTTTAAGCCTTCAGTTGCCAAAAGTGCCGTATACTGCTTTGTAAGTGCATTTTTTGGTTCCAGAAGAATTCTCTTAAATTCATTTTTGGTAAGGCTTTCAAGTTCAACACGCAACGGAAATCTTCCCTGCAACTCTGGAATCAAATCGCTTGGTGCACTCATACTAAACGCGCCAGCCGCAATAAAGAGAATATGTGTCGTATCAACAACTCCATATTTTGTATTTACCTTTGAACCTTCAACAATTGGCAGAATATCGCGCTGAACACCTTCGCGACTAACCTGCCCAGAAGAATTCTGATTTCTCGAAGCAATTTTATCGATTTCGTCAATAAATACAATTCCGCTCTGTTCAACTCTTTCTTTTGCAATGTCTGCAACCTTGTCGCTGTCAATCATTGAGTCAAGAATGTCTGCCTGAAGAATCTTTCTTGCTTCTCTTACAGTTACAGTCTTCTTTTTTAATCCGCGGCCTGTAAGAATATTCTGCAAGTCCTGCATTCCGCTCTGCAAATCGTCAAGACTTCCGCCTGCAATAATTTCCATGCTAGGTCCGCGTGGCTGCCTTTTTATTGTAACTTCAACTTCTCTGTCTTCTAGTTTACCTTCGCGCAACATCTGGCGGAACTTTTCTCTTGTCGAAGAACCTGAACTTTCTTCTTTTACTGCAGGCATCTGCTCTGTGCCTTCTGGTAAATTTTCTGAAGCTTTTTCGTTCTTTTCGTTTGTTCCTGGAAGCAAAAGGTCAAGAATTTTTTCTTCAACCTTTGGCAGACTTGATTCTTTCATCTGTTCTTCCATTTCTGCCTTTACATTATTGTAACCGACTGCCATTAAATCGCGGATCATCGATTCAACATCGCGGCCAACATATCCAACTTCAGTGTATTTTGTAGCTTCAACCTTAATAAAAGGCGCATTTATAAGCTTTGCAAGGCGACGAGCAATTTCTGTTTTTCCAGAACCAGTTGGTCCAATCATTAAAATATTTTTTGGTGCAACTTCGTCACGAATATCTTCCGAAAGATGAATTCTTCTTAAACGATTACGCAATGCAACTGCAACTGCACGCTTTGCTTTTTCCTGACCAATAATGTACTGATCAAGTTTTTCTACGATTTGTTTAGGTGTTAATCCCTGAATTGCCATTTTTCTTCCTATTCCAAAACTTCTGATGTTACGTTGTGATTTGTATAAATACAGATATTTCCTGCAATATTGAGCGACTTTTCTGCAATTTCCTTAGCCGAATAATTGCTGCATTCAAGATATGCAAGTGCCGCTGAATAAGCATAGTTTCCGCCAGACCCAATCGCCAGAACATCGTTTTCCGGTTCAATTACGTTACCGTCGCCACTAATCAAAAGAATTTTTTCTTTATTTGCAACAATCAGCATGGCTTCTAACTTTTGCAAAGAACGTTCTGTTCTCCACATTTTTGCAAGTTCAACTGCAGACCGAGTTAAATCGCCGTTAAATTCCTTTACTTTTTCTTCAAATTTATCAAGCAGGGTAAAAGCATCTGCTACGCTTCCTGCAAATCCTGTAAGAATTTTGCCATTATATATTTTTCTAACCTTTCTGGCATTGCCCTTGCAAACTGTATTTCCTAAAGTTACCTGACCGTCTCCTGCCATGGCAACCTGACCATTCTTTTTTACAGCAATAACTGTGGTACTTCGAATTTCAACCTTTTCCATATTTTTAAATATAAGAAAAATAAATTAAACGGGCAAGAAAATATTAAAAAATCCAGGAGATTTTTTAATTCGTCAGAAAATCGAAATTCAATTTACTCAAGTTAAAATAGTCGCTTGCAAAAAAATTAAAGACAGTCGATTGTCTCAAACTCAAAAAATCAGTCTTTATTTCCACCATGAGGATGCGCGCGGTTATACATATATACAAGGCGATCTGTCATAACATGTGTGTAGCGCTGAGTTGTGCTTATAGAAGAATGTCCAAGCAATTCCTGCACTTCGCGAATATCCGCCCCACCAGTAAGCATTGCCGTTGCAAAAGTGTGTCTAAGTTCATGAGGATTTACGTGGCGCTTTGTTCCGGCAATTCCCGTGTAGCGGCTTAAAATATAGGCGATTCCGCCCCGGCTTAAAGGAGTGCCATTCTGGTTTACAAACAAATAATCGTCTGGATTTATAATTGCCAGATTCTTAAAACGCTCGTTTCGCTCGGCAATATATTTTTTTATAATTTCTACAATGTATTTTTCAAAATAAACAAGTCGGCTTTTTCTTCCTTTTCCGCGAACTAAAGCAACTTCAAAATTATTCGAAAAACTCTTTAATTTTAATCCTGCAACTTCTGCAAGACGACAGCCACTAGAATACATAACTTCAAAAAGTGCCTGATCTCTTGTCTTCCACAAAATAGGATTTTTAAACGGCAGGGCACGCAGTTCGTTAACTTCTTTTCCTGTTAAAAAGTGTGGCACTGGCTTATTCAGTTTTTCGCACTTTAACTCCAGGGCAGGATTAAAATCAATAACCTTTCTTTTTTTGCAGTAAGCAAAAAGACTTCTGATTGCAGAAAGATAACGGTTATGAGAACTGGCCATAGACTTGAACCGTCCAAGGCAGTTTTTTATTTCGTCAAGCGTAATTGAAGACATCAATCTGTCTGGGCCAATATCTGGGTCTGCCATAAAACGTTCAAGGTCATTTTTATAAGCCTTTACTGTGTTTTCTGACATTCCCATAACAGATTCGACATAAATCAAAAATTCTTCAACTGCATCTTTTACATTCAAAACAAAGCCTCAAAAGATTTTAATCGGCAGTTTCTTCCGGCAAAGGCATTATTATATCTTCGTCCCCAGCTGAATGCAGATAATCGCAATCCGGATTTATACAGGATTTGTAAGTTCCGTTTTTCTTATCGAATTTTTCAACAAGGAACCATCCGCATTTAGGGCAGGTTGCATCAATCGGCTTAAAATGACTTATAAACGAACATTTCGGATAATTTGTACAACCATAGAAAGATTTGCCTCTTCCCTTTGATTTTCTTTCAACAATGTCGCCGTCACACCCCTTTACAGGGCACTTTGCAAGTGGAATTGACTTTGTATTATGACACTCCGGAAATCCTGAGCAGGCAAGGAAAAATCCAAATCTTCCAAGTTTTTTTACCATTGGCTTGCCACATTTTTCGCAGGTTAAATCTGTCTTTTCGTCTAAAAAACCCTTTATGCTCTCTGTTGTATGTTCAACTTCGTCAACTCTCTTTTTAAATGGTCCGTAGAATTCGCGGATCATATCGTTCCAGACAACTTTATTCTGTTCTACATCGTCGAGTTCATTTTCTACTTCTGCCGTAAACTTTTCGTTTATTACTTCTGGGAATGATTCAACAAGAATTTTTGAAATCATCTTTCCTAAAACTGTCGGCATAAGCTGGCGGTTATTTCTTGTAACATAATATCTGTCCAAAAGAACTGAAATAATCGGTGCATAAGTTGAAGGACGACCAATTCCTTTTTCTTCGAGCATTTTTACGATCGAAGCATCTGTATAACGGGCAGGGCCAGAAGTAAAATGCTGTTCCGGATAAAATTTGTGTGCGCTGTCTAAAACTTCACCTTCTTTTAACGAAGGAATATTTCCTGTAACTTCTTCTTTTGAAGATAAAACCTTCATTACGCTGTAAAAACCTTTTTCAATCAGCTTAGAAGCACTTACGCGGAACAAAGCATCTCCAGCTTCAATATCAACGCTTGTAGTCCTTGTTTTTGCATTATTCATCTGGCTCGAAAAAAATCTTTCCCAAACAATTGAATAAAGCCTTAACTGATCGCGGGTAAGATACTCTTTTACGCTGTCCGGAGTGTAATCAACATAAGTCGGACGAATACATTCATGAGCGTCCTGGGCACTTTTTCCAACTGCATAGTGAATTGGCTCAGCTGGAAGTTCATCAGGAAAATTCTTTCCAATCCATTTTCTTACGTCATCTAAAGCGCTCTGTGCAATACGAACAGAATCGGTACGCATGTAAGTAATAAGACCGACACGGCTGCTTCCAATCTGCACGCCTTCGTAAAGCTGCTGAGCAACCTGCATTGTTTTTCTTGAAGTAAAACCAAGACGGTTTGCCGCATCCTGCTGTAATTTACTTGTAGTATACGGAGCCTTTGGACGAACCGTTTTATCCGTACTTTTTATTTCTTTTACAGTGCATTGAGAATTTTGAATTTCTTCGATGATTTTTTTTACTTCAGCTTCGTTTTTTAATTCAGGTTTTACGCCATGATACTTTACAAGCTGAGCCGTAAACTGTGTTTTTCCCTTTACAAAATCAGCTTCAAGAGTCCAGTATTCTTCTGGAATAAAATCTTCAACTTCTTTTTCTCTTTCGCAAATTAAACGCAGTGCAACCGATTGAACACGACCGGCCGAAAGTCCATTTTTTACTTTTTCCCACAAAAGAGGACTCAAATTATAGCCTACAAGACGGTCGAGTACGCGACGAGCTTTCTGAGCATTTACAAGGCTTTCGTAAATTTCGCGGGGATGTTTTACAGCTTCTTTAATAGCATTTGGCGTAATTTCGTTAAAAACAACGCGTTTTACATCTGCATCTGTCTTGTCTTTGATTGCGTTATTTAAATGCCAGGCAATAGCTTCCCCTTCGCGGTCGGGATCGGATGCAAGCAATACATGGTCACTTTTTTTTGCATCTTTCTGCAATTCCTTTAACAGCTTTGCGCGTCCACGCACTGTTATATATTCTGGTTCAAAATTATTTTCAACCTGAATTGCCATACGGCTTTTTGGCAGGTCAATCAAATGTCCCATGCTTGCTTTTACCGTATAACCAGGTCCAAGATATTTTTCAATAGTTTTGGCTTTTGCAGGAGATTCTACTATAACCAGAGTATTTTCTGTATTCGTCTTTTTTTTAGCGACCATACCTTTTCTTAGCTCCAAACATCTCTTAACTAAACAGATCTAACTGTTCTGTGTTTCTTTTTATATTTACTGTACAAAAACTGTCATTTTTGTACTGACAGTATTCAGCATAACTTTTTATAACTGGGGCCCCATCTTCAACATAGAGCCATGGAGAATTCAACCTCTTTGATCGAACTTTCTTTTCCATTTCTTTTCCGGTCAGGGCAAGAGCATTAAGCTTTTGCTCATTGAGTTTATCGAGAGCCTTTGATTCTTCATTAAAACACGCCTCATGAAAAAACACATAACGGTTATAATCAAGAGCAAGGCTTGCAGTTATCATGGCTCCGCTTCCGCAGGGCGCCTGAACCACAACAGTTGCAGGACTTAAGGCAGCAATAATTCTATTGCGCTGCGTAAATCTGAACGGAACAGCTGGAGTTCCAGGTGTGTACTCGCTTACAATAGCTCCGCCACATTCAATTATGCCGGAAGCAGTTTTTGTATGCGATAAAGGAACAATGCTGTCAATTCCGCCAGGAAGAACGGCAACAGTTTTTCCGCTTAAACCGGAAAGTGCACCTTTGTGGCTGGCAACATCAATTCCAAAGGCAAGCCCCGAAATTACAGTTTCGCCATTGTCGCCTGCATCTTTTGCAAAATCAAAGGCAGCTTTTCTTGCAGAATAAGTTGCCCTTCTGGTTCCAACCATAGAAACACAATTTGCCTTTAAGCAGTTTAAGTCTCCACGATAAAAAATAACATAAGGCGAATCTTTCATTTCTGTCAGCATTGCAGGATATTCTGCATCGCCGTAAAAAGTCCACTTTATGTTCAGCCGGTTTATCAGTTGAATTGCAGTTTCTGCTTTTTTTAGAATTTTCTGACCATTCCAGCGAGCCCTTGCAAGGCTTCTGCCTATAATAGTAGAAAGTTCATTATTTGACATTACCGCAAGGATATTAAAACTGTCAAGTTTTTTTTGCAATAGAGATTTTTCAGAAAAAGTAAGAAAAGAAGCGTCAGCAATCATCAGCCTCTTTAAAAGTTCATCTCTGCTAATTTGCATAGGCAGCATCAAGAACTATTTTTTTGTTGACTTCTGCATCTTTCTTTTTTTGTTCGGATTTTGTTGTAGAAATAATTCTGTCGTAAAGAGAAGTTGCCTTGTCGTATTCACCTTCAACATAATAAGCACGAGCAAGAACAAACATAATATCCGTATTTTTTGTTTCAACATCTAAAGCCGTTTCAAGATACGGAATTGCCTTGCTGCACTGATCAAGTTCAAATACATACAGAACGCCAAGTCCATAAAGAGAGCGAACATAGCGCGGTTCAATCTCGATTGCCCGTAAATATGCACTTTCTGCAAGTTTTAAATAATTGAATTTTTCAGCAGAAGTTGAACCACTTGCATTAAAATCGAGGGAAGCTTTTGCCATGTAGCCTGCACAAAGGCCAACATAATAATAAAGATTCTGATTTTCCGGATAATATTGAATTGCACTCTGAAAAGCTTTTAAGGCTTCTCCATACATTTTTGAATCAAGATAGCGGGTTCCAAGAATTTTATACCAGATTCCAACCTGAGAATTTGCAAGCTGAACGTCCATTGCCCTTGCCTGGTATTTTTTTATTGCATCTTTTAATTCTTCCACAGTAACTGGAGAAGAAACATTTTCTTCCATTTTTTGAAGGCGAATTATCGTTTTACTAGATTTACTTGAACAGCTGCAAAAAATTCCTGCAAAAAGAAAAACAAAGAGAATTGCACAACCTCTGCCCATTTTGCAAAGAACATGCAGAGAATTTACTTTTTTTTGATTTTTTTTATTCATCATCTTCCTCCAGCTTTCGTCCAGGGAAATATTTTCTGTGAACTTCCCTTAACTGTGAATTTTCAACATGTGTATATATTGTAGTCGTTGCAAGGTCAGAATGTCCAAGTAATTCCTGCACAGACCTTAAATCCATTCCACCAGCAAGCAGATGAGTAGCAAAACTGTGCCTTAAAGTATGAACTTTAGCATCAAGCCCGCATTTTGCTTCGTAAATCTTAAAATTCTTCCAAATACCTTTACGGCTCAAAGGCTTTCCCTGATAGTTTAAAAAAACTTCGTCTACAACTTTATCTTTTACAAGAAGTGGACGAACTTCATTCAAGTATGTTTCAAGCCTGTTTTTTGCTTCCAGTCCAAACGGAACCATTCTTTCTTTATCGCCCTTACCTCGGACTATTAAAAAACGTTCATACATGTGCAGATTAGAAACTTTTAGTCCGCTTGCCTCGCTTATTCGAAGTCCGCAACTGTAAATCAGTTCAAAAAGAGCTCGATCGCGTATTCCCAGAGGTTGAGACAAATCAATTGAATTTAAAAAAGAATCAACTTCTTCAATACTCAAAACCTGTGGAAAAGAACGAACGGTCTTTGGTCTATCCAGCATTAGCGCCCAGTTTTCTTTCCAGACGTTTTTTCGCTTTAAAAATGCGCCAAAAGAACGCAGGGCGGAAACGTCCTTTGCAACTGTTAAAGTATCTTTCTCGTGTGTTTTTCTCCACATAAGATAATAAATAAGATTCTTTTCAGATACTAAAGAAAGTTTTATATGCTCTCCCGAAATCCATCTTAAAAATAAACGCGCACAGTCAACATAGGTTTCGGCAGTAGATGCACTACGCCGGTCAACCATACGAATATCATTATAAAATAACTCCAGGAGCCCTTTTACAGTCATTTTTTATTTTTTTGTAAGATCTATCGACTTTGAATAATTACGTCGCCAGATTGCAGGCTGACTCAAATCGTCTGTCTTTTTAAAGTTTTCCGGAGGAACAATTCTTCCAGAACTATCCCGGCTTGTATTTCTAAAGCCAGACATTTTTGAAGAGTTATTCGCATTTGGAGCTTTTTCTGACTTAAAGTCCAGGCCTGTATTATCGATTATTTTACTTGCTGTGCTTGGAGTTTTTTCTCCAAAAGAAGGAGCTTTCTTTTCTGTAAAAGAAGATCCATCTGAAGAAGACAAAGTTTTTCCGGTCATTACCTTTATAAAATCACCTGGAGAAATAACATTAGGATCGTCAATTACCGGTGTCTCAGGAATTTCTTCTTCAATTTCTGTTTCGTTTTCTACTGCATTTGGTGAATTAAAACCTGTTGCAATAACAGTAACAGAAATTTTATCTCCAAGATCTGGTTCATTATAAAGTCCCCAGAGAACCATTGCATCTTTAGCTGCGCTTGCTCGAATGTCATTTGCAATTTCCTGACATTCTTCAATAAGAACGCTGTCATTTCCACTAATTTTAATGAGAATTCTTTTTGCCCCGTCAATATGAGTGTCTGACAAAAGCTTATTATTGATTGCCATAGTAGCAGCATCAATTCCGCGGTTTTCGCCTTCAGCAACGCCAATTCCAAGGATTGCATCGCCCTGACCACGCATAACTGTCGAAACATCGTTAAAATCGCGGTTTATTACACCGGTTTTTGTAATTATATCAGAAATTCCTTCAACGCCCTGACGCAAAATATCGTCAATAATCTTAAATCCTTCGGCAGCAGTAAGGCGTTTTTCGGAAGTTTCAAATACGCGCTGATTTGGAATTACGATTAAAGAATCAACTTCTTCGCGTAATTTTTTAATACCTTCAGCAGCATATTCGGCACGGGCAGAACCTTCAAAATCAAAAGGAGTTGTAACAACGGCAACAGTTAAAATTCCAAGTTCCTTAGAGATTTTTGCAACTACCGGGGCAGAACCAGTTCCTGTTCCGCCGCCCATTCCGGCAGTAATAAAAACCATGTTTGTGCCCTGTAAAAGTTTTTTAATTGTTTCTGATTCTTCTTTTGCGGCTTCTTCTCCAATCTCCGGATGCATTCCAGCTCCAAGTCCGCCGGTAATTTTTTTACCAATTTGAATTTTGTAATCTGCCTTAGAAACTGCCAGATGCTGAAGATCTGTATTGAGTGCAATAAATTCAACTCCCTGAATTCCTGCATCAATCATGTTGTTTACGGCGTTACCACCACAACCACCACAACCAATTACTTTTATTTTTGTAGGATTTACTGGTTCAAAAATCTTTATCTGGTTGCTTAAATCCTGATCTTCGTAACTTACCTGAAAATTCATTGCCATACTTTCCTCCCGCCCAACTTAAACGCATCCCCTTTGCGTAAGTTTACCGACATTTTTTATTTAGAAAAATTTCCTCAGGAACTTCTGCAAAAGGTTCGTTCCATCAGATTTTTTGTCTTCATATCCATTTTTATTTTTTTTACGATTAGTGTCCTGCATAGAAAGACATTCACATCCATAAGTAACAAGACCGACAGCAGTTGCAAAGTCCGGACGACGATATTCTTCTTGAATTCCGCCCAAGTCTCCCGGCACGCCAACCCGAACAGAACTTGTTCCAAAAACATCTTCTGCAAGTTGAACGATTCCAGGCATTAAAGCTCCGCCACCAGTAAGAATAATATTGCCGTCAAGCTGAGTATTTGCCTTATTTACGATTTCTGAGCGAACCATCGAAAAGATTTCTCTCATTCTGGATTCAATAATTTCGCATATTTCCGAACGGGAAGAAACTTCCGGTGCCCTTCCACCAGCCCCGGGAATAATTACGTCTGAGTCTTCTTCAATTGCTTCAAGCCAGCAACAACCGTCTTCAATTTTAATTTTTTCAGCATTTGCAGGAGAAATTCCTTTTACAATTGCAATGTCGTTTGTTACGAGATTTCCTCCGACAGGAACGCTGATTGTACAAAGAGGAGCGTCGTCTGCAACTACAAGAGCGTCAGTTGTTCCGCCACCCAAATCAATAATAACAGAACCTAATTCTCTTTCGTCCTGAGCCATTACAGACTGCATAGCGGCAAGAGTTTTTAGAATTATGCTGTCAACAGAATAGCCGGCTCTTTCAATACATTGAGTCATATTTGCGACAGCAGTTTTAGAAGCTGTAACAATGTGAACATCAACTTCAAGGCGAACAGCAAGCATTCCAACAGGATCTTTTGTTGGAGAATTTCCGTCTGTTCTGTAAATTTTTGGAATTGAATGAAGAATCTTTCTGTCAATCGGAATATTTACAGCGTTTGCGGCGTCAATTACTTTTTTAAGATCTAATTGAGTAATTTCGCGCGCACCTTTTCCGTGAGTTGCAATTGCAACAAGCCCATTTGAATCTTCGCTGTCAACCTGATGACCACCGATTGCACTTAAGCAGGAATAAACTTCGTAGCCTGCCTTTTGTTCTGCTTCTTCAATGCAGGATTTTATGCATTCCATGGCACTTTCGCGGTTAACAATAATGCCGTTTCTTAAGCCTGCAGATTTTTTTTGTGCAGTGCCAATAATTTCGATTTTTCCGTCATCAATTACTTCGCCAATTACAGTGCGTACATAACTGGTACCAAGATCTAGACCTACAATAATGTTATTCAACTTACGCTCCTACAACCAGCTGAACTACTTTGCCGATTTAGAATGATAAGAAATTGAACCATAACGAAGATCGATTACATCAACATCCTTATCAAGTCCGTTTACGACATCAAGAGTTACCATCATTTTTTGTAATATTTCTTCACTAAGAATTCGATCTGACAAAACACGAAGATGAGATTTTAAAGGAATCAGAACGAGTTCAAAATTGCCGTATTCCCGTGGAACAACGTGAATTTCTGAAACAACTGCAAAATATTTTCTGTTTATCGATTGAATTTTTGCAATCTGGTCTATAAGCAGCTGATATTTAGAAGGAAGCCGCATTCCCTCAGGAATATTTTCAACAGGAACTCCGGAAATAATCGGTATTGAACCATCTATCGGCAACTCTGCAGAATTTACTGGGAATAATACTCCATTTTTGTCTATTTGAATAGGCACAGTCCGCTCGTCACGATTTATAAAAGTAAAAGCAACTGGCTGACGTTCTGTAATTTTTATAAACACGCGATCCGGAAATCTTTTTACAACTTTTACATCTTCAATTCCCGGAATACTTGCTATTATCGACTGAACCTGCTCCTTATTAAATTTTAAGAAATTAGCGTTCAATTTGTCGCCACAGGCAGTTTTTATCTGCTGTTCTGTATAATTGCTAAAACCACTTATTTTTACATTCACAGAATTTAAGCATGGAAAAATAAACAGATAAATAACAGCTTCGATAAAGAGAAGCGAAAGCAAAACGACAAAAAGGACTTTTAAAGCCCTGCCTTTTGAGTCGGTTTTCTTTTTTTCAGTCTTTTTGTATTCCTCAAATGAGGTAAACATTATTTCGCTCATCTGCCACTACTCTCCAGTAAAAAAAACGCTATCTTCCGTCTGTTCTATTCTCGACGAATTTATAATAAATCCGCACATTGCAAGTGTAACCATCATAGAAGAACCGCCGGAACTAAAAAAAGGAAGCGGAATACCTGTAGTTGGAACAACTCCGGCAACAACTGCAATATTTAAAAGCGACTGAGCAACAATTACAGCGCCAAAACCAAAACTAGCAATCGAAGCAAAACGGTTTCCACAAGTCATGCAGATTTTATAAACCCGCCACAAAAAAAGCCCTAAGATGCACAAATACAAGATTACGCCAAAAAGGCCCATGGCTTCGGCCCAGCCTGCAAAAACGTAATCCGACTGAATTTCCGGAACTCCGCCCAACTTTGTAAGTCCAGAGCCAATTCCCTGCCCAAAAAGACCGCCGTCTGTTATTGCCCGTTTTGAGCCGTTAATCTGCCAGTTTAAGCTCTGAGCAAAACTGTCCGGAGCAATAAAACCTATAATTCTGTTTACCCGGTATGGTTCAGTCAAAATAAAAATAAGGCCAAAAGGAATCAAAAGAAGAACCATCGGAAAAAACCACAAAAGTTTTGCGCCAGTAACAAAAAAAATGGCCAGTCCAAGAACTAATACAAAAAAAGCCGTTCCTAAATCCTGCTGACAAAGGATTATTACAGAAAAAACAAGCAATCCTACAAGAGCTGGAACAACCGATCTGTCTTCTTCCGGTAATTTTGCCTGTTTGTCAAAAAGATTTGCAAGAAACAAAACCATAGAAAACTTTAAGGCTTCTGAAGGCTGAAAAGTCGAAAAATAAGGAATTTTTATCCATCGGCGGGCACCATTACGTTCAACCCCGATTCCAGGAATAAAAGTTAAAAGGCTTAAGATAATTGAACCAAGCACAATTATCGGCAATACTTTTCTTACCTTTTCAACATCGGCAACTGCAAAAAAAACGAGCAGAACAAATCCAACAAGAGAACTTATCAATTGTCTTTGCACAAAATGAAGTGAATTTCCAAAAAAACGCTGTCCGTAATTTGCAGAACAAAATTGCAGGGTAACCATACCAATTCCCCACAAAAGCATTACGAGAACAATAAAAAGAGAATCACTTTTTCTGTATATTGAATCAGGTTTTTCTGCAAAAAAATTAAAATTATGCATGCTCGTCCCCACCATTTAAAAGAGGAACGAGTCTATCGAGAGCAATTCCGTGGCTCGCTTTTAAGAGAATAAAATCACCTTTGCTGGCAAAAGATTTTATTAAGCCGGCAATTTTTTCGATTGAACTTTCATCGCTTGTTTCAAAATATTCAAGGCGCAGATTTTTGTTTCCCGCTCCGCAGTTTTTTGCAGCTTCAAACCCAGCAAGCATGTCCTGGCCCACAAAAATGATCATATCTGCACCGCCTTTTACAGCTTCAAGACCAGCTTTTTTGTGCGCTTCACACGACTTCTGCCCAAGTTCAAGCATAGACCCGAGAACAAAAATCTTTTTTCCGTTTAATTTTATGTTTCCTGAAAATTCAATTGCTTTTTCCATTGAATCAGGATTTGCATTATAACAATCTTCCAGAATTGTAAAGTTCCCCTTTAGAATATGGCTTCTACCACTCAAAGGTTTTACTTTTTCAATTCCGTTTTTTATCTGTTGAGCGGTCAATCCAAGAGAACGTCCAAGTTCAACAGCAGCAAGGGCATTGCAATAATTGTAAGCGCCAGGAATTGCAAGATGAATTAACTGTCCGTCAACTTTAAAAGTCGTTCCGTCAATTCCATCATCGCTGATAAATTCAATTCCATTATTTTTTACGTTTTTGCCATACCAGACAATTTTTCCTTTTACATTTTCTGCAAGAAATTCTGCAAAATCATCTTTCTGAGGAATAACAGCAACTCCAGTTTCTGTAAGATGGTCAAAAATCTTTTTTTTCTCTTCTGCAATTTTTTGTCTGCTGCCAAGTCTTCCGATATGGGCTGTTCCAATATTTGTAATTGCGCAGTATTGAGGCTTAAAAACTTTGGATAATTCACCGATTTCGTTTTCGCGATTCATTCCCATTTCTAAAAGTGCAAGTTCGTGTTCACTTCGAATTTCAAAAACACTCAATGGCAAGCCTGTTTCGCTGTTTAAATTTCCTTTATTACAAATTACGTTGAATTTTTCGCTCAAAACAGATGAGGCGATTTCTTTTGTTGTAGTTTTTCCACTTGAGCCGGTTACAGAAACACGAATCAATTTTGGAAATTTTTGAACATATTTTTCGGCTGCATTCTGCAAGGCTGTCAAAGTATTTTCGACAAGAATGAATGCTGTTTTTTTATTGTTTTTTGCAAATTCTGTGTAAATTGAATTTTCTTTTTCAAAAGTAACTCGCGCAATAAAAACAACAGAAGCACCTTTGGCCAATGCCGGAGGAATATATTTATGTCCGTCCTGGAATTCTCCAATTAAAGGAACAAAAAGAGAACCTGGCAAAACATTACGGCTGTCTGTAACAACTGAAGAAAAACAAAAGGAAAGAGAATCAAAATATTCTCCGACAAGGCTTCCGTTAACCGCTGTCAGCAATTCTTTAAGAGTCAAGAGAGAATTTTGATTTTCATTAGCAATTTCAGCCATTTGTTTTAGTTTTCCCCTTTTATTTCTACACGAACAATATCTTCGGTATCTGCCTTGTGCATTCCAAGTTCGCCTTCGGCAATTTTTTCGATCCGCTCGGAACTCGAAAGAATACTTATGTCAGAAATCAATTTTCGGTTCTGTTCAACCAGTTCAACCTGTTTTTTTTCAAGAGCCCTGATTTCTGTACAAAGTTTTTTATATCTGTAAGACTGGATTGATTGAAAAACCAGCAGTGCCGGAATTGCAATCGCAAAAAGATACGCCCAAAAGCGCGACTTTGATTCACCTTTTACAGACATAAAAACGCCCCTTACATTGCTTTTTCTTCAATTGCAAGAAAATGCTGTTTACTAGCGTCATGTATTTTTCTTACAACCCGCAGTTTGGCACTTCTACTTGGAGAATTTGATTTTATTTCTTCAAGTGTCGGTTCAACAGCTTTTCTTGTTAAAAGTTCAGCACAGGCTGTGCCTCCACAAGAACACACAGCCTGCTCAGGAGGACACACACACTGTCTTCCTAAATTTCTAAAATAATTTTTTACAATCCTGTCTTCGAGAGAATGAAACGTTATTACACCCATCTTTCCACCAGGATTAAGCACATTGAATGCACTATGCAACGCTGCAGGCAAGCGCCTCAGTTCGCTGTTAACAGCAATTCTTAATGCCTGAAAAGTTCTCGTCGCCGGATGTATCTGACCGTACCTGTAATTAGCAGGCACTGCATTCCAGATAATCTCTGCGAGAGCCTTTGAAGAAGCAATTTTTCCACCCTTTCTTGCTTCCACAATTGCCCTTGCAATCCGGCGACTTAACTTTTCGTCACTGTACAAATAAATCATATTTGCCAGTTCTTCTTCCTTCCAGTCATTTACAATGTCACTGGCACTTTCGCCTTCGCTAGCATTCAACCGCATATCAAGCGGCTCGTCATGACGGAAAGAAAATCCCCTCCCACTTTTTTCGTAGTGGTAAACGCTAATGCCTAAATCAAAAAGAATTAAATCTGGACGTTGACCGCTCAGATCATAGTTTTCATAAAAATCGTTAAACCAACCGTTAAAAAAGTTCATTCGCTCCCCAAAAGGAGCAAGCCTTTCGCGGGCCCGAGATTGAATATTTTTATCAGCATCAAGTCCGATTATTTTTAAATCAGGAAATTTTGAAAGAAAAGCAAAAGAATGTCCGCCTTCGCCCAAAGTTGAGTCAATCATTAAAGCGTGTTTTTCAAACGGTTCACCGGCAGGACTTAAAAAATTAAGACATTCCTGCAAAAGCACCGGAGTATGAACAATTTCCAACTTTTTCTCCCAGAAAATTTCTGTTTTAAAGTGCGCAAAGTTACAAACTGATATTACTCAAAGCTTCTGCAGCATCCTTTAAATCTTCCTCGTTTTGCTCAAGATATTCACCATAGGACTCGGCGTCCCAAAGTTCCATATATCTGTTTATTCCGAGAATTATGCAGTCTTTTGTTAAACCAGCGTAATCACGCAAACTTTGTGGGATAGAAAGTCGACCAGCCTTATCCAGTTCAACTTCTTGAGCTGGCGCAATAAGGCTACGAAGAACCAGACGATTTTGTTTACTGAACGGAGAAGCACTTTCCATAATTTTAGAAGAAAGACTTTTCCATTCATCAAGAGTATAAAGCCATAAACAATGATCAAACGACTGTGTAACGATGAGGACATTTTTTTCTGAATCACCGAAAAGTTCATTTCTGAGCTTTGACGGAAAGAGAATTCTCCCTTTTTCGTCCAGCGTATTCCGGTACTCACCTGTCAGAAGTTCCACTTTTTACCACTTTGCTCCACTTTTTCCCACTTAAAGAACATTTTAACCAATAAAATCATAAAGTCAACCACTTTTAAAGCCGATACAGTCTTAAAAATCTTATGACAGTAATAAATACTTATAACGAAACATCTCTGCACAAAACCTTAAAACAAATCTATTCATTAGAATTTAACGGACAGACAGAACAAAAAACCGGTCCATACATTTGCGATATAGTTACAAAAGATTCACAAATCATAGAAATTCAAACTTCAAATATTTCAGCACTAAAAAACAAAATTGAATTTTTCTTAAAACAAAACAAGAAAATTACAGTTGTTCATCCACTCGCAGAACAAAAAATAATAGAAACTTACGACAATGAACTTTTAACCGTCACAAAAAGAAAAAGTCCTAAAAAACAGACAATTTACTCAGTTTTACGCTCACTAACAGGAATTTACAATTTTTTAACCGAAGAAAATTTTATTCTAGAAATTATTTTTACAAATCAGACAGAATGCAGACAAAAAACGAAAGAAAAAGTTCAATCAAAAAACAAAGCAAGGCATCACTTGCGCACATGGATTACAACAGATAAAAAACTTGATTCAATAAACTCGAAAATCAGATTAAAAACAAAACAAGATTACAAAAATCTTTTACCAGACACGCTGCAAAAGCAGTTTACACCACCACAATTATACAAGGCAATTTTTGAACTAAAGGATTTTAATAAATTTACAGATTCTCAAAAAAAATCTGCTGCAAAAAATTACACTTTACTAATCTGGCTTTTAGAAAAAATGGAAGTGATAAAAAAAACAGAACAAAAAGAAGGAAGAAGCTGGATTTATCAAATTTTGTAATTCAAGTTGATATAAAACAAAAAACACAATGAGATTTAATGTTCAATAAAAAATAGACAAAAAAAATCCCTATACAAAACTGTACAGGGATTAATTTTAAGATATTAAAGACTACCAGTCGTCCATAATGTCGTCTTCGTCACGATTTTCAATATCGTAAAGATCTGTTACAGCATTAAGGGCATCAAAATAAATGTAGTACTGTCCACGAGCAAGCATTGGATCGCAGTCAATTCTAAATCCAAGGATTCTCAATCCTGGTCTTACGCCGTTATATGCACTCTGCTGAATAATTCCGTGCTCTCCATCCGGAGTTGGTGGAACAGCAACAGTAAGTTTTCTCCAGCCAGAAAAAGCAAGATTTCCCATATAAAGTTCAAAATTATTTCCAAAATAGTCCTGAACGAGAAGATAAATTTCGTGATCCATGTTACGACCAGCAACCCAAACAGAAACTGTCTTTGTTACACCTTCGATTGGAATCGGGCGAGTTGAACGAACAAAGAATGAATTTACACCACGACGGAAAAATTCAACCTTAACGCCAAGAACTTTTGAATCTTCAGCGTCTTCTTCACCTTTTACAGGTTCTTTCATTGCAGGAGAACCATCAAAAAGACGGCTCGAAATAACACCAACATCTGGAGAAATTGAAGCATTCCATGAACCTTCAATTTCAAATTTATCTACTGAAATTTCGCGAAGTGACTGTTTTGCAGAATCTGCACCAATAATTGTAGGATCTGGATCCGAAAGACTTGAATTCTGTGCAAAAGCAAGACCAGCTACAGCCAAACTAAAAACTGCCGTAATTATTTTTTTCATTATTTTGCATCCTCACTGCTTGTTGATGACGAAGAATCGCCAAAATCAATATCTTTGAGTTCATATCCATCGAAAATATTGCTCAATGTGTTTGTTGTATACTTAAGTTGATCAAAGAAAATATTAAAATCGTCTACAAATTCATCTGGATCTGTGCGGATTCTAAATCCTACAAACATCATTGTATCCGGACCACTGCGCAATCTTGAATGCTGACGGATTGAACCAGGAACAGAAACAATAACATTTTTCCAGCCGTTAAAAGCAAGGTTTCCAGCAGGAAGTGTATGAACACGACCGTCTGAATCGCGAACAAGAAGATCGATATAATAGAGGTAATTTGCCCCCCAAACCCAGAAATCAATCTGAGTACAAGTTCCTACAAAAGGAATTTCATAAGGTTTGCCGTTAACTTCCGGATAAACTTCGAACCAGTTTTCTCCTTTACGTGCAAAACTTGTTTTTACACCTAAAACCTTTGCTTCTGAATTTTTATCTCTATTTAAAACTTTAAGGGAATTTGGCTGACCAGGAACATAATCAAATCTTGGATAGCCTTCCTGAATAAAACGGCTTGTCTGAACGTTCCATGTCCACTGTTCTGTACCAGCCATATTCTGATACGCATTTTTTTCACCCTTATTGTCAAAATCATCAACAACAAAAGTTTCTACAGCTCTGCTACTTGGCTGTGCAAAAACTGGAGCACAGAATCCAAAAAGAAGAGCAAGACTAGTTAAAGCAACAACGCTTTTTTTCATCTAAAAACTCCTTTATTCGCATTACGTTTTTATAATACGACTGTTTCGCTATCGGTATTATTTTTCAAAAATAATTCTACAATATTTTGAATTATATTTTTCTGTTTATCATTTGTCAAACTATTTTAAGGCTACTTTTTACAATATAAATGATTTTATTTTTAATTATCCCAGACATCGAGTCTCTGTAAAAAAAATACTAAAAAACAGGCTTCAATCAAAAAGCTGCGCAATAAAATTTTATAACTTTTTCTTAACTTGATTTTTAGGCAAGGCAACAGCATAATTAAGAAAATATTTTTTTCATTAAAACGGAGGATAAGACTAACAAATGACAAATTACAAAGACTTAGGTCTCGTAAATACACGCGACATTTTTGCAAAGGCAATCAAGGGCGGATACGCAATTCCTGCTTATAACTTTAATAACATGGAACAGATGCAGGCAATTGTTCAGGCCTGTGTAGAAACAAAATCACCTGTAATCCTGCAGGTTTCTAAAGGCGCAAGACAGTACGCAGATAAATATATTTTAAGAAACCTTGCCCGCGGTGCCGTAGAATATGCACACGAACTCGGCTGCGACATTCCAATCGTTCTTCATCTTGACCATGGTCCTAACTTTGAAGTTGCAAAAGACTGCATTGACAACGGTTTTTCTTCTGTAATGATTGACGGTTCTTCCCTTCCTTATGATGAAAACGTTGCGCTCACAAAAAAGGTTGTTGAATATGCACATCAGTTTGATGTAACAGTAGAAGCAGAACTGGGAGTTCTCGCTGGAGTTGAAGACGAAGTAAGCTCGGCAGAAAGCCATTACACAAAACCTGAAGAAGTAATTGATTTTACAAGCAAGACAGGTTGCGACTCTCTGGCAATTTCGATCGGAACTTCTCACGGACGCTGCAAATTTACACCGGCACAGTGCACACGCAATGCTGATGGAATTTTAATTCCACCGCCACTTGCATTTGACGTTCTTGCAGAAATTGAAAAGAAACTCCCTGGATTCCCGATTGTATTGCATGGCTCTTCTTCTGTTCCAATTGAATACGTAAAAATGATTGAGCAGTACGGCGGAAAAATTCCTGATTCAGTAGGAATTCCAGAAGAACAGTTGCGCAAGGCTGCAAAATCTGCAGTTTGCAAGATTAATATTGATTCTGACGGACGACTTGCAATGACAGCAATTGTTCGCAAGGTGCTTGCAGAAAATCCGGGCGAATTTGACCCGAGAAAATATCTTGGTCCTGCCCGCGATGAATTAAAGAAGATGTACATGCACAAGAATATTGATGTTCTTGGTTCAGCTGGACACGCTTTAGACTAGACCTAAGAAAAACAGACGG
>CAVJSA010000015.1:0-41997 GCA_963651875.1 Lachnospiraceae bacterium | reverse complement strand
CTACGACAGGCGATTACACATATACTCTCTACGCTTCTAGCGACGACGATGAAAAGGGTGTAATGGCATACAGTAATACAGCAGGCTTTAGCTACGGACACAGATTGTTCTACTAATGCAATAGATTGCCGTGTCGAGCACGGCAATGACATGAGTGGGACACGCCCGGCAATGACAGAGAACAGTGTCATTCCCTGGCTTGACCAGGAAATCCCCTTTACGGCAATAGATTGTCGGGTCAAGCCCGACAATGACAGGGGGCCCACCCGGTAATGACAGGGTGGGACGCGCTCGGTTGTCATACCTCAGCTTGACTTCTATGTCATTCCCTGGCTTGACCAGGGAATCTATTCCAATAATGACAGTTTGGACAAAATTATAAGGAAGGCTTATGAAAAAAATAAAACAAATACTTACAGTCGCATTGTTGTTTTGTGCTTCTTTTGCATTTGCAAATGAACTTAAGCTCGGACATATTACTGTATCTGACGGCGTAGCCAAATATAAAAACGCTACATTATCAGGTGATTCAACTGTATACGCTATTTCTGTGCATGTTGATAAAGGTTCTATCGTAACAACAGACATTGGTGCTCCGACTTATACGGACACTCTTAGTGCACATCAGACTGGAATCTGGACATATAACGACGGTATTGGTGTATCTGTGGCGCAGGCGAAGGTACAAAGCCTTGCTTTTAATTACGAAGAAGGAATGACTATAACAATTTCTGTAGATTCCAACACGACCAGCATTCCTAGTGGCGTTGCAGTTACGCAGTTTACGCCGGAACCGGCAAAGATTGTTAGTAATAAAGAAGGAACCAAATATACTGGTACAACAATCCCAAATAGTGGCGGAACTCCTCATTATTACATGTTTGTTTCGTTTACGAGCGAAGGTCTTTCGACTGACAAATGGTATTGGGGAACAGCATATAATTCTGCAAAGAAATATACATTTTTAGGTATGAAAGGCTACCTTGCAACAATTACGTCTGAAGCAGAAGATAAAGTTCTTGATAATATTACCACTCTTGGAGGCTGGGCTGGTGCTGCCAGAACATCGACCAGAGACATTAACCTATTTGATGCAGATAAGGATAACAGTCTTTCCTATGATAGTGTCGATGCAGCTTACGCTACATGGAACTGGGTTTGCGGACCTGAAGCAGGATATGGTGTGCGTACAAGTACTGGAGTTGCAAATAAAGAGCCTGTAAAGGGCGGATATACAGAATATGCAAAATGGTATAATACATCTCAGCCAGATTACAGTAATCAAAGCGAAAAATATTTCCAGGTTCATTTTTCGGGTTCGGGTCAGTGGAATGATTTACCTAATGTATATTCTGACTATTCTGAGGGCTACTTTGTAGAATTCAGCGATTATAACAAAGTTTCTGGCTATACTGAACCGGCTTCTGTAGCACTGCAGGCCTGCCAGGTTTATAACCAGACACAGGATCAGGACTATTCTTCTATTGCAGATGCCGTTAGCAATGCAAACACTGGCGACATTCTGGTTCTTATGTCAGATCAGGTCGCTTCTTCTCAGGATGCAGCAGGCAAAAACCTTGTGCTCAATACAAACGGCTATAATATAACAGGCTCATTTACCGTATCAGCGGGCTCTTTTAACGTAAACGCAGAAGAAAACAAAGTAAACCTTACAGCGCTTACTGTTTCTGGCGGCGACTTTGTAATAGACAAACTAAAGTGCCAGACGGTAAACGTTACAGGCGGTACTTTGACCATAAACGGTACTACAAGTACAGCAAGTCTTAAAAATGCAAGTTTGAGCGGTGGCAGTTTTACATTAAACGGCGGTGCAGTTGATTCAACAGGCATCCTTTCTGTATCTGGTGGTACTTTTACAGTGGACAGACTTGTAACAATCCCAAGCCTTAAACTTACTGCCGGACAGAAAGTTGTATTTGAAGATTCAGTTGACAGCGGTTCTCAAATTACATTGAGTAGTGAGCTGCCAACCTCGGGAGGGGTAATCACTAGTGGCTTTGGCGCAGCCGGTTTAGACCTTGGCCAGGTAATCAACTTTCCGTCAGGAATAACAGACTACATGTTAATAAAAACAAAAAGTGGTGAACTAAAAGTAAACCAGCACAAAAGTGCATGGTAATAGATTGCCGTGTTTTGCTTTTATGTCATTCCACGGCTCGACTTTAGTGTCATTCCCTGGCTTGACCAGGGAATCCCTTTACGGCAATAGATTGTCGGGTCAAGCCCGACAATGACAAAGTGGGCAAGCACGGCAATGACATGAGTGGGCACACCCAGCAATGACAGAGGCGGTTGTCATTCCACGGCTCGACTTCTATGTCATTCCCTGGCTTGACCAGGGAATCTATTCCAATAATGACAGTTTGGACAAAATTATAAGGAAGGCTTATGAAAAAAATAAAACAAATACTTACAGTCGCATTGTTGTTTTGTGCTTCTTTTGCATTTGCAGATGATATTAAAGGCATTACAATTTCTGTAGACAGCAACAGTTCATATAAGCCGACAACTATTGTAAACGGCGATTTTGATGAATGTCCGTGGCAGGGGTTTGAATATGGTGGACAAACTTATACGACAGCTTATTTAAAAGCAAATGCCGGAAATATTTTAAAGACCTGCAGTGGTACAGTTACCAGAAAATTATGGAATGGCGTAGGAGAAGGCTGGAATACTACAGAAATAAACCTGTTTCCTTATGGAAAAGTTTATGACTGGACAAAAAAAGTAGACGGTAACTTTGTAACATATGCAGTACAGGCTACCTATACAACGTCTTTTGCAAAGGATGCCAATTTTTCTTTTATAGAAATGAATGGTTTTGTGCGAAATGTATTTTATCAGGATCTGGCTACGACAGGCGGAGACGTAATCCGTTGGACTCTTAATCACGCTTATCGAGGAAGTGTGGCTGGTGCTGTCGAACAAATAAATGTTCAGATTGGCGCGCCAGAAACTGATTCTAATGGAGCTCTTGTTCCAGCTACAACAGATCTTGATCCAAAAATAAAAACAGTTGGTAAGGCGAAATTTAACTATAACGGTGTAGTTAACAGTAATGGAACTTATGGTTTTGGAAATGCAAGTGAATTAGCAAATCTGAGGCTTACCACTGTCGCTGGTTGGCAAGATGCCCGCGGGGTTTATATTATTCCTGATGGGCAAAATGTTACTCGTTTTGCTTTTATTTCTGAGCTACCTTCAGGCAGTGCAGACGGTAACCTGCTTGACTCCATTACATTTAGTACTTTAATCGGAAATTTAAACGCTTATGCTGAATGGGATTCTACAGTTGTAGTTACCGGCTATTGGGGCGAAACTGATTCGTCAAAACAGCTTTATGTTGAATTTTTTGATGAAACAGGGACAAAACTTGACACCGAACTGCTGGCGATGTCATCTGTAAGCGGAAAAAATTTTAAGATTGTAATTCCTGAGTCGGCTATTAAAGGAGCAAAAACCGTAAAAATCTATCATCAGGATTATGAAAGTGCAGCCAAAACAATTACAATTGAACGCCATTACCACGGAAGCGAACTTTTTGGTGTATGGAATTATTCAGATAAACTTCCTGCAACTGGTCGTTATGCTCTCGCCTCAGACGTTGTTTTGTCGAGCGACGTTACTTTGACAGGCAACAGCGAAATGGCAGAACTTGGCGGTGCAAAAATCTGTTTAAACGGACATACAATTTCTGGAGCAAACATTAAGGTTGCCTCAGGAGAAAACCAGCTGACAATTACAAGCCTTTCAACCTACGATGACGGAAACCTCGGCACTATAAAAGGTCAGCTTGAGGTAACAGGCGGCGGCTTTACCTTAAACGGCGGAAATGTTGCCACACTCAAAGTAAATGGCGACACATGTACGGTAACAGGCCTCGTAAATGTGGATTCTTTAACCGTTACTAACGGAAACGTGCTCACAATTGACAGCGAACTAGATAAAGGCTCTGGAATTTATCTGTCAAAAACTCCAGATACCTGCGTAATTACTAATGGCTTTGGCGCAGCCGGTTTAGACCTTGGCCAGGTAATCAACTTTCCGTCAGGAATAACAGACTACATGTTAATAAAAACAAAAAGTGGTGAACTAAAAGTAAAACAGCACAAAAGTGCATGGTAATAGATTGCCGTGTTTGGCTTTACTGTCATTCCCGCACTTGATGCGGGAATCTGGATTATCGGGTCAAGCCCGGTAATGACATGGGTGGGCACGACCGGTTGTCATTCTTTGGATTGACTTCTATGTCATTCCCCGACTTGATCGGGGAATCCCCTTTCCGTAATAGATTGTCGGGTCAAGCCCGACAATGACAGAGTGGACGTGTGTGCAAAATGCGTACGGCTTTACGCTTGCGCGTGAAGGATTGGAGCCGCGCCGAAGGCGTTCTGCTGCTTGTCAGCAGAATGAAGCGAATAGCGGAACGGCGCAAAGCCTGACCCGAAATGAGCGATAGCGAACGAAGGGGCACGCCCGACAAAACCTAAGGCTTTTGATTAACTTTTCATTTTTTTTGCGATGGAAAGGCCGGTTGGGGTGGTTGCTAGGCCGTCCTGACCGGTTTCTCTCAGGCACGAAGGCAGTAATTTGCCGATTCTTCCCATGGAGTCGATTACTTCGTCTGCCGGGATTGCGCTTTTTACTCCGGCTTTGGTCATTTGAGAACTTACAACTGCATTTACGGCTCCGTTTACGTTTCGTTTAATGCATGGAACTTCGACCAACCCTGCAACAGGATCGCAGGTTAGGCCGAGCATATTTTTTAAGGAAAGGGCAACTGAGTTTAAAATGTCTTCGTTTGTTCCACCTTCAAGATAACTTAAGGCGCCGGCTGCCATTGCGCTCGATGAGCCGATTTCTGCCTGGCAACCGCCTTGAGCACCTGCAATGCAGGCTGCTTCTGCAATTACTTCGCCGATTCCAGCGGCTACAAAAAGGGCTTTTACGATTTGTTCTTCTGTTGCGTTGCGCTGTTTTTCGTATGTTAAAAGAACGGCTGGAATAATTCCGCAGGAACCTGCTGTCGGGGCTGCAACTATGCGCTTCATGCAGGCGTTGTTTTCGCCCATTTTTACGGCTTTTTCCATTACTTCTGTTAAAAAGTCGCCGATTAAACGGTTTGGCTGTTTTTTAAATTCTTCAAGTTTGGCGCCGTCTCCGCCACTTAAACCACTTGCTGAGCGTAACGACGGATCGTAATTTGCGTCGGCGTTTTTCATGGCGCGGTACATTTTTGTCATTTCTGCAAATGAAGACTCAAAACTGACGTTGCGTTCTTTCATGTCGTCTTCGATTATTACCTGCCAGAATTCTTTTTGTTTTGTCTGTGCAATCTGTACTATTTTTTTTAATGTAGAAAAACTCATAAATTCCTCCAGCGTTATCCAAGCAGGCTGTAATATGTTACTTTTTCGATTCCTTCGAGGTGGCTTAACCATTTAATTGAATCCGGTGGAACTTCCTGGTCACATTCAATTACCATAACGGCATTGCCTCCGCGGTTTGAACGGTAAAGCTGCATTGCGGCGATATTTACTGATTTGTGGCTGAGCATGCTCGTAACTTCGGCAATGTGCCCCGGCTGGTCGAGGTTGTGAACAATGAGCGTCGGATATTCTCCGCTGAAATTTGCACTAAGTCCGTCAATGCTTGCAATGTTTATGAGCGAACCTCCGAGAGATTCCCCGACGATTTCCAAATGGCGCGAATTTGTTCCTTCGAGAATAAGCTGCACGGAATTTGGATGCGCGTTTTTAAGTTTTGCTTCTCCAAAACTAAATTCAATTCCTGCCTTTTCGGCAAGTTCAAAACTAAAAGGAATCTGCGGATCGTCCGGCTTCATTCCAAGGAGCCCTGCAAGAATTGCTTTTTGAGTTCCGTGGCCTTTTCCGGTTGCAAGAAAAGATCCGTATAAGAGAATCTGCGCTGTTTTTACCGGTTCTGACAAAAGCTTGCGCGAAGTGTAACCGATTTTTACTGCGCCTGCCGTGTGGGAACTGGAAGGCCCGACCATGATAGGCCCGACAATATCAAAAATATTCATGCCAACAGTATACAAAAAAAATAAAAATCTTCAACTATCGTGCACGATGTATTGAACAAAAACATAGTAATATTTATGCTTTTAGTGGAAGCGCGGGAATCTGGATTGTCGGGTCAAGGTGAGACAATGACAGAGAACAGTGTCATTCCCTGGCTTGACCAGGGAATCTGTTCCGGTAATGACAGGGTGGGTCAAGGTGAGACAATGACAGGACATTATGTCATGCATCGGTTCGACTTTTTTGTCATTCCCTGGCGCGACCAGGGAATCCCTTTCCATAATAGATTGCCGTGTCGTGGCACGACAATGACACATCGGCGGAGATTGTCGGGTCAAGACCGACAATGACAGAGAACAGTGTCATTCCCGCACTTGATGGGGGAATCCACTCCGGTAATGACAGAGTGGACAAAGAGAAGGAGACACGCAAAATGACAGACGCAAAAATTATTTTTTCTAGCGAAAATTCTCTTTTAATTGAATTTGAACAAAAAATCTGCGAACAGGTAAACGCCAAAGTTTCGCTTTTTACACGGCTTTTTGAACAGTGTGCTCAGGAAATGCCGGAAATTAAAGAAATTGTTCCGACATATTGTTCTGTTACGGTTTATTTTGACGAGGAAAAGTGTAACAAAAATTCAATAAAAACCATGGCGCAGGCCGTTTTAGAAAAAATGGATTGTGCAGAAGATTCTGCAAAAAATGAACATTCCAGGCTTGTAAAAATTCCTGTCTGCTACGAAGACGACGATTTTGCCCCAGACCTTGCAGACGTTGCAAAAAACGCGCACTTAACACCGTCCGAAGTTATAAAAATTCACAGCGAAAAAGAATATTTAATTTATATGCTCGGATTTTTGCCGGGGTTTGCTTATCTTGGCGGACTGGACAAAAGGCTTGAAACTCCGCGTCTTACAACTCCGCGCACAAAAATTAATGCAGGCAGCGTTGCAATTGGCGGAAGCCAGACTGGTTTGTATCCGGTTGACTCTCCCGGCGGCTGGCGGATTATTGGCAGAACTCCATTAAAAGTTTTTGACCCGGAGCGCGAAACTTCTTTTTTATATGCAGCCGGCGACAGAATTAAATTTGAACCGATTACAAGGCAGGAATACGACAGTTTTAACGAAGAGCAATGGCTTATAAAAAACGGTTTTGCAACTGGGCACGACGAGGCAAAAAAAAGGCAGAGATTTGTCTGCACCGGCGGAATAAAGATTTTAGACGGGGGAATGCAGACTACTGTCCAGGATTTGGGCAGAAAGGGTTTTGAAAAATACGGAATCGGCGAAAGCGGGGCAATGGACAAAAAAAGCTTTGCACTTGCAAATTCTCTTGTTGGTAATAAAAAAAATGCCGCCTGCCTCGAAACAACATTAAAAGGCCCGGATATTTCTTTTACAACTGACTGTGTTTTTGCAATTACCGGCGCTAATTTAAATGCACAACTTGACGGCTCTCTTGTGCCAATGAACACTGTCGTAAAGTGCAGGGCAGGCAGTGTTTTAAAATGCGGATTTGCGGGGAATGGACTAAGAAGCTACATTGCTTTTAGGGGCGGAGTGATTGTCCCTTTAGTGTTTAACAGCAGTTCAACCAATGTAAAAAGCAGAATGGGCGGTTATTCTGGAAGAAAGCTCGCTAGCGGAGATGAACTTGCTCTTGGCGACAATTTTCAACTACAGACGCAAGTGCAGGCACCGACCTCGGGGCAGACTCAGACGCAGCAAACAGAGATTTTAAAAATAAAAGTTGTAAAAGGCGCTCAGTTTGACTTTTTTAGTGAACAAAGTGTAGCAATCTTTACTCAAAACACTTATACCGTTAGCCCGGAAAGCGATCGTATGGGAATCCGCTTTACTGGCGAAAGCTTAAACTGCGGAAAAACCGACATAATTTCTGACTCAATAGCGTTTGGGGCGGTTCAAATAACGTCGGCGGGGTTGCCTGTTGTAATGGCGGCAGACCGGCAGACGACGGGCGGTTATGCAAAGATTGCTGCCGTAACAAAAGAAAGCATGAATAAACTTGCCCAGGCTGTTCCTGGAACAAAGATAAAATTTATTTTTGGAGGCGAAAAATGATAAAAAACGAAAATCCATACAAAGACGCCCTGCCGTCTGACGTGCGTAAATTAATTGCCCAGGGTCTTATTACAGGACAGACTTCCGGAATGTGTAACGGTTTTGCACAGGCAAATCTCTGCATTCTTCCTAAAAAATACGCCTACGACTTTCTGCTTTTTTGCCAGCGAAACCAGAAATCCTGTCCGCTTCTTGAAGTAAGCGACGAAGGTTCAAGATTTTTAAAAACTTCTGCCAAAGACTGCGACATTGCAACACAGATTCCAAAATACAGAGTCTGGAAAAACGGCATTCTTGTTGACGAATGTTGCAATATAGAAAAATACTGGCGAGACGATCTTGTGTCTTTTGTAATCGGCTGCAGTTTTTCTTTCGAAAGCCTTTTAATCGACGGCGGAATTGACGTCCGTAATATTTCGGAAAACCACAACGTGCCAATGTATTTAACAAATATCGAAACAAACCCGGCTGGCATTTTTAGCGGAAAAATGGTTGTTTCCATGCGCCCGATTCCTTATGAACAGATTGTCCGCGCTGTTACAATTACGGCAAGAGTTCCAAAGGTTCACGGCGCGCCGGTGCATATTGGCGAGCCCAAAGTTATTGGAATAAAAGACATTAACAAACCGGACTTTGGCGAAATGAGCACAATAAACAAAGGCGAAGTCCCGGTTTTTTGGGCGTGTGGAGTAACTCCGCAGAGTGTAGTAATGAACTCAAAACCAGATTTTTGCATTACCCATTCGCCGGGCCACATGCTTATAACAGACATTCCAGAAAGTTTCTTACAGAATTAATGGCAACAACAGTGTCATTCCCGCGCTTGAGTTCTATGTTATTTCACGGCTCGCGTTCTATGTCATTCCCTGGTCTGTCTTTTTTGTCATTCCCTGGCTTGACCAGGGAATCTCTTTCCATAATAGATTGCCGTGTCGTGGCACGGCAATGACACATCGGCGGAGATTGTCGGGTCAAGGTGAGACAATGACAGGGCTATTTGTCATTATCCGGCACAACAACAGAGTCATTCCCTAGCGCGACAATAGTGTCATTCCCTGGCTTGACCAGGGAATCTATTCCAACAACGACAGGGCATTTTGCACAAAAAAATAATAAATGTTTGTAAAAATTACTAACGTGCACGATACAACTAAGTGTTATCTTTTGCTTATCAATTAAGAATCTATGGTGACTTTGCAATAAACACAAAGCAAAGCACTTTTTTGGAGGAAAATATGGACGCAAAAGAAATTGCAAAGACACAGACAGAAAACGTACTTTTGGGCTGGAGCAAACAGGGCGGATTAAATCCAATCGTTGTTGACCATGCAGAAGGAATTTATATTTACGACACAGACGGCAAACGCTACGCAGATATGTCGTCTGAACAGGTAAATGTTAATGCCGGCTATGCAAACAAAGAAATGACAGAAGCAATCAAAGCACAGCTCGACAAATTTGCATACGTTCAGGGTTCTTGGGGTGCAGAATCTCGTGCAAAGCTCGCAAAATCAATCATTGACCGCCTCCCAGACAGCTTTGGCAAAGTTTTCTTTACAAACGGTGGTGCAGACGCTAACGAAAACGCAATCAAAATTGCACGTATGTTTACAGGCCGCTTTAAGGTAATGAGCCAGTATCGTTCATACCATGGATCAACATTTGGTGCCGGAAACCTTACTGGTGAACCACGCCACTTTGCACTTGAACCAGCAATCCCGGGCTTTATTCACTTTAGAGGCCCATATACTTATCAGGAAAAACTTCACTTTGAATCAGAAGACGAAGAATGTGCATACTACGTTGACAAACTCCGCGAACAGGTAATTTTCGAAGGCGGCGACAGAATTGCTGCAATCATTCTCGAAACAGTAATCGGTTCAAACGGAATTATCATTTATCCAAAGAACTACCTCAAAGGCGTTCGCAAGATTTGTGATGAATTTGGAATCATGATGATCTGTGACGAAGTAATGGCCGGCTGGTACAGAACAGGCAAAATGTTTGCTTACATGAACTTTGACGTAACTCCGGATATTATTACATTTGCAAAGGGTGTAAACTCTGGTTACATTCCACTTGGTGGCTGTATCGTAAAGAACGAAATTGCACACTTCTTTGACGACAAATATCTTTCTTGTGGTCTTACATATTCAGGACATCCTCTTGCTTGTGCTGCCGGTGTTGCCTGCCAGGAGTTCTACCTTAAAAACAACATCGAAGAACACGTACAGAAAGTTGGAAAGCACCTTGGCGAAAAACTTGAAGAATTAAAAGCAAAACACAAGTGCATCGGCGACGTTCGCTACATTGGACTTTTCTCAGGAATTGAACTTGTAAAAGACCGCGAAACACGTGAACCACTCGTTCCTTGGGGACAGGATCCAAAAGGAATCATGGGTGCAATCGTAAAAGAACTCAAGAGCCGTGGATTCTTTACATATTCACACGAAAACGTAATCGTTGTTGCTCCTCCACTTATCATTACAGAAGCTCAGATTGACGAAGAACTCGTAAAGATGGACGAAGTTTTGAGCATTGTAGACGAAAAATATTTATAATAAAGAGAATATGGACGTGATTCCGGCTATCCGAGATTCCGCTTTCGCTCCATTCTGCTGACAGGGCGTCAGCAGAACGCCTGCGGCGTCTCTCCTATCCGGCGTAGGGCGCTCCGCGCCTGGTGCGCTAAAGCGCACGACCACTTGCTCTTCGCGCAAGGGATTGTGGCGTATCAGTCTGGCGACTGCTACGCTGAGAGTTTGCTGTGCAAACTCTTTATTTACGTGTGCGCTAAAGCGCACGACCACTTGCTCTTCGCGCAAGTGGATTGGAAGGGCGCGCGTAGCGCGTTGCGTAGCAATGCAGGCGAAAGCCGGAACCCTGGAAAGCCCGGCCCGTGGCTTTGCCACGGGTGCGCCCAATAAAAACTTTAACTTTATAAAATCTGGAGAAAAACATGGCATTTAATTTTACAACTGCTCCACGCACAATTGTCGGAGAAGGCGCATTAAAACTTGCAGGACCTTATTTAAAAGCATTTGGAAAAAAAGCTCTTATTGTTACAGGAAAAATAATTACAAAAACTGGTCTTGCCGCTCAGGTTCAGTCGGCTTTGGAAGAGCAGGGGATTGAGTCGGTTGTTTTTAATGATCTTCCAGGTGAACCAACGGACTTAATGATTTACGCTGGTGTTGAAGTTTTTAAAAACGAAAACTGTGATTTTATAATCGGTCTTGGTGGCGGAACTCCGCTCGACAGTGCAAAGGCAATCGCTGCAATGGCTGTTCTTCCTGGCAAACTTGCAGACTACAAAGGCAAGGAAATGGCAGGGGACTTTGCTCCACTGGTTTTGATTCCAACTACTGCCGGAACTGGTTCAGAAGTTACAAAATACGTTGTCTTTACTGACACCGCAACAGACGCAAAACTTTTAATTAAGGGAGATGCCCTTTTACCAAAACTTGCAATCTTAGACTACACTTACACAATTACTTCTCCAGCTTCGATTACTCTTGCAACTGGAATGGACGCACTTACTCACGCTGTAGAAAGTTATACCTGTGTAAAACACACTCCAATTACAGACCTTTACTGTCTCGATGCAATCAAACGGATTTTTAAATATCTGCCGGTTGCTGTAAAAGACGGAACAAATAAAGAAGCCCGCGAAAATATGCTTTTGGCAGCTTACGAAGCAGGTGTTGCAATCAACACGAGTCCTACGACAATTGTTCATGGAATGAGCCGTCCGATTGGAGCTTTGTTCCATGTTCCGCACGGAATTTCTAATGCAATGCTTTTGGTTGAATGTCTGCGCGCTGTTATCAGCGGAACTTATGAACGCTTTGCTGATCTTGGCGTTCTAGTTGGTGCTGCCACACAAAGCGACGAACCAAAGATTGCTGCAGAAAAGTTCCTTGCAAAGCTCGAAGACTTTACAAAGGAACTAAAAGTTCCAACCCTGCGCGAATACGGCCTTGACCTCGAAAAGTTTGCAGAAAAAGAAGAAAAGATGGCAACAGATTCGCTTGCCTCTGGTTCTCCGGCAAACTGCTATAAAGTTCTTACAAAAGAAGAAGAAATCGCAATCTACGACATTCTGCGCAATAAGTAGAGCAAATGTCGGGGGGAGGCATTCCCAGTATGGGAGTCCATGGCATTCCCTGGCTCGACTTTTCTGTCATTCATAGGTTCGGCTTCGATGTCATTCCCTCATCTTGACCAGGGAATCCCCTTTCCGTAATAGATTGTCGGGTCGGGCCCGACAATGACAGGGGGGGGGCAAGGTGAGATAATGACAGGACATTATGTCATTCCTTTGCTGACTTTTCTGTCATTCCCTGGCTTGCCTTTTGTGTCATTCCCTGGCTTGACCAGGGAATCTATTTTCGGTAACGACACTATGACGCGGAAAGTCCAAACCGCTCTTTTTTTATTGACTGGGGGAGAAGATGAAACTTGCTTTAATACAAATGAAAGGCTTTGATACAAACGAAAAAAATATCGAAGCTGCCTTAAAAAAAATTGACGAAGCTGCCGCTAGCGGTGCGGATTTTGTCGTCCTGCCGGAAATGTTTAGCTGCCCGTATAAAGCTTCTAACTTTCCGATTTTTGCGCAGATGGACGGCGGCTTAAACTGGGAAAAACTCAGCGAAAGCGCTAAAAAAAATAAAATCTATCTTGTTGCAGGCAGCATGCCGGAACTTGAAATAGACCGTTCTCACTTAACTCCTGTAAATAAAATTTATAATACTTCCTACGTTTTTGACCGTAATGGCGCGCAGATTGCAAAGCACCGCAAAATGCATCTTTTTGACTGTGATATTCCTTCGGCACGATTTTACGAAAGCGAAACTTTAAGTCCTGGCTCCCAGGTTACTGTTTTTGATACCGAGTTTGGAAAAATCGGTTTAATGATTTGTTTTGATATTCGCTTTCCAGAACTGTCCCGCTTAATGGTTGACCGTGGCGCAAAAATGATTGTTGTGCCGGCTGCCTTTAACATGACGAGCGGACCTGCCTGGTGGGACATTATGTTCCGTACCCGTTCAACAGATAACCAGCTTTTTATGGCGGGTTGTTCTCCTGCCCGCGACGAAAATGCCGGTTATGTTGCGTGGGGACATTCGCTTGTTACAGATCCTTTTGGCAAAATCCTTGCTCAGTTGGACGAAAAAGAAGGAATCCTTTACTACGACCTTGATTTGTCTCAGGTAGAAACCTTTAGAAATCAATATAAAATCTTAAAAGCAAGACGGACTGATATTTACAAGTGCGAAAGCGTTGTTGACTAGATAATCCAAATGTCGGGATTTTAGTAAAAATATTGCAAATAGCCTCTCGTCGAAATTGAGACTAAATGTACTTTTGAATTACCGGTAGCAGAATGTTCATGTCGATTGGTTTTGCTACGTGATCGTTCATGCCGGAGTCCAATGCTTTTTTGCGGTCTTCGGAAAAGGCATTGGCTGTCATTGCAATAATTGGAATCGACGCTTTTAAAGGATTATTCATGTGGCGGATTTTTATTGCTGTGTCGTAACCGTTTAAAATCGGCATTTGAATGTCCATTAAAATTAAATCGTAGTAATCCGCATCTGCTTTTTCGAGCATTTCGATGCAGCTTACGCCGTCGTCGGCTCGTTCAATTAAAAGTCCTTCTTCTGATAAAAGTTCAGTTGCAATTTCTGCGTTTAAATCATTGTCTTCTGCTAAAAGAATTCTCTTACCAACAAGAAGGGTTTCGTCAAAATCGATAAGTGCACGTTTTGCCTTTGTGTCTTCTTTTTTAGCAATTCTGCATGGCAAACTTACTGTTACAGTTGAACCTTCGCCGAGTTTACTTTTTATGCTTACAGTGCCGTGCATTAAGTCAACCAGCTTTTTTACAATGCTCATGCCAAGGCCTGTGCCTTCAATTCCGCTTGCAGTGGTTGAACGTTCGCGCGAAAAGGATTCAAAAATGTGTTCCTGGAATTCCTTTGACATTCCTATTCCGTTGTCGCTTATCGAAAGTACAAGATTGCACCAGCCTTCGCGTTCGTCTTTTTCCTGACGAATAAGACAATCAATTTTTCCTTTTGCGTCAGTATATTTAATCGCATTGCTCAAAATATTCATTACGATTTCTGAAAAATGAGAGTCGTCAATAAAAAGATATTTGTGTTCAAGTTCTACAGTTTTTGTAATTGCCTGCTGCTTTTTTTCTGTTGTTGTTATAAACATGTGAATGCAGGAATCAAAAGACTGTTCAATATTTGTCGCTGATTCTTCAATAATAATCTTGTCATTTTCGATTCTGGCAAGATCAAGAACATTATTTATTAACGAAAGCATTTTTTGACCGCAGTTATCAATGTTTTTCATGTATTCTTTCAGGTGTTCCGGTTCAGTTAAATGTCGTTTTGCAAGTTCAGTGTAGCCGATAATTGCATTCATTGGAGTGCGAATATCGTGCGACATATTGAATAAAAATGTTGACTTTGCCCTGCTTGCCGATGCTGCCGTATGAACAGCTTTTTCGAGAATTTCGTGCTGTTTTTTCTGCAATTTTTGCTGATTGTGCAGGCAGATTGCAGTAATTGTAGCTAAGGCAATTATTACGATAATTCCAACTGTTTCAAAATTAATTGAAATTTTCTTAAGCTGTTTTATGAAAGCATAAGTTGGTTCCATGTCCATTTCTATGCAAAGTGCGCCGATTATTTCTGCAGGATTGTCAGCTGCCCTTACCGGATAGCAGGCTGTAAAAATGTGTCCCCAGGTTGTATCGATAATTTCCTGTGAATAAATTGTTTTGCCTTCGAGAGCCTGAGAAATAAAAGGAATCATTTCGTCTTCGATGTAAGAGCCAGGAAAAGCAAAGTCTTTTGCGTATAAATCAAGGCCGTCAACAAGATAAATCAGTTTGCCTTCTTCGTTGCGTTTTGCAGTATAAAAATATCTTGTTGAATTCATATTGCGGATTTGGTTCAGCTGCGACTGAAGTTTTTGATAGCGTGGAGAGCCCATGTCTTTTATTTCATGAATTTCAGAAAAATCTTCGCGGGTTAAAATTCCCTGTATGCCTTTGTGCATTGCGTCTGTGCGGATACAATTTTCGCTGACTACATTTTCGAGAATGTTTTGTGCATAATTGCGCTGCAGTGCGTATGTGTAAACACAAACAAATAAAATTGACAATAACAGAAGTAAAACAAAATTATAAAAGTGATTTATGTTTTTAAAAGGATTTTTCATTAATGTTCTCTGTGCCGGGGTATAAAATATTTTTAACATCGCAGATGTTTTTCTTTTATCTATAATAAAGCCTTTTATAAAAAAGTTAAACCAGCCCCCTGTCATTGTCGGGCGGCCCTTGTCATTGTCATACGTCCACTGTCATTGTCGGGCTTGACCCGACAATCTACTGCAGAGGGAGATTCCCGCATCACGTGCGGGAATGACATAAAAGTCACGTGCGGGAATGACACTGCTTTTTGTCATTGTCGTGCACCGACTGGTGACATCGTCTCAACGTGTCATTATCAGGCACGCCCCGACAATCTATTGTCGTAAGTAGATTCCCTGGTCGAGCCAGGGAATGACAGACTGCGTTGTCATTGTCGGACGTCCCCTTGTCATTGTCGGGCTTGACCCGACAATCTATCTTAATAGAAGCCTATCCCTTCCTGAATTCCCTTGGCGAGCTTCCTGTGATTTTCTTAAAAATGTCACCAAAGTAGTTGCCGTCGGAAAAACCGCAGGCGGTTGCAATCTGCGTTACGGAAAGTTCACTTTTTAAAAGCATCTGCATGCTATGCTGAATGCGCACATTTAAAAGATATTCGCGGAACCCCAATCCAGTAACTTCCTTAAACCGCCTGGAAAAATACGTGTCGCGCATTCCTGCCATTTTTGCCGCCTGAACCAAAGTAATTTCCTGGGCGTAGTTTTCAAAAATAAATTTCGCAGCCTTTTCAATTTCCGTCTGCGATTTTGAACTTGCGACAAAAAGGTTTTCTTCTCTTTGAGTGTTTGAAGCAACCAGATTTAAAATCTCTAAAAGCCTGATTTTTATCTGCAGACTGTTGAATCTGTCTTTTGCCATCATGTTTTGACTTTCGTTTTGATATTCTGTCTGAATTCTTAAAATATCTTCAAAGCAGCGTTTTAGGTTTTTAAGTTTTTCGCCGCAAAAAGAAACCGTGCTTTTTTTTAATTTTTCGCCTGCAAAAGATTCACCCAACAGCGGAATCAGGTCTTTAAGATATTTTTCTGTAAAATAAAGAGTAAAGCGTTCAACCGCGCAGTTTTCGTACTGGCTTCGGTGCAGAGTTCCCGGTGGCAAAATTATTACTTCGCCCGCGCTTAAAGAACTTACGCTGTGGGCCGCAAACATCTTGCATTTTCCGCCCGTTACAAAATAAAGTTCAAAATAAGGATGATAGTGCGCCTGCGCCATGGACTGCGTTTTTACTTCGCGTTCAATAAAAACAGAATGAACGCTGTCGCGGTACAAGCCTTTTTTCTTAGAATCAAAAACCGTCTGTTCCATAAAGTTATTCAATAGCCTGAATGTCGAGTTTTGATAAGAACAGTAATTTGAGTGTCATTCCAGTGTCCTGTTTGACTGTCATTTCTGTGCTCTGTTTGACTGTTATTCCCGTGCTCCATTTGACTGTCATTCCCGTGCTCCGACACGGGAATCTGTCGTAAATTAAGATTATCGTGTCATGGTGAGACAAAGACATTAAATTATAAAACCCGACATTTGTTCATTTAGAAAAAACGTTATTCACGTTATTCAACAAAACAAGGCCTATTTTAGCATAAATGCAACAAAATTCATAAGTAAACTGTAGTTTTTATTTAAAAATGATAAAAAACTTGTATTATTACTTTTTAATTATCTATATTCTAAAATATCTTTTAAAATAGCTTTAAAAACGGAGCGCGCCGGCTATTTTCTGGTGCGGACTCTTGTTTCGCTTTACACGTGAGGAAAGAAAATGGATTTGGCTTTGATTACAGCAAAACAGGTTTTTGAACTTTTTTTGATGGTTATGGCAGGCGTTGTGCTTTTTAAGCTTAAGATTGTTTCGGGCGAAAACAAGGCCGTTTTAACATCGCTTTTAATTAAACTTGTAATTCCCTGCCTGATTGTAAACTCGTTTATGGGCTCGTCCGGTGACACAGAAATCCAGCTTGGAACAGCATTTATTTTCAGCATTATTCTATGCGCAATTGGCGTGGGCATTTCGATTTTAACTTCATTTGCAGTAAAAAAAGATTTCCGCGCAGTTTATCGTTTTGGCTGCGGATTTTCCAACGCGGCTTATATGGGATTCCCGCTAATCAGGGCAATGTTCGGCCACACAGGAATCATTTACGCGAGCGCCTACGTTACAGTTTTTAACATTATGCTCTGGACAATCGGTTACACATTTTTTGCAGAAGCTTCCAGCCCAAAGGAACTTGCAAAGTCGATTGTAAAATGTCCTCCGATAGTTGCAGTTTTTATCGGAATCATTCTCTATGTTCTAAAAATCAATCTTCCGGCCGTAATCTGCGAGCCGATTGGACAGATTGGAGCCATGACAACTCCTCTCGCAATGATTGTCACAGGAATTACGATTGCCCAGACAAGCATTTTAAGTTCTCTAAAGTCAAAAGAAGTGTGGTGGGGAACTTTTGTCCGCCTTGTTTTAATTCCTCTCGTTTGCACAGTTGTTTTTAAGCTCTTTAGCTTTACAGGACAGACTTCACTTATCTGCCAGATTCTCGAAGCATGCCCGGTTGCAGCCATTACCCCGATTCTTGCCGTAACCTACAACAAAGACGAAAGATATGCGTCCGGCCTCGTTGTAATTTCAACAGTTTTAAGCATTGTAACCCTTCCTCTCTACGTTCTTTTGCTGCAGAATCTGGGATTTTAAAGTTTTTTGTTAGTCTTTGGGCGTTACCCGCTAAAGCGGGCCGGCTGTTGCGCCTTTCGCTAGGCGCTCTAAGTCCTCGGCGCTCAAATAGCGCGCCTGCGGTCTTCGTTCGGGCTTTGTTCAAACAAAGCCCTCCGAGGCTCCATAGCCTAACGCTTTTTACAATTTTATCGACGCACATTAAAATTCGTGATAGATTTTGAATATGAGCGGTTTTATTTATTCAAATTTGCCATGGTTCTGGCTTTGCTTAACGATAATCTTTATTGTAATCGAAGTTTTTACTTTTTCGCTTACAACGATTTGGGCAGCACTTTCTTCTCTTGTAATGATTTTTCTGTCCCTCACAAAAATCAATTTTAAATGGCAGATTTTAATTTTTGCTGTTTTAACGATTTTATTTTTAATTTTTACCCGTCCATTTATTTTAAAAAAGCTTAAGATTAAAAATGGACAGAATACAGTTAATTCATTGGTCGGACAGGAAGTTGTAATTGTAAACGAAGGCACAAAACTCGAAGGCAAAACCCAGAACGGAGTAATCTGGACAGTCCTTCCATTCGACAACCAGCAATTACACAAAAACGATATTTGTATAGTAAAAGAAGTTTCTGGAAATATACTAAAACTTTCTCTAAAGTAACCTGGCAGTCATTCCCCAAGTTTGTCGCTAGTGTCATTCCTTAGTCGGGCCCTACTGCCATTCCCTCATCTTGTCTCCTGTGTCATTCCCTGGCTTGACATAACTTGTCATTCTCCGGCGTGACTTTTATGTCATTCCCTGGCTTGACCAGGGAATCTCAAACCGCTGTAATATTAAGATTGTTCTAACGGAGGAAAAATGAACATTATAATTTTTTCAATCATTTTATTTGTTTTAATTGTTTTGATTATTTCAAACATTAAAATCGTTCCGCAGTCAGAAGTTTATGTAATTGAACGCCTCGGCGGTTATTATGCAAGCTGGCAGGTTGGTCTGCATTTAAAAATGCCTTTTATCGACAGAATCGCCCGTAAAATCGGATTAAAAGAAAAGGTTTCAGACTTTCCGCCACAGCCGGTAATTACAAAAGACAATGTTACAATGCAGATTGATACAGTTGTTTACTGTCAGATTACAGACCCAAAGCTTTATGCCTACGGTGTCGAAAATCCAATGAGTGCCCTGGAAACACTTACAGCAACAACACTCAGAAATATCATCGGCGAACTTGAGCTCGACGAAACTTTAACCAGTCGCGACGTAATAAATTCAAAAATGCGTGCAATCCTGGACGAAGCAACCGATCCCTGGGGAATCAAAGTTACTCGTGTCGAAGTAAAAAATATTGAACCGCCAAAAGCAATTCGCGAGGCAATGGAAAAGCAGATGCGCGCAGAACGAGAACGCCGCGAAAAAATCCTGATTGCCGAAGGCCATAAACAGGCCGAAATCCTCGAAGCAGAAGGCCGCAAACAGGCAATGATTTTACAGGCCGAAGCCGAAAAAGAAGCAGCAATTCAAAAAGCAACCGGCGAAGCTCAGGCAATAAAAGTTGTTCAGGAAGCAAAGGCGAGCGGACTTGCAATGCTCAGAGATGTAAAAATCGACGACGCCACCTTAAAACTCAGAAGCCTTGAAGCCCTGGAAAAAGTTGGCGAAGGTTCGTCTACAAAAATTATTATTCCGTCAGAAATACAGTCAATGGCAGGCCTTGTTTCTTCCCTAAAAGAAAGCCTGTAAAATTCGGGCGTTACCCGCTAACGCGGGGCGTCTGTACCATTCCCGCCCTGACATATCCTGTTCCCATTGTCATTCCCTTATCTTGTCGCTACTGTCAGTTCCGCACGTGACTTAACCTGTTAGTCCCGCATTTGTTGTTTGTCAGTCCTGCACGTGACTTTTATGTCATTCCCTCATCTTGGCTCTACTGTCATTCCCCCCAGCCTGGCACTACTGTTATTCTCTTGTCTTGTCTCCTGTGTCATTCCCTGGCTTGACCAGGGAATCTCTTTTTACATATCTTCATCATAAAATCCGCTAAAACAATCATTGCTCCTGTCATGCAAAGATATTCACCAAGGCAGACAAAAATATTTGTGGCAGAAAGTTTCCAGGCATTAAATCCAAAAAGGTAAACATAAATCTGGCTGTGGACAATGCTGAAAATTCCAAGTGCAAAAATTAAAAATTCGACAAAATAAATAACGTTGTTTCTGTAAGCCTTTCTTAATTTCTGCAATTTTGAATGTAAATGCAGCCCTAAATGGAACCCCATAATCAAAAATCCCCAGCAGCACGAAAAAGTGTGGAGAGGGCGAGCCCAGAAAGTCATCCGCACAGTGGAAAAAGTAAAAACAGCGCTGCTTACCATAACAGAAGAAAAAGCCATAAAAAGCATCAGCAAAAACAAAATCCACGTTGTCGCGCTAAAAAGAATGCGGGTAGCGTTGTATTTTCCGCGGAAAGTGCTTTTGTAAAAACCGCCATTTAAAATATGGTGAAAAATAAAAAGTGCAAAAAGAGTCATGCCAAAAATGCCGTGCAAAGAAAGGTCGCGGATAACTTCGTGGCACATCAAAAAAAGAAAATCCAGGAACATTAAAATGTCGGTTATGATTTTTGTGGTTTTTCGTACGTTCATAAAATGCACCTTGTTTTAAGTAACTTTTTATCACTTAAATATACAATAAAACACGATTTAAAAAAACAATTTTATAGAAAAATCTACTAACTGCACTATTCATCCCTCTTTGTCTTACTATAAAGCGTAGTGACAATTTTTCGGAGAAAGGCTATTTGCGATATTTTTAGTAAAACTCGATATTTGGGCTATTAGAAACTTTTTCCTATTAAATTTTACAAATTATTCCAGAATAATTTGTAAAAAATTCATTGACCACTAAAAGACAATTCTATATTTTTTCTCTATGCGTAAATTTCGGGTTCCGGAATTATGCTTAAGTGGAAAAAGAAAGGTTGCGGAAGTTGTGCTGATTCTCCGTTCATACGAAATCTTTCACTTTTTGAAGGTGAAAGTTTTTGTACGTTCACCTTCTGTTTTCAACTTAATTTAGAAAGGTGGTCTATATGTTAAAAAGACAGGACTACATTTCCGATTCTGACTGGAATCGTTTTCTTAAGTTTTCAAAAGATTTGGAAACTCCTAACGTGGTTGTTGATCTTCGTCAGATCAAACAAAATTATCTTCGGCTTCGCGATTCATTTCCCTACGCAAACATTTATTACGCAGTAAAAGCAAATCCGGGCGAACCTGTAATCAAACTCCTGGCAGAGTTAGGTTCAAACTTTGATATTGCTTCCCGTTACGAACTTGATAAAGTTTTAAAACTCGGTGTTACTGGCGAACGGCTTTCTTACGGAAATACAATTAAAAAGAGCAGGGACATTAAGTATTTTTACGAAAATGGAGTACGCATGTTTGCAACGGATTCAAAAGACGATTTAAAAAAAATTGCAGAAAATGCCCCTGGAAGTCGTGTTTATGTCCGCATGCTGGTCGAAGGTGCGGAATCAGCAGACTGGCCATTGAGCAGAAAATTCGGCTGTCATCCCGATATGGCTTATGATTTACTGGTTATGGCAAAAAATCTTGGTCTTGTGCCTTATGGCATTTCGTTTCATGTTGGCTCTCAGCAGCGTGATATTGGTGTTTGGAACGAAGCAATTGCCAAAGCTACCTATCTTTTTAATTCTCTTGATGAAGAAGAAGGAATTCGCCTTTCAATGATAAATATGGGTGGTGGGTTCCCAGCGCATTATATTCAACCTACAAATGATTTAAAAGATTATGCGTCAGAAATTAACAGATATCTTCACGATGATTTTGGGGAAGAAGTTCCTCAGATTATTCTTGAACCTGGTCGTTCTTTAGTTGGCGACAGCGGAATTTTAACTTCCGAAGTAATTTTGATTTCCCGAAAAAATAATACGGCCTTGCAGCGCTGGGTTTATCAGGATTCAGGAAAATTCAACGGACTTATAGAAACAATCGACGAATCAATAAAATATCCGGTCATTGCTGAACATCAAACCGAAAACGAAAAAGAAGGAGATGTAATTCTTGCTGGTCCTACCTGCGACAGCATGGACATTATGTATGAACATGCAAAATACAGACTTCCGCTGAGCTTAAAAGAAGGCGATAAACTTTACTGGCTTTCTACCGGAGCATATACGGGTTCTTATGCAAGTGTAGAATTCAATGGATTTCCGCCTTTAAAGACTTATTACATGCCTTGATACTCAGAACAAAAATCTGTTAAATTTATTTAAAATTGAGACAAGGGCGTCCTGTAAATGCGGGATGCCTTTATTTTTTGTGTTGCGCCAAGGCGAACTTTTTTGAGGGATTTTATGGTAAAACTGAACGACTATCTTTATAACGGAGACACGGTTTTTAAGATTTTAAAACGCTATTCTACAGACTTAAAAAAAGCGGCGCTGGAAAACAATAATCCGATCGATATGGTTCACTGTAATTTTCTTATTCAGATTGAAGAACTTCTGGAACACAACGACTTTTTAACGGCACAGTCTCAGCAGCTGCGGGAATTTTACAAATATATGGCAGAAAAATATCCTTTTCTGGCATTCACTTTTAAAGGCAGAATAAAATCCCTTGTCCGGGCAGAAGAAAAATTCAACGGAAAAATCGTGCAGTTTATTTACGACTATTACATAAAAAACGGAATTTTTCCTTCTGTGGCAGAAATCAAAAATAAACTTACCCGATTCAGAGACTTGATTGCTTACAGAATTATAATTTCCATGCCACGCTGTCATTTAAAAGCCGGCGATGACAGAAAAGAAATTGAATTAAAATATCTGTACGAAATTGCGAATGTTCTTCCGGATTTTCTTGAACAGCGTGGATTTACGGCAGAACCGCTCAATCAAAACGAAAAAAAGCAGTCTTTCAGGCTTAATAAAGAAGTCCGGATTTATTACAAGGATTATATCGAAAACACAAGCCCATACGGCTACCGTTCCCTGCACATTACTTTTTACGACAATACAGCCAGAAGCTATATTGAAGTTCAGCTCCGCACAAAAGAAATGGACGATTTTGCAGAAATAGGCCCGGCAAATCATCTAGGCTACGAAAAACGCCAGGAAGGCGAGAGGGCAAAAAGAGACAAAATTCCACAGGGAGAATGTATTTATTTTGACGAAGCCTTTGAACGTGGAATTGCGCTGCAGACGCTGGAACTTTCAAAAATAGACGTAAACATGTTTGCCGCAGCAGACAACAGCATGATAAACGACGGCTGCGGATTTTATCGCGGCCGCCTGATTCTCCCGTATGAGCATCTTTCAAGATTCCAGAATGATTTGATTGATTAGGGTGGGGGAAGAAAGAACTGATTAAAAAAGTTTAAAATGGCACTCTGGAATTGATTTTCTGTCATTCTCCCGTCTCGACAGTTCTGTCATTCACACGTCTTGACTAACCATTGTCATTCCCTGGCTTGACCAGGGAATCTCTTTCCTAAATAGATTGCCGTGTCGTGGCACGGCAATGACACACAGTGTAAGACTGTCGGGACGTCTCCAGCAATGACAGCACACATTGTCATTCACACGTCTTGACTAACCATTGTCATTCCCCCATCTCGACAGCACTGTCATTCCCGCACTTGATGCGGGAATCTCTATCATAAACAGATTGCCGTGTCGTGGCACGGCAATGACACAATAATTTTTAATTGCCGCATCTGACTTCTGTGTCATTCTCCCAGCTCGACAGCACTGTCATTCACACGTCTTGACTAACCAGTGTCATTCCCTGGCTTGACCAGGGAATCTCTTTCCTAAATAGATTGTCGGGTCAAGATGAGACAATGACACGGGAGGACTCCGGCAATGACACACAGTGTAAGACTGTCGGGACGTCTCCAGCAATGACAACACACATGGTCATTCTCTCATCTTGACAGCACTGTCATTCCCGCACTTGATGCGGGAATCTCTAAATAACTGCTATACATTTAAATTTTTAATCGAGTCTGCATGCAAGCAAGGAGCGGGCTATAAACTATCATCCGCCCGCTTTTTCCAGCATTTTTTTTAGTTCAGAAAAAGTGACGAATAACCGCTTTATTGAATCATTCAACTTCCCCAAATCCGTGCGTTGTTTTAGTGGGTATTCTGCAGTTCATTATTTCTATTCTAGGTCTTAAAAAATGTACATTTTGTTTTATTTTAGGTCTTAAATAATGCGTATTTTATCTTGTTTTAGGTCTTAAAAAATGTTACGTTTATAACGTGGAAAGATTTATACTGAATAATTTGAAAACCTGGAAAGAAAACTCAAACAGAAAACCGCTTGTTCTTATGGGGGCCCGACAGGTTGGAAAAACCTGGGTTATGAAGGAATTCGGAAGACGACTTTATAAAAAAACTGCTTATATTTCTTTTTATAACAATTCCGCAATGAAAAATCTTTTTGAATCTGATTATGACATAAAGCGGATTTTGCCGGCATTAAGCATTGAGGTGGGCTTTCAAATTACACCATTAGACACATTGATTATTTTTGATGAAATTCAAAATGCGCCAAAAGCATTTGAGTCATTGAAATATTTTTGTGAAGAAGCTAATGAATATCACATTATTGCGGCTGGTTCACTTTTAGGAGTTGCTCTTCATCAGGGAGTTTCATATCCGGTTGGAAAAGTTGATTTAATGCATCTTTATCCGCTTAGTTTCAGGGAATATTTGTATGCGGTGGAAGAAAAGCCTTTGAGCGATGCCTTGCTTTCTAAAGATTTTACCTTAATCGATAATTTTGCGGAAAAATATATTTATCATCTTAAAAATTATTATTTTGTTGGCGGAATGCCGGAGGTTGTTGAATCTTTTAGAACGGATTCTGATTATATAAAAGCCAGGCAAATTCAAAAGACGATTCTTGCACAATATAAGGGTGACTTTGGAAAGCATATTGAAGCGCGCGAGATTTCAAAAGTCAATCTTGTCTGGGATTTTATTCCAATGCAGCTGTCAAAGGAAAACAGAAAATTCTTTTTTGGAAAAATAAAGCATGGGGCTCGCAGCAAGGATTTTGAAAACGCAATCCAGTGGCTTTGCGATTCAGGACTTGTTCATAAAGTGAATCGGGTAAATGAGCCGCATATTCCGCTTTCCGCCTACAAGGATTTTACCGCGTACAAACTTTTTGTTCTGGATGTTGGACTTTTGTCCGCCATGAGCGAAGTTCCTGCAAAAGCAATTATCAATGGAAACGCTCTTTTTGTTGAATTTAAAGGCGCGTTTGCGGAGCAGTTTGTTTTACAGGAATTGATTTCTGAAACCGATTTTACTCCATATTATTACAGAAGCGAAAGCGCGACTTTTGAGCAGAATTTTCTGATCCAAAAAGAAATGGACATTGTTCCCATTGAAGTAAAAGCCGAAACAAATGTCCGCTCCCAAAGTCTAAAAGCGTTCTACGATAAATATAAGCCCGCTCTTTCGATCAGATTTTCGCTGTTGCCGTATAAAAATCAAGGCTGGATGGTGAATATTCCGTTGTATGCAGTCTGTTCGGCATTTGTTTAAACTACTGGTTTTGATTTCCTTCACGCCACAAGAAAACTGAATATGTGATAAAGCTTCTGATGGAGCAATAGAGTCAAAATGGTGTAATTGGGAACTTGGATTCGGTGATGCAATAAAGAGTGAAAAAATGAATCTGGCACTTTTTCCAATGTGTGATGAAGAAAATAAATCTTATTTATACAAAGGCAACGAATACATGGAAATATATCCGTATATAAGGTTTGAGGATGGTTATTCAAAGTACTCTGATGGTTCTTATATTGAAAGAGGTTACTATGTTGTTGAAAAAAGAAATGGTACAAATTATTTAACAAAATTAAGTTCTTGGTTTTCAAATAGAGGATAATATGGGGTACAAAATATTCTTTTCTTATAAATATAAAGATAACTTGGTTTATCCATTAAATAATTCAATATACGGAAGTTATTTTAACAGTTATTTCTCTACAGTAAGAGATTATGTAGATAAATTAGAATCTTATATGGATTACTCAAATAATATTTATAAAGGTGAGTCTGATAATGAAGATTTATCTAATTATTCAGATGAATATATTTGGAATAAATTAAAAGATAGAATTTATGATAGTTCTGTAACAATTGTAATGATTTCTCCTGGTATGAAAGAAAAGTATCGTACAGAACGCTCTCAGTGGATTCCTTGGGAAATTTCTTATTCTCTAAAAGAGATGACTCGAGGAGATAGAACAAGTCATAGTAATGCAATTTTGGCTGTCGTTTTACCAGATAGAAATTACGATTATTCATATTTCTTAAATAATTCATATGATGATTGTTTATTTTCAATAATAAGAAAAAATATGAATAAAAAAATATCAAATGGCTATAACTTTAATTCATTTGCAACTCAATACAGTTTCATTTCAACAGATGATGCATCATACATCCCTTCTGTTAAATGGAATGATTTTGTACAACAACCCAAGAAATACATAGAAATAGCAATAAACAGAAAAAACAGAATAAGTGAATACTCTATAACAAAGGAGATTTAAGAAAATGGAATGTAAATATAACGAAGATGAACGATTATATTTTGAATTACTCCAAAACAATATCGGTCGAATGAATTCTAATTCAGCTCAGGTAAAAGGTTGGTGTATTGCAATTGTTTCTGCAATGCTAGCAATTTATTCACAGACCCAAAATGATTGTTTTCTTATGGTTTTGCCTTATACCAATTGTACTATTTTGTTTTCTTGATACGTTATATTTACAACAAGAACACAAATTTGTTGAAATGTATAATGCTTATGTAAAAGATAAGACTAATAAATCAGAAGTTTTTGATATGCCAATGAAAAATTACGCAAAATCCATAAAGGGATTTTTTAAGGCTTTTCTTTCATGGTCCATAATCTTTGTTTATCCAGTTATGACTGTAGTCATAATTTTAATACTTATTTTAAAGAAATAAGTAAAGGAGGTGATATATATGAATCCAAGCGACAAAAAAACAATTCAATTATATCTCATGGATGGTCATGTAAACGGCCGTATCAAATGTACAATTGGCGGCTGGACCGGTGTTTTATACAAGATTCCTCGTGTAGATCTTGAGAAGTGTAAAGACAGAGATCATTTAAAGCAGACCGGTGTCTATTTTCTTTTTGGAACCGACGAAGAGACTGGAAAAGAATTAATCTATATCGGTCAGGCTGGTGCTCGTAAAAATGGTGATGGATTGCTTTGCCGTTTACAGGAACACAAGAGAAATCCGGAAAAAGATTATTGGACTGAAGCGGTCGATATTACAACTACTGATGATACTTTTGGACCAACTGAAATGAACTATCTTGAAAATCGTTTTAGAAATATTGCCACTGATTCTAAACGATATATTGTAAAGAATGGAAATGAACCAAATCCTGGAAATGTAAGCGAAGAAAAAGAAAGCGAACTTGAAGGTTTTATTGAAAATGTAAAAATCATAATTGGTTCTCTAGGATATAAAGTTTTTGCTCCTTTAGAAATTACATCAGAAGGAACAAAAGTTTCTTCACAAGTTCTTCACTATAAAACATCAAAAGTTGATGCAAAAGGAAGAGTCACAACTGATGGTTTTATTCTTCTTAAGGGTAGCATAGTTAGAACAGACGTTCAGTCAGCATGTAGAGATCAAATAGTAGAAAATCGTAAAAAGTATGCGGATAAAATTGATGCGAATGGCTTTACTACAGATGACATCGTTTTCAATAGTCCATCTGGAGCTGCTTGTTTTGTCACTTTTGGAAGTGTTAACGGTATGGATGTCTGGAAAGATAAAGATGGTAAATCTTTGAAACAATTGGAAAAATAATTTTTTTAACAGTTCCTATAATAAAGATAGGAGGAAGATTTTAGTTAGATGTCTAGTAATACACAAAAGCTTGGAAAAGCACTGTATGAATATTTTTTACAACGAACCTCACCTAATGAAAGTTTCAAACTTTTAATTGATACATACACTTATGAACACTGTGCTCATCAGGCTGGTATCACAGAAAAAGAAATTGAGAACTTACTGAAAGGAGAAGGAACAGATTATATCAGTGATAGTTACAGTGCTCTAGCTATTGTAGCCCTAGAAACAAAAATTGCTTATGACATTGAAACAGATTCTGATCTTGTAAACAGTTACAATAATCGCTTAATATATAAGCTTCGTTATTTCTATGATAACAATTCTGTTCAGCAGTTTTACAGAAATTGGCAGGATGATATTTGGTTCAAAGCTAAAAAACTGTTTGAAAAAGAGAAACGTTATCTTGATATACCAATACCAAGATCAGGTCCTGGCTGTTATGTACAATATCCTGTTTCTCAGAGAATCATTAATGGTACATCTATCATTAGATATGCAGATAGATTTATTCAATTACATCTAGAACCTGCTTCTGGAATAACATATCAAATCTTTGAAGGTCTAGTCTTCAATAGAAATGACTATGCATATAATAAAATGATTAGAAGAATGATTTTTTCATTTTATTGTGTATGGGATGGAAGAAGTTTTAGAGACATTTTAGACCGAAGAAGGGCCCTTACAAGAGAACAAATTGAACAAAAGGCCAGAGCTGAATTTCTTATCCAACTAGAGCCTGAAATAAAGTTCTTTGTTAACAAGAAACAAATCAATCTTTCTAAAGACCAACTAAATGATAAATATTTGTGGAAGTTTGATGAAAATGTCTATCTGCCAAGACGAGGTTCTTATTTTATAAAAGATAGTGACTATAATGATTGGCTTCCATATAACAGAGCAATTGATGCTGAGGAAGAAGTTCTCATTATTACAAAACAGACAAAATATCCTTCTTATGTAGAAAATCTTAGAAAGACAGAAGAAATCGAAGTAATATCAGCTGGATTATATAAAATACTAATTCTTAAACTTAAAAATAGGGATAGCTTTGAAAAGTTTAGGATTCCAGTTAAAACTCAACCTTATTTTGCTCTTGTTGGTGGTTTAAAGGTAAAACGAAATACATATTATTCTTTTGCACTACCATCTGTGGTACTTACAGAACAAAAATATGATAAATCAAAATATAAATATGTTTATCTTGATGCAAAAGAATACCCAATTGAGAATGGAATAGCTCAATTACCAGAAAAATTAAATCCCGGCAAGCATTGTCTAAAATTATTGAACTCCTGGGATTCATCTGAAATGTTCTTTTCTGTTGAAAATGTTGATGCAATGCCATTACCTAAAAATCATGGTTGGATAATAGATGAAGCAAATAATGAATTAAAACCTTCTATTAATATAGAAGATTCTGTAATAGATGGTCTTAAATTATTAGGTGATCTGGAATGGATAGAAAGAAAGTCTGTTGTTACATATAGAGAAAGTGAGAGTAATTTAAGACCTTTCCTTCAGCAAATTGAAAGATTAGAAAATAGATTTGAAATAAATAATAAATTGGATAGGAGTGGACATTATGGCAACTAATGAAGAAATTTTGAATTCAAGAATTATTGGATTTATTGAACCTGTACCAAATTCTGAAAACGCTCGTGTAACTGTTATAGGATACAAGGGTACAGAAGGCGATTATGTTGCTCTGGATAAAAGCAAAGCGAGAGCAGTTTTCTACCCTGATGGTAAGGTCTTCGCCCCTAAATTTCAATTTGATAGAGAAGGCTATAATGTTTCTCCAAATAGTTTTGTAGAATTTTCTGTTCGTACAAGTTTAAAGGATGCAGCATTCAGGGGAGATGAATACATTATGGATTACAGTGGAAAGATTACCGCAAAGTCTTTTACATCCATAATCAATGTTAATTATCAGACATCACTAGAACATGGATTTATTACACAAGATGAACTTTCTTCCTGTATAGATAAAGCAGAACTTAATAATTACAGTAGATATTTCTTCCTGAAATCAGGAGATTTTCTTTATGGATTATTTAAGTTCGAATCTTCATCAGGAACCATCAGGCCTGTAAAAGGAAAAGAAACAAATGCCTATAAAATTGATTCACAGATTTATCAAAGAACATGTGTAAAAGTTAATCAGAAGGAATACTTTCTAGGAAACTTAAATGCATTGCCTTTTGAACAAGAAGGCATTATTGACTGTATGGATGATCGACAGCTCGGGGAATGGTTTAAGGATCAATTAAAATCTTGTGCCGCTGCAGAAAATCTTCTTACAATAAAAAAAGAAGTATTTCAGGACTTTGCAACAAAGTTCAAAGAAACAAATGATGTTATAGATGAAATTCGACTTGATAGAGCTAAAGGAAAGCTTGATTCTCTTGAATTTACTTTTAGAGAAATAAAGGATCTCATTGATTCAAATTCATCTCTTACCCAGATTCTTACTGAAACTGTTAAACGTATGAAGGATGAATATCAAAGTAGTTGGGCATCAACTTTGGAAGCTTCGAAAGCTACTTTGACACAAGAAATTGAATCATTAAAGAAAACAAAAGAGTCCCTAAAAACTGAAACTGATTTACTTCAGACTAAGTATTCAGAAAAAGAAAGTAATTTGGAATCATCATTCGTAGAGAAGAAATCTAAGATAGAAAACCAGACTAGTGAACTACAAGCCAAACTTGATGATGTCACCTCAAACTATGATTCAATACTTGCTGAAATGAAAGCTCAGGTTCCAGAGACTCCAAAAGCAGCATTTGATTGTATCGAAATAGAACCAGTAGAATTCGAAAAAGTTGGATCGTCATTCACAAAATTGGAAGAAGAAGAGGGATACGGATTCTTTAATTTATTAAAAGAAAATATGGAATTGGATTCTATTCCAGAAATAGTAAAGAATCAGCTTAAAAAAGAAAGCCCATTATTTGCAAATAAAGCTTGTTTTATTCCGAGTGTTTCATGGGCATATCTTTATGCAAAAGCAATTAGAAATTCAAAATTATTCAATATTCATGTAGAACATGATTGGCTTCATTATAAGGACTTTATGAATAATGGATTAGCATCAGTTCTTAGTTCTTGCTACGAAAACGAAGATGTTAATCATATTCTCGTTTTGGACTCTCTAAATTTAACTCAGCCGGAATGTGGGTTACAGCCATTACTTGATGTTATTTCAGGATATTCAATTATTATTCCTGGAATAGGTAAAACTTTCCCTAAAAATTTAAAGATATTTGCTACTGTACAACCATATGCAGAAGATAAAAGAGTAGGTCTCCCACTTATTAATGATAATTTTGCTGCATGGGGTAGAATAGCCTCTATTGATGAAAAATTACAGATAGACAGTGATTTATTAGAACTCTCTGATTCTGTTGGATATTTTGAACCAAAAGATATTCAAGTAGAAAAAATCAAAGATAACTCTGATCAGGTGGAAAATGGCTATTTCGACTAACTCTCTTCCTGATGATAATTTTTCTATAATTCAAAGGAAACTCAGAAATTGGATGCGTGTCAAAGGATTTGTCACATGGAAGCAAATTCAAAAAACATGTAGAGATTTGTTAGCCGCCTATCCAGAATTTTATTCATCTCAATATGGAAATTTTCCTGAGTATAAACTCTTTATGCCATTGTTAAGAAAAGGAAAGTGCGAGATAGCTCAAATAAATGGAAAAACTGGATTTATTTGTTTTCCCAAAAAAGAATACTTAGAAAATACAATTGATCCATTATTATTATTAAACAATTTTCCAACTATTTCTGCCTTAGTATCGAATTTTAAAATTGAAAATTCAATTGAATTAAAAGTATGGTGTGATATAGATGATTCGTACTCATTTAAAAGCTGTAATTCAAAACTTTCAAAAGTAGGAATATATAAAGCTGAAGATAAAGTTTATAGTCCATCTTTTTTATATGATGGAAAAGAGAAAAGAATTATTCCAAACTATGATGAAAATCTTGATGCAATTTGTGTTGCACGCTGTTATGTACGAGAAATTGAAGGAAAAACTCTATTTTATTACCACAAAAAACAACAAACATTGAATACGAATTGTTATTCAGATTTACCAATATTAATAACTAGAGCTTTGTTTTTATTAAATACTGAGAATTTTGATGATAATGAATTTGATTATCCTGTTAGTTATAAAAAAAATTATAAAAGTGTAAACGATAAAATTATAAATGAATTAATTCGAATATTTGGAAAGAATAGTGTGGAGGTATTAGATGATTAATCCTGTTGCAATAGGCCGTACATTAAAAGATATATATTTGAAATATCTCGATACTGGTATTCCACTAAGAGAAAAATGCTATGTTGATGAACGACGAAAACTATATGAGACCAACGGCGTCATCATGCAATCACCTATTATTGAACTTGTTAATAAATATGAAGGTGAAATAGAACTATCAAAATTTTTCGAACAAGAAAAGTTGTCAAAAGACATAGGTGAATTTATAAATCGAGGATTGCTCAAACCTGAAAAACCTGATGGAGACGAAATCAAGATATACAAACATCAGAAAAATGCTATCAAAACTGTATTAAAAGATAAGAAGAATCTTGTTGTTACAACTGGAACTGGTTCTGGAAAAACTGAATGTTTCTTAATTCCTGTATTAGCAAATCTAGTTACAGAATCTCAGAAATGGCCTGAACCTAAAGAAAGAGAGCATGCAATCAGAACCTTAATCATGTATCCATTAAATGCACTTGCAGAAGATCAGATGGTTCGATTAAGAAAATCGCTTGAAAGTGAAGACGTGAAAGAATGGTTGGACTCTAACAGAAAGGGGAATAGATTTACTTTTGGTCGCTATACAGGAAGAACACCTGGAAAAACAAATGAAACAAGACCTCAATCTTTTGCCAAATACAAAGCTCAATGGGAAACATTAAAAGCTACGAAAGAATCTGATCCAAAGATTTATGATAGCTTAAAATATTCTATTCCTTGTACTGATGATAACTCTGCAGAATTGATTATCAGACAGGATATGCAATCAAATCCTCCTGACATAATGATTACCAACTACAGTATGTTGAATATTATGTTAATGAGAAAAAGAGAAGAAGATATCTTTGAAAAGACAAAAAAATGGCTTCAGGAAGATGAATCTCATATCTTTACATTAGTAATAGATGAATTGCATACATATCGAGGGACAGCAGGAACAGAAGTCTCATATATTATAAAAGTTTTGCTCAACAGACTCGGATTAAATCCATCTTCTAAACAAGTTCGTTTTCTTGCATCCAGTGCTTCTATGAATAAATGCAAACGAACTGACAATTTTATCAGTGATTTCTTTGGTGTATCTTCTTCAACATTCGATGTTATTGCGGATGAAACGAAAAATCCTGTCATTAAAGAAACACTTCCAGTTCTGCCTATTGATTTATTTGATAAGATTGTTGACTTGGGAGATTTAACTGAAAACAAAGAAACTAATATATTAGAACTAATAAATAATAATGGATTTCAAACATTCAATGATTTAGCAAAAAAATATGAATTCACTAATTGGCTCACATATAGTTTACAAGATAATGATAATTATGTTGCAGCTAGATCAGTTGAATATATGGGAAAAAGGCTTTTTGATAATAATTCTAAAGCTTTATTGTATGTAGAAATTCTGATTACTCTTATTAATCTTACTAAAGATGAGAAAGAGAATTACATACAACCTGTAAGAGCACATTATTTTGCAAGAAACGTGGATAATATTTGGATTTGTTCTTCAAGTAACTGTTCAGCCGTAGATGAGAAATTTAGAGATCCAAAAAGAAAATTTGGAAAATTATACTCTAAGCCTGTTAATAGATGTTCTTGTGGTGCAAAAGTTTATGAAGCCGTTGTTTGCCGTCAGTGTGGTGAAATATTCTTAAGCGGTTATGAGAATGATGATAGAGATCCTGGAAAAATTTATTTTGAGAATAATAAGCCATTACTATCAAATATTGATATTGCACCAACAATTCTCTTCAAAAGAACTCCTGGACAGGAACCATTCGATGAAACTGATGTAAAAGAAAGACATTGGATAAATACCAAGTTTGATTGTGTAACTGGTGAAATTCATCCAGATAGAATGGAAACAGAATTTTGTGAATACGATAAGAAAAAATCAGCAGCACCATTTCCTGAAAGATGTCCTGCCTGTGACTGGCATATAGAATATGATGAAGAAGAACAAACTCTAACACCTCTTTATCATCATGGTACTGGTGTTCAGAAGGTCGACCAGGTTTTTGCTGATTCTCTTATACGAATCCTTAAAAACAGAAATGAAAAAAGCAAGTTAATCTTATTCTCTGATAGCCGTCAAGGAGCTGCTAAACTTTCCGCGGGAATTGAACTTGACCATTATAGGGATGAAATCCGTTTAGCAATGTTAAATTCTTTAGGATCTGAATCAGAATGTCTTTCTTATTTAAAAAGATGGCGTGATGAAGAAATAAAATATAAGGATATTCCTGAAGAACTTAGAACTGGCAAATTAAAAGAAGCATATTTTAGTTCTATAAAAGATGCCATACGAAGAGAAATGGATGATGAAGATCCAGAAATGGATCTTGATGCTATTCTCAATGCTTCAAATACGGATGTTGAAAAAATTGTTGATGGTGTAATTGAAAAACTTCTCAATACTGGTATAAATCCAGCAGGTCCATTCCCTAGCTATGAAGAATATGGAGATAATGCTAAATGGACGAAAGCAGTAGATTGGGAAAGAAATAAATATACTATTGAAACTACCCCTAAAGAAGAATTTTACAATAAAGTTCGTATTAAGTGCCGTGCTGAATTACTTACTACGGCGTTTGGTTCAAATAAGCGTACTTTTGAACAACTTGGATTAGGGTATTTTAAAGCAAAGAGTACTAATGGAATTGAACAGGAATTTTTAGATTCTGCTATAAGAATATTGGGCGAATCATGGCGCATTTATGATACAAATAGACGGTATTTGCCAAAAGGATTTCCTAATAGATTATGGAAATATGCAGAAAGGGTTTATGGAGACAAAATGAGAGGTGCTCATCCTAAAATGGACGCCCTCAAAACTGCATTAATTACACTTGAAATAGTTCAAAGTGATACTGATATATCTCTAAAAGGTGAAGGAATAGAATTTGTTCCATTTGAAAAGTGTGAATCCGTATGGAAATGTAAAAGATGTGGAACTGTTCATTTACATCATTCTAAAGGAATATGTACATTCTGTGGTGATAAACTTGATGATTCATGTAAAATCTCTGCTAAGGATTTTGACAAACCAGATACTATTTATACATCTGGTTTGTTCGGAACTGATTTAACTCGCCTTCATTGTGAAGAATTAACAGGCCAGACTGATGACGATGACGCATTGGATCGCCAGAGATTATTCCAAGATTTGGTAAAAATAAAAGAAATAAAAAAAGTTGATGAAATAGATTTGCTTTCTGTAACAACGACAATGGAAGCCGGTGTTGATATCGGTTCTCTTTCTGCCGTAATGATGGGTAACGTGCCTCCTCAAAGGTTTAATTATCAGCAGCGTGTTGGTCGTGCTGGACGAAGAAATACTCCTTTATCACTAGCGCTTACTGTTGCACGTGTTAATAGTCATGATCAAAGCCATTATTCTCAGCCGGAAAGAATGGTTACAGGACAACCTGCTGTTCCATACATTGATTTAAGAAGTCCGGACATTTTAAGACGTTTTATAATTAAAGAAGTTCTTCGAATTGCATATATTGAAAAAGGAATTATTCCAGAAAATAGTTCCGTTCATGGAGAATTTGGAACAGTAGAGGAATGGACAGAAAATAAAAAACATATCAAAGCTTGGTTAATTGATAACAAACCAACGATTCAAAGAATTGTAGACACCTATGCAGATAAGACCAAAATTGATAAATCTACATTAGATTCAATGGTTGAAGAAATACATTCCAATTTGATCCAAAATATTGAAAACAAAATTCATAAAGATGAATTTATTCAGAATGAATTATCTGAACGTTTCGCAGCCACAGGTCTTCTTCCAATGTTTGGATTCCCAACACAGGTAAGATACTTATATGAAGCAAAACCAGTCTCATTTCCTCCAAAGAAAGTTACAGATAGACAAATGGATTTAGCTTTAACATCTTTTACACCTGGTTGTGAAATTGTAAAGGATAAAAAAGTATTAAAATCCATTGGTTTTGTGACATATGAAAGTGTAAGGGGACAACCAAAGGCAAAAAGTGGTTTACATATTTTTGAAGATAAAAAACTTTTAAGCTGTAAAAACTGTTCTTATGTCGCAATGGTAGATAAAAAAATCGAGAATACATGTCCAGTATGTAAGTGTGAAATTGCACCAATTGATAGCGTCGCATCACCTTTAGGATATCGTACTGAATATACTAAATCTTCAGAAAAAGACTTCGATGGACGATTTGAATGGCTACCAATGACCAGTGAGACTCGAATTGATAGCGAAGAAACTGATATTACGTTGAAGCCTGTATCAAATACTAATTTATTAGTTGGAAATAATGAATTTCCTGAGAAAGGCGTCGTAAATACTATAAATACTAATAAGGGTAAATTATTCAGCCTTCAAATGGCAAAAAAAGAAGAAGGGTGGTACGACCCGAATTATGTAAATTATAAGGGTGCTTTTGATTTTGATCCTGAAACTAAAAGAGATTTTGCTTTAATCTCTTCAAAAGTAACTGGTGTACTTGAAATATGTATTAATTCAGAAAATAAAGATGTTTTATTATCGCCACTACATGTTACAGATAATGAATTATTAGAAAGACAAAGATTAACAGCTCTACGAGGAGCTTTTGTTTCTTGGGGAAATCTATTACGAAAAGCAGTAACAAACTATCTCGATATAGAAACAACTGAATTAACTGTAGATTACTTTGTAAAAAGAGAAAATGAAGATAATAGCTCTGTCAGAGCCGGAATCTTTATGGTTGAACAACTGGAAAATGGAGCCGGTTATACTTCATTTCTAGGCTCAGCTAATTCAGATCTTCAATATGAAATATTTTTGAAGCATTTACTGAAAGGTGGAAATATTTACTCAAAACTTACAGAAGAAGAACACAAAGATACTTGTGACTGTTCATGTTATGACTGCTTACGTGATTATTATAACCAGAAATATCACGAAATGCTTGATTGGCGATTGGGACTGGATTTAGCTCAAATTGCTGCAGATAAAAATTGTGTACCTAATATTATGGATAAAAATGGATATTGGTACAAACTGATTCAATCTAGAATTGATGCATTAGTTAAACAAGGAAATGATAAAATTGAGCCAGTCGAAAAAACAGAAACATTTATCATATCAATAAATAATGAAACTGTAATTCTTGCACATCCTTTTTGGAGTTTGCAAAAAATTGAGTTATTAGCGAAAAATTATGACTATCCTGATGCAAGAATAGTTTACATTAATGATTTCATTAAGAGTCTAAAACTGTAGGAGTATTTAATGAGTTTTCCAACTAATAAAGATGTTCAACGAATTATTGATATGCAATCTTCAGATTGTGGCTTCTTTGTTCTAGCTGTTTATGCATTTATAGAACAATATATGAAAACGGAAATCAGTTACTTTGCAGGTATAGAAGATACTGACGATAAATTTCATGATTTAATTTATAAATATGTGGGAGCTTTGAAAAAAAGAAGCGGATGGGTTACTGATAAAGATCATGATTTTCTATTTAGCATGAAAAATGGAAAACGCAATGCTAATAAAGTTAGACATCAATTTGAATCTCTTTCTATTGAAGAGGCTAGGGCAGCTATAAGAGACCTTTTACAATTTTGTGAAATATCTGACCATTCACTCAGAGAAAAGTTTGAACCATTAAATTCTCAATTATCAGAATGGATTCAAAGAAAAGCACCAGCAGAGACTGCGAAAGAATTGTTGGAAGCAAACAATAAAATTACAGAGATGCAAAAAAATCTTCCAACTATTATTAAAGAAAGCACTGAATATCAAGAACTTCAACAGCAATTAGATAATATGAAGAAGCGCTGCCAGATTTTTGAAACTGAAAAGAATCAATCTGAACAAGCAGCTTCTATGTTGAAGAAAGAGATTGAGAATTACGAAAATAAGCAGATTGAAGTTCAAGATAAATTTGGTCATTATGAAAACTACATTTCTAATCTTCAAAGAATGCTTACATATACAAGAACAAGAAATGACTTTGAACATTCTATTTTAAGATTAACATCAGAACAGGATGATGCTGTAAATCGTATTAAATTTAAAAAAGACTATTTGGTAAAAGGTTCTGCAGGAACAGGGAAATCATTAGTTTTACTAAAAGCTGTAGAAAAGCTGATTGAACAAACAAAGAATGATGAATATAAACCTACAATTACCTTTGTAACATTTACTACCAGTCTTGTGAAATATAACGCTTATGTAGCAAAACTTATGAATATGGGAATTGCAGAAGAAAATATTAAAACTGCAGATAGTTTTTTTAAGGAAATTCTAGACTATGCTATTCCAAAACATTATGTAAATTATAGTGAACAGTATATAACCAACTACAAGAAAATCATTTCAGAAATAATAAAAAAAGATTATTCAAACAAAAACATCCAAACTGATGATATTTTTAATGAAGCAACATCATTTATTTGGCCAAATATGATTACAAAAGAAGAATATCTTGATCAAATGATTGATCGAACTGGCTTAAAATTTGCTCTCAAACATGACCAAAGAGTCATATATTGGGATATCATTGTAAAACTTGAAGAGAAATTAAATCAGGAAAAAGCATGGCTTCCAGAATATGCGCGATTACAAGTTGCAAGAAATCTAAAGTCTCAACCTTTATCCGAAGATGATAAATTTACAGATTATATTTTCATCGATGAAGCACAAGACCTCTCGATTTGTTCAATGTTCTGTTTAAAAGCTGTATGCAGAGCTTCTGTTATTATGGCAGGCGATAAAGATCAAACTATTTATCAGATACAAACACCTATAAAACGAAGTGGAATTGATATATCTGGAAATTCTGTAACATTAAAAACAAATTTTAGAAATACCATTCAGATTAATGATGTAGCTGAAAGATATAGAAAACTTATAAAAGGGATGAATCAGGAATCTAATCCTTCTTCATTCCGTATGGGACCTCCAGTTGAGCTAATTGATTTGGATATTGAAACAACACATTCTCAAGATTTATTTGAATTAATAGCACAACGGGTTAAAATTTGTATTAATGAATTGGGATATGCTCCTGAAAATATATGCATCATTCTTAGTGATATAAAAAATCAAAAACCTGATAAAGTCATTAATGAATTATCTAAATTAGGCATTGAGTCTGAAGGAATAAAAAATAAAGACTATTCTGTAGGTGGAAAAGTTAGTATATCTACAATTCAATCATGTAAAGGTTTGGACTTTCCTGTAGTAATTATGCTTGCAGATCACAGAGTTCACTTTAATGACTCTAAATACGATGAAGAAACAGTTGAAAGACTCCAAAGAAATATGTTTTATGTCGCAATGACGAGGGCAATGGATTTGCTAACTGTAATTACGTGGAATAATTCAAGTAGTGCAGTTATCAATGATATGAAGCGATGTATTTTGGAAAGTAATAATAATAGCTAGGTGACTTAAATGAAAAAAGTTAATCTTTATATAGACGGTAATTATTTATGTGATCTTATAGAGAAGAAAATTATTACCATAAATTTTCAATGGCAGGATTTTACAAAATATTTATTAAAAATATCTGCAGACAAATTTAATTTTGATTTACAAGATATTATCTTAGAAAAAGCATCTGTTTTTTTTACAAAAAAACAAAAACAAATATTAGGCGAAGACATTATAAAAAAAATTGAATTAGCAAAAATTGATATTTTTACAAGTAACGATTCAGAAGACTTTAACGTAATTTCTAATTCTTTAGTATGGCAAGCAAGTAAAAATTCCATAAAAGATCCTTATGAAATATGTATCCTAATTATAAATGATGACTATGAATTAGTATTAAATAAGTTAAAAGAAAAACAAATTTATACAGTACTTGTAAGTGATTCATCACAAGAAATGAATACTAAATTACAACCTGATTTATTTGTAGATTTAATTAATATAGATAAAGTTTTTTCATCAAGTGCTATTCTCATTTGTCCTTATTGCAAAAAAGAAATACAAGAAAATGATTATATCAACCATCTATGCAGTCATAATAATAATCAAGAACACTTATACTCAAAAAATCTAAAAGATAAAATTAATTGTTGTTTTTGTAATCAAGAATTTTCATCACTTGAATCAAAAGTTTTTTTTGAACATTTAGTTCTTAAACATTCTTCAGAATTTTTTGCAACAGTATCTGAAAAAAATGGATTATATAAATGTAAAAGATGTAATTCTGTTATTTCAGGATGTCATCCAATGGTAATTATCCAACATATTACACAAAATTGTCATAAATAATAGGCATATAGCAGATGAGAAAAATTAACTATTTTATTGATGGAATTTATTATTCTAAATTGTGGAAATTTATGATGAAAGATCATTTGCCTTTTCAATATGTACTGAATTGGAACAATTTGGAAAAATATATTTTTACTTATTTGTCAGAAAAAGAAAATTGTCCAACCGACGAGTTTTATACCAATGAGAAAGCTTTATATTTTCCACACAGTATAGAAAGAAGTTTTAATGAAAAGTTTTTTGAAAGTTTAATAAATAATAATATCACAATAAAATATAGTGATAATGGAAGAAAGAACACTATAGAACATCTTTTCACATGGGATACTGCAACTTCTTATTATGAAACACCTTTCGACTACGCTGTTTTTATTATCCAGAATAATGAATATATTCCAATAATTGAGGGATTAAGAAGAGAAGGTGTAAAAAGCGTAGTTTTATTTCTTAGCGATATATCAAAAGATTCAGGAAGTTTATTAAAAGCTGCAGATTATTCTCTTGATTTTGAATATTTATTTAATGTAAAGAATGATATCGAAGCAAAATCAGTATTCATTCGAAGAATAATTGACAATAATGTAAGGGAATCAGATAAAAGATTTTACAAGTATCTTAAGTCTGCTCCTGAAAATAAACAATTTATTTTTTATGTTCATAGATCCTTACGATTACAGTTAAATATTAAAAGAAATATTCTTATTGCATCAGATATAGAATTAAACTCAGAAATAGAAAATCCAATTAAATTGATTTTATATACATACGATGGATTAAAATATTACAGATGTTTTAGAAAATTTGAAGAATTTAAAGAGATTATTTCTTCTGGAATTGAAATAAAAAATAATGTTGAAACTTTAGTTATAGATGCAACTTCTGACTCTCAATATTTAATTGAATATTATTTCAATTCTACTTTAAATACAGAATTTATTTCATTTCCAGTAAATGAAACAAAAGGAACATCTAAGAAAGATTTATATAAAACATTTATAGAAAATGAGAAAAATACTGCTTTTCATGAATTAAAAGATTACACAGAAACTATTAAATCAATTAAATTTGCTTTTGATAATCAAACTGTTATTTCTGGGCATATTGAAAAAACAGTAAACGGTGGATATACAGTAAATATTGGTCAGGGAATCAAAGGTTTTTTACCTTTGGGAAAAGCAGATTCTATTATGATTAGTGATTTAGAAAGTTTAATTGGCGTAACATCTTCTTTTTATGTTGAAGAATTAGTTTTGGGAGAAAAATTTAATTTAGTACTGAATAGAAAGAATTATGTAAAAAAACAACTCTTAAAACTAAAAGAAGATGAAAAAAATCAATAAATTTTATTTTTAAGGAAATAACTATAATCTTCCGAAAATTTAAAAAATGAATTTGGTCATCCCCCTAAATTTGACCAGATTTAAGGAGAGTTTTTCTTACTTTTAAGT